>MFTB01000001.1 GCA_001785195.1 Candidatus Muproteobacteria bacterium RIFCSPHIGHO2_12_FULL_60_33
GTTCCTCTTTCTCGGTATCGCTCAGACTTTTTTTATCGAGCAACTCCTGCGCACGGCGGTCCATGGGCGCGGGCCAGTGGCGCAGCGTGATCCCGAGACGCGCGAGGCGGCTCTGGACCGCGGGCAGGTCTTGCAACTCTTTGCCGTCGGAAAAAATGATGCGTGCCATTGTTTCCTCCTGTGTTGGGTTCAGCCGATGACGGGTTTATCGCCGCCGGTGCGCCGCGCCAGCGGTTTGATCAGGGGCTTTGCGCTGGCCGCGGGTTTTACCGATGCGGGCGCCGGCGGAGATGGTCGCGACTCCGGTGGACGCATCGGGCGTGCTTCCGGCTCGGGCGTGCGCGCCGGTTGCGGTTCCGGGCGCCGTGCTTCGCGCTCGTGGTGGTGTTCGCGTTCGGGACGACGTCCGCGCTCCCCAGGCCGCGCCACGCGCCCCCGGCCCCCGTGCCGATCCGAACGGCCGCCGCGGCCGCGTTCGGCGCCGGGGCGGGGACGGTATTCGCGTTTGGCCGGCGGCTTCAGTATCGGCAGCATTTCCGGCATCACCGGGTGGGTCGGGAGCTTGTGGCCGATGTACTCCTCGATCTCCGGCAGCGAAAACACGTAGCGCTCGCAGGCAAAGCTCACGGCATCACCGCTGGCGCCGGCGCGCGCGGTGCGGCCGATGCGGTGCACGTAATCCTCGGCGTTCTGCGGCAAGTCGAAATTGAACACGTGCGAGACGTCGGGGATGTGCAGACCGCGCGCGGCCACGTCGGTCGCCACCAGCACCGGCAGCCGGCCTTCCATGAAATCCTGCAGGATGCGCAGACGTTGCGTCTGCGGCACGTCGCCCGAGAGCACCTCGGCGTTCAGGCCGTTGCCCTTGAGCCAGGCGGCGATGGTTTCCGCCGCGTCCCTGGTGTTGGTGAACACCAGGCTGCGGGTCGGATCCTTTTGGCGCAGCAGGTGCACCAGCAACGGAATCTTCTCCTCGATCGCCGTGTGGTACAGCGCTTGCGTGACCTTGTCGGCGGTGCGCTTGTCCGGCTCGATGCGCACGAACTGCGGATTGTTCATGTGCTCGTAGGCGAGTTCGGTAACGCGGTAGGAAAGCGTGGCCGAGAACAGCATGCTCAGGCGCGCGCCGGGCGGCGGCATGCGCCGCAGCAGGAAACGGATGTCCTTGATGAAGCCGAGGTCGAACATGCGGTCGGCCTCGTCGAGCACCATCACCTGCACCGCCTCGAGGTCGAACACGTGCTGCTTGAAATAATCGATGATGCGCCCGGGCGTGCCGATCAGCACGTCCACGCCCTCTTCCAGCATGCGCCGCTGCGTGTCGTAACCGGTGCCGCCGAAGACGAGGCCCAGCCTGAATCCGGTGTGCGCGCCCAGCGCCACAGCATCCTTGTGAATCTGCACCGCCAATTCGCGCGTCGGCGCGAGCATGATCGCGCGCGGCTGCGTCGGGCGGCGATCTTCCGGCAGGTGCGTCAACAGATAATTGAAGGCGGCGAGCAGAAACGCCGCGGTCTTGCCGGTGCCGGTCTGTGCCTGACCGGCGACGTCCTGCCCGGCCAGTGCCAGCGGCAGGGCTTCGGCCTGGATAGGCGTGCAGTACTCGAAGCCAGCCTCGTGCACAGCCCGCAACAGGGACTCGGGCAGGTTCAGTCCGGCGAAGGACTTGTCAGTAAGATGGTGATCACTCATAAAACGGGAGCGCAAGCATATATGAATGGCAAGACGAGCGCAGCAGGGCTACATTATTTTTGATTACCCAGCGGCACTTTTAAGGGGATGGCGGCGGCGTGACTTGCATTTCAGGGCTTTTTCAGCCCAAACTATGGGCCATCAACCTTTCATTCAGCCCGCGGCCAGCCGGTCCGGCCGAATCCCATTGAATACAGACGGAAGCATGCGACACATGAGTCAAGGCATTGTAAACATCAGCGATGACAGCTTTGAGGTGGAAGTGCTCAAGGCCGAGGGGCCGGTGCTGGTGGACTACTGGGCGGAGTGGTGCGGACCGTGCAAGATCATCGCCCCGGTGCTGCAGGAAATCGCCGAGGAGTACAAGGGCAAACTCAAAGTCGCCAAACTTAACATCGACGAAAACCCGCAGACGCCGCCCAAGTACGGCATCCGCGGCATCCCGACCCTGATGTTGTTCAAGAACGGCAACGTCGAGGCCACCAAGGTGGGCGCGGTTTCCAAATCGCAACTGGCGGCATTCATCGACGGCAATCTGTAAAGGCGGCACCGGCCCTCGGCACTGGACGAGGGCTGTAACTGGTGCTATGGTTTAACTGAAGTATAAAAATTCCAAGACGTTCCTGCTTCTAACTTACTCCTGATTATTCATTCCCCGGGCTTCACGGCGGGTCGGTAGCGCCCCCGGTGCGTCCGGAAGCGGTGACCACATGAACGCAAATTTAATGAATCTCTCTGAACTCAAGCGCAAGCCCGCGACGGAGCTTGCCGAAATGGCCGCGGCCCTGGACGTCGAAGGCGGCGGCCGGTTGCGCAAACAGGACCTGATCTTCGCGATCCTCAAGGCCCAGGCGAAAAAGGGCGAGGACATCATCGGCGAGGGCGTGGTCGAAATCCTGCAAGACGGCTTCGGATTCCTGCGATCGGGAGATGCCTCTTACCTCGCCGGGCCGGATGACATCTACGTCTCGCCCTCACAGATACGCCGCTTCAACCTGCGTACCGGCGACACCGTCAAAGGCAACATCCGCCCCCCGAAGGAATCCGAACGCTACTTCGCCCTCCTCAAAGTCGACGAAATCAATTTCCAGAACCCGGATGAAGCCAAGAACAAGGTTCTGTTTGAAAACTTAACTCCACTCCATCCGACGGACCGCTTCCGGCTCGAGCGCGACAATGCCTCGACCGAGAACCTGACCGCGCGCGTGATCGACCTGATCGCGCCCATCGGCAAAGGCCAGCGCGGCCTGCTGGTCTCACCGCCCAAGGCCGGCAAGACCGTGATGCTGCAGAACATCGCCCACGCCATTACCGCCAATCACGCGGACGTGTTCTTGATCGTGCTGCTCATCGACGAGCGCCCGGAAGAAGTCACCGAAATGCAGCGCTCGGTGCGCGGCGAGGTGATCTCGTCCACCTTCGACGAACCGGCCAGCCGCCACGTGCAGGTCGCCGAGATGGTGATCGAGAAGGCCAAGCGTCTGGTGGAACACAAAAAGGATGTCGTCATTCTGCTCGACTCGATTACGCGTCTGGCACGTGCCTACAACACCGTCGTGCCCGCTTCAGGCAAGGTGCTGACGGGTGGTGTCGATGCCAACGCGTTGCAGCGGCCCAAGCGGTTTTTCGGCGCCGCGCGCAACATCGAGGAAGGCGGCAGCCTGACGATTATTGCCACCGCCCTGATAGACACGGGGTCCAAGATGGACGACGTGATTTACGAGGAATTCAAGGGCACTGGCAACATGGAAATCCACCTCGACCGGCGCCTGGCGGAAAAGCGTTCTTATCCCTCGATCAACATCAACCGTTCCGGCACCCGCCGTGAAGAACTGCTGCTGATCCCGGAAGAGCTGCAGAAGATATGGATCTTGCGCAAGCTGCTGCACCAGATGGACGAACTCGAGGCCTCGGAATTCCTGCTCGAGAAGCTGCGCGCCACCAAAAACAACGGCGAATTCTTCGATTCCATGAAGCGTTAGGTGGTTAAGCCGCCACGGCTGGGCTTGCCCGCCGTCTTGCATCGGCCCTTTGATTCCCCGTACAATGCGCCCCTTTCGCCGTCTGCCCGTCCGTACGGGCAAGAAAATACTGTGAGATCAATGACATGAAAGAAGGCATTCATCCCGCCTACAAGGAAACCAAGGTCAACTGCAGCTGCGGCAACAGTTTCGTGACGCGCTCGACCCTGGGTGACGATCTGCACGTGGAAGTCTGCTCCGCGTGTCATCCGTTCTACACCGGCAAACAGAAACTGGTGGACACCGGCGGGCGCGTCGAGAAATTCCGCCAGAAGTACGGCATGAAAAAATAAGTAACCACCTGACTGTCACCCTCACCCGGATACCCTCACCCTCACTCCCTCTCCCGCTAAAGCGGGAGAGGGAGGCGAGCCGAGCGCGCTACGCGCGATTTCATTTACTCTGGGCGCTCCGGGTGGGCGCCTTTTTGTTTTCAAGCCTCCTGGCCTCGACGACTTCTGTTGCCGACGAGACGGTAACAGTCCGGCACGTGCTCGACGGCGACAGTTTCATCCTCGCCGATGGCCGCCAGGTTCGACTGATCGGCGTTAACGCCCCCGAGTTCGGAAAAGACGGCGCGCCGGACCAGCCGCACGCCAAGACAGCACGCACACGCCTCGCGGGCCTGGTCGAGAAAAAAAGTGTGGTGCTCGTCCTCGAACAGGAACACCGGGACCATTATGGCCGCCTGCTGGCGCGCGTGCGGCTGCCGAACGGCAGCGACGCGGGGGAGCGATTGCTGCGCGAGGGCCTGGCGTGGGCGATCGCAATTCCGCCCAACCTCGAAAAGCTCGCGGCCAATCTTGCGGCGGAACACGAGGCGCGCGCCGCGCGGCGGGGTGTGTGGAACGAACCTGCCTATGCGCCGAAACCGGCCGAACGATTGACCGCGCGCGATACCGGATTTCAGCTCATTGAAGGCAAGATACTTCGGCACGGCCAGGGGCGGCATCTGATGTATTTTGATCTCGCGCCTCGTGTGACCCTGACCGTACCGCGCGAGGATTGGAAAAAATACTTTGACGTGCAGGAAAGCACTAATGTCGCGGGAGACAGGATGTCGGGAGCGACCAAAGGCAAACCGTCCGAGTGGGTCGGCCGCCGGGTGGTCGCGCGCGGCTGGCTCACCGAGTCCAAGGGCCGGTTGCACCTGCGTGTGCCGCATCCGGCCATGCTAACATGGCGCGATTAAGGCCATGTGTAACCGTAGCTTCCGAGATTTTCTAACCCCCCTTCTTCTGACCGCCACCGCGGCGGGCTTTATTTCCAGCTGCGCCACGAATCCCGTCACGGGCACACCGGATATGGTGTTCATGACCGAGGCCAAGGAGATTCAGCTCGGGGACAGCTACGACAGCAAGGTCAAGCAACAATACAGCGTCTATCCCGACCCGGAACTCCAGGCCTACGTCCAGGGGATCGGCAAGAAACTGGCGGCGCAAAGCCACCGCCCTCATCTCACGTTTCACTTCACCGTGCTCGACAGCCCGGAGATCAACGCCTTCGCCCTGCCGGGCGGACACATCTACATCACCCGCGGGATTCTCGCCTATTTCAATTCCGAGGCCGAACTCGCCGCCGTGCTGGGTCACGAGATCGGCCATGTCACGGCCCGTCACGGGGTGCGCCAGCACTCCGCCGCAACCGCCACTGGCGTGGTGGGGGCCATCCTGGGGGCCGCCACCGGCATCCAGGCCACCCAGGATTTGTTCAGCGTCTTCGGTAACGCCATGCTCTCGGGCTACGGGCGTGATCATGAACTCGAATCCGATCGCCTCGGCGCGGAGTACCTGGCGCGCACGGGTTACGACCCACAGGCCATGATCAAGGTCATCGGCGTCCTGAAAAACCAGGAGGAGTTCGAGAAAAAACGCGCCGCCGCCGAAAACCGCCAACCGCGTATCTACCACGGCGTGTTCGCGAGTCATCCCAGCGCTGACAAGCGCTTGCAGGAAGTAGTCGCGGAGGGGGACAAATTCAAAACGCTCTCGGTTCCCGGCATCAAGCGCGAGGATTATCTCAAGCGGCTCGACAAACTGGCGTATGGCGACGGCGCCAAGGAAGGAATACGACGCGGTCGCATGTTCTACCATCGCGACCTCAATATGGCGTTGACCTTTCCCGAGGGATGGCGCATCGAAAATTCCCCATACGCCATTGTCAGCTGGACACCGGAGAAAGAAGTTTTAGTGATGGTAAAAAAACTTACCCTGCCATCGGACAACACCGCATCGCTTGAATCATTCCTGAAAAGCCAGGCAAAACTGAGCGCGCAATTCCATGGCAAGCCGATAGCGGATATGAAACTGCCATCGGTCACGGGCACGGATCGCATGTCCAGCCCCTTTGGCACACGCGAAACGCGCGTCTCGGCCGTTCGTTACGGTCAGAACGCCTACCTGTTCTTCGGTGCGACCAAGGAACCCGCGGCGTTCACGCGTTTCGATCCTGATTTTATTGCCACCGCCGCCAGCCTGCGCCCTCTGAAGCCGGCAGAAAAACCATGGGCCGAAGGTCAGCGTCTGCGTTTGGTGCGGGCACGCGCGGGCGATGCCTTTGCCACTCTGGCCAAGGCGTCGCCGCTCACCGAGTACAGCGAATCGACACTGCGCCTGATCAACGACAAATTCCCGGACGGGGAACCACGGGCAGGCGAACTCATCAAGATCATCGAATAGGCAATATCCAATGACAGGACGAACGAGCGTTAGCGAGTAGGGCTACGTTTATGAATGACAAGACGAGCGAAGCAGGGCTACATTGATGACCAAGGACAAGAGACAAGCGGCGCTCGACTATCACGCGCTGCCCACGCCGGGCAAGATCGCCGTGGTGCCGACCAAGCCTGCGAGACCCAGCACGACCTCTCGCTCGCCTATTCGCCGGGCGTGGCCGAGCCAGTGCCCGCGGAAGTATTGCGCGCCTACGGCCTCGAACGCCTGGAATACGGCCCGGAATACATTATCCCCAAGCCCCTCGACCCGCGCCTGATCAAGACCGTCCCGCCGGGCGTGGCGCGCGCGGGATACCCGGCACATTACCCGAAACCGTGATGTAACCGGCCCGCTTGGGCCGGCAACCTCCTCGGCTATACTGGCGGCAAAGCACAGGGACTGGTCATGCAAAAAATCACCATTGTCGGCGTCGGGCGCGTGGGCGAATCCACCGCCCACAACCTCGCCAAGCACGAGACCTGCCGCGAGATCATGCTGATCGACATCATGGAAGGCGTGCCCCAAGGTACGGCGCTCGACATCCAGGAATCCGCGCCGATCTACGATTTCGACACCAAGCTCACCGGTTCGAACGAACTCAAGGACATGGCCGGCTCGGACATGGTGGTCATCACCGCCGGCGTGCCGCGCAAGCCGGGCATGTCGCGCAGCGACGTGCTGGAAACCAACCTCGCCGTCCTCTACGGCATTGTCGACGAGGTGGTCAAACACGCGCCCCAGGCCATGCTGCTGACGGTCACGAACCCGGTCGACGTGCTGACCTACGCAGCCTGGAAACGAACCGGCTGGCCACGCCACCGCGTCTTCGGCATGGCCGGCGTGCTCGATTCCGCGCGCATGGCGAGCTTCGTGGCCATGGAGACCGGCTTCTCGGTCAAGGACATCAATGCCATGGTGCTCGGCGGGCACGGCGACAGCATGGTACCGATGACGCGTTTTACCACCATCAATGGCATTCCCGTCGAGCATTTCCTGTCGAAGGAGAAAATCGAGAAGATCATCAAGCGCACGCGCGAGGGCGGCGCGGAAATCCTGAACCTGCGCAAGACCGCCAGCGCCTACGATGCGCCGGCCGCGGCGATCGCCTCCATGATCGACGCCATCAGCCACAACCGCCGGCACATCCTGCCCGCGGTGGCGGTACTCGACGGCGAGTACGGGCTCAAGGACATCTGCATGGGCGTGCCCTGTGTCTTTGGCGAGCACGGGATGGAAAAGGTCATTGAACTGCCCCTGATCGCGCAGGAGGCCGCCGAGTTCAAGCGCTCGGCCGAATCCGTGCGCGCCGATCTGGCGAAACTCAAAAACTGAAATTCAACAGGATTAACAAGATTAAATTTGGGATCTTCGAGAATCCTGTAAATCTTGTTTTAAACCTGTAAATCCTGTCAATTTTTTTCAAATCTTGAAAAACACATCGCAACGCACTGTCGCGGAAACCATTCGCGCAACCGCGCGCCGGTTCCAGCGCGCGAAGCTCCATTACGGCCACGGCACCGAAACCGCGCCGGACGAGGCCGCCTGGCTGGTGGGCCATGCGCTGGGAGTCGCGCCGGACAGGCTCGCCGGCCGGCTGAATAAACCCGTCCCACCCGCCGCGATGAAAAAAATTGACGCGCTCACAGCGGCGCGCATCAGGACACGTAAACCGCTGGCGTACCTGCTCAAGGAGGCGTGGTTTGCGGGGCGCAAATTCTACGTGGACGAGCGCGTGATCGTGCCGCGTTCGCTCACCGGCGAATTTATTGCCGAGCAATTCCAGCCGTGGATCGACGCCAAACGCGTGCGGCGGATTCTGGATTTGTGCACCGGCAGCGGCGGCATGGCCATTGCCTGCGCCTACGCCTTTCCGAAAGCGCGCGTGGAGGCCGCGGACGTTTCCGCGGAAGCGCTGGCGGTGGCGCGAATTAATATCAAACGTCACCGCCTGGGGCGGCGCGTGCAGCTGCGGCGCTCCGACCTGTTCCAGGCGCTGAAAGACAGGCGTTACGATGTCATCGTCACCAACCCGCCGTACGTGGCGCGCGCCGAAATGAGAACCCTGCCACGCGAATACCGCCACGAGCCGGAGCTTGCCCTGGTTTCGGGCCGCGACGGGCTGGATGCCATCGCGCGCATCCTCGCGGGCGCCGCGCGGCATCTCAACCCCGGCGGGATATTGGTGGGCGAAGTGGGCAACAGCGCGGCGGCGCTCCAAAAGAAATTTCCGTCCGTGCCGTTCGTGTGGCTGACGACATCAACGGGGGACGAGAGCGTGTTTCTGCTGGCGGCGGAGGATCTCGCCCGACACCACCGGGCATTCAAAATGCCGAGCTAGCCGGCGTTTTTTGGGCGGCACAACTCCGGGTCCGCGTACATCGCCTCGATTTCACGCGCAAAACGTTTCTCGATTTCATGGCGCTTCAGTTTCAGCGTCGGCGTGAGCAGTCCGTTTTCCACGGTCCAAGGGTCGGGAATTCGCGCAAGGTGGTGAATACGCGCATAGCCGGGAAAATCATGGAGCTGGGTGTTGGCGCGTTCGCACAGCTCTTTTGTGTTGGTGATTTTGCTTACCGCCAGCAGCCCGAGCTTGGGCCGCCCCTCCCCGACGATCATCGCCTGCTCGAACGCCGCATCGCGCAGAATCGCCTGCTCGGCGTCATTGGGCGGCACCTTCTCGCCGTTCGAGAGAACAATGACTTCCTTGACGCGTCCGGTGATGTACACGCATCCACCGCGGATCGCGGCCAGATCGCCGGTGTGCAGCCAGCCGTCCTCGTCGATCATGGCGGCGGTGGCGGCGGGGTTGTTCCAGTAGCCGAGCATGACGCACGGCCCGCGCGCCAGCAGCTCCCCGTTCTCGTCGCAACGCAGCTCGATGCCCTCGAGCGCACGGCCCACGGAAGCGGGATCGTTGTCACCCGGGCGATTGGCCGCCAGCACCGGCGCGGTTTCGGTGAGTCCGTAACCCTGAATGATCGGCAGCCCGAGGCCGATGAAGACGCGCGCCAGGTGCGGGGCAAACGCCGCGCCGCCGACGATGATCAGGCGGATGCGCCCACCCAGACGCCGGTAAAGTTTCTTGGCCACCAGAGCCTTGAGCACCGGCCACCGCAGTCGGTCACACAACGTCGCTTCGCCACGAAAACGCCGCCAGCCGCTGTCGCAGGCCGCCTCGAACAGACGGCGCTTGAGCGAGCCGGGCGCCATCGCCTCCTGCATCCTGGAATAGATGCGCTCGAAGATGCGCGGCACGCTGATGAGAACGGTAGGCCGCTGTTCGCGGATGTCGTCCGCCAGCAGGCTGATCGAGCGCGCGTAAACCGTCTGCGCCCCGGCCCAGATGGCGGAGTAATAGCCGCAGGTGCGCTCGAACATGTGCGACAGCGGCAGAAACGAGAGAAACCGGTCGGTCGGATAGGCGGGTATGGCGTGCATGGAGGCGATGACGTTGCTCAGGATATTGCGGTGCGACAGCATCACGCCCTTCGGCCGTCCGGTGGTGCCGGAGGTATAAACAATACTCGCGAGATCGTCAGTGGCCGCCGCTGAACGCATTAGTTCCTGACCATCGCGCGGCAACCAGTCCTCCAGGAGTATGAGTTTCCTGTCCTGAATCGCCTCGCCATTCAGGCATACCACCCTATCGATTGATCTGACCTGATCGCGCAACCCCGGCCATGGTTTCGCGTCCTCGAGCAGCAACAGGCGCGCGCCGGAATGGTTCAGGCACCAGGCCATGTTGTCCGGACGGTCGTCGAAATACAGCGGCACGGTAACGAGACCGAGCGCGAGCGCCGCCTGGTCGAACAACACCCATTCGACGCGGTTACGCAGGCATAACGCCACGCGATCGCCGGGTTTCAATCCTTCGCGCGCCAACGCCGCCTGCCAGCGCCCCGCTTCGCGCCCGACCACGGCCCAGGTCATGTCCACCCAATCGCGTCCGTCGTGCTGACGGTAGGCGGGTGTCTCGGGTGTCTCGCGCACCCGGTGCCACAAGAGATCGGCGAGATTGCGGGGATCCGGCAGGGTCATGCCTGGCCCGATGGCCGCAAACCGCGCTTGAGCAATTCCGGCCGCGACCAGCCGGAATCAGGGTTAAAACGCGGGCCGTATTCCTGCAACAGGCGGTGCAGGCTGTGGCTGATGCCCGTCACCCCCAGGCTTTCGATGTAGCTCATCGGTCCGCCGAGGAAGGGCGCAAAGCCGGTACCGTACACCATGCCGGCATCCACGGCATCGGCGTCCGTCACCACGCCTTCGCGCAGGCAGGCCATGGCCTCGTTCAGCAGACGCAGGACCAAGCGCTCGGTCACGGGCACGTCAACGGCGATTTTCTCCGGCGCCGGTGTCTGGCGCCGGCCACGGGCATCATACCGATAAAACCCGCGTCCGGATTTGCGGCCGAGATGATCTTGCCCGACCAGCTCACGCAATTTGGCCGGCACGTCAATGTGCAGCGGCCCGGACAATTCCTCCGCAACCGATAAACAGATGTCGAGCCCGACCGTGTCCGCGAGCTCGACCGGTCCCATGGGCATGCCGAACTCGGTCGCGGCCTGGTCGATCGTTATCAGGCTCACGCCTTCTTCCACCAGTTTCACGGCCTCGAGCAAATACGGCATGAGGATGCGATTGACGAGAAAACCCGGGCTGCTTTTGACATCGAGCGGCAGGCGCTCGATGGCGCCGGTGAAGGCGCGGGCACGTCCCAGCGCCGCCTCGGAAGTCCGGGCGCCGCGTACGATCTCGACCAGCTGCATCTTCGCCACCGGATTGAAGAAGTGCAGCCCCACCAGACGCGACGGGTCTTGCAGGGCTTCACCGATTTCCTCTAATGGAATGCCCGAGGTGTTGGTGGCGAGCAGCGCCTGCGGACGCACCTTCTGCTCGATCATGCGGAAAAGTTCCTGCTTGGGTCCGACCTTCTCCACAATCGCCTCGATGACAAGATCGGCACGCCTCAATCCATGGCCTTCGAGGTCCGGCATAAACCGGTCCATGGCCTCCTGCACCACGCGCGGATCCTTGAGCTTGGATTTGAAAAACCCGTGCGCCTTTTTCACCGCGCGTGCGAGGATCTCCGGCGCGCGATCCTGCAGGCTTACGCGAAAACCCTTGTGCGCCGCCCAGATGGCGATGTCCGCGCCCATGACGCCGGCGCCGACAACATGCACGTGTTCGATATCATGGGCCTGTGCCTTGCCCTGGCGCTTGAGCGCCTCGCCCAGCAAAAACACGTGCACGAGGTTGCGGCTGGTGCGCGAGACCAGCAGTTCGCCGAGCGACTCAGCCTCCCGGTCTTCCGTGGCCCGGTCGCGCCACAGATCGAGGATGCGCCACGGCGCGGGATAATGGTCCGGATGCGCCTTGCGCCGCACGCGCGGGGACATCAGTTTCACCACCCCTTGCCGCAACGGTTTCCATGCGGGCAGGCGCCGATACCACGGCGCTTTCCGGCGCGGTGTTCCCGACTTCAGGAACGTTTCGGCCGCGTGCAGCAGGTGCCGCTCCGGCACGATTTCATCCACCAGGCCCAGACGCCGCGCCTCGCGCGCGGACAGTGTGCGGCCGGTCAACATCATGTCGAGCGCGGACAGATCGCCCACCAGCGGCGGCAGGCGCACGGTGCCGGCGAATCCGGGGTGGATGCCGAGGCGCACCTCGGGCAGGCCGAGACGCGTGCCGGGATCGTCGCGCGCGATGCGGTAAGTGCAGGCCAGCGCCAGCTCCAGTCCGCCGCCGAGGCAGAAACCGTGGATCACGGCCACGGAGGGAAACGGCAAACCCTCGAGCCGCGCACAGACCTGCTGGCCGAGTTGCGCGAATTCCGTCGCGCGCGCGGGATCGGTGATGGTCACAAATTCGCGCACATCGGCGCCGGCGATGAAACCCGAGGTCTTGCCCGAGCGGATGATCGCCCCCGCGAGCATTTTGCTTTCAAGTTCTTCCAGATGCTTGTCGAATTCATTCAGCACATCCTGCGACAGGACGTTGGCCGACTGGCCCTCGACGTCGAGCGTCAGCACCGCGTGATTGCCGGAATACTCCAGATGCCAGTGTCGGCTCATTATTTATTGCCCTCGGTGCGCAGCAACATGGCTCCGCCTTGGCCGCCGCCGATGCACAGGGTGGCGATGCCCTGCCCGCCGCCTCGGCGTTTCAGCGCGTGCAGCAGGTGCAGCACCAGGCGCGCGCCGCTCGCGCCCACCGGGTGACCGTTGGCAATGGCGCCGCCCTCTGGATTCAGGCGTTCCGGGTCCATGGCGCCGGGCGGCGTATCCAGCCCCAGTTCCGCACGCGCGTATTGCGCGCTGTCCCACGCCGCCTGGCACGCGAGTACTTGTGCGGCGAAGGCCTCGTTGAGTTCCAGCTGTTGCAGGTCGCGCATTTTCATCTTCTGACGCGCCAGCAATTGGGCCACCGCATGTACTGGTCCCAGACCCATCTGGCTGGGGTCCACGCCGGCCCACTCGTGATCCACCCATTCGCCCAGCACGGAAAGCCCGTGACGCTTCACCGCCGCCTCGCTCGCGAGCAGCAGCATGCCCGCGCCGTCGGTGACCTGCGAGCTGTTGCCGGAGGTCACCAAACCGTACTGGCGGTCGAACACCGGCCTGAGCTTCGCCAGCTGTTCAAGATCGGTGTCGCGCCGCAGGCCGGTATCTTCGGTGTAAAAACGTTCGTTCACGTCATAGAGCGTCTCGACCTCGGCGTTCATGCCGCCGGCATCGAACGCCGCCGCCAGCCGCCGGTGGCTGTTCAGGGCATACACATCCTGAGTCTCGCGGGTGATATTGAAACGGTGTGCCAGAATCTCCGCCGTCTGTCCCATGGACAGCTTCACCAGCGGATCGGTCAGCCCGAGCAGCAGGGAATACACCGGCTTGAGGAGCGAGGGCCGGAACCGCGCCAGTGCCTGGATGCGATCGAGCGGACCGCGCGCGCGCAGCAGCTTGCCGAGCCAGCCGGCCATGGCAGTGTTCCACTGAATGGGCGCGCGGCTCATGGCCTCGGTGCCGCCGGCGAGCACAAGCTGCGCGCGCCCGAGCGCGATGCGTTCGGCGGCCGTGGCCACGGCCTGCAGGCCCGAGGCGCAGTTGCGCTGCACCGTGTGCGCCGGCACGCGCTTGCCGCAGCCGAGACGCAGGGCGATGATCCGGGCGATGTTGGCCTCGTCCGCGGCCGGAGTCACGCAGCCTACGATCACCTCGTCCAGGGCCGAGGCTGGAAACGGCTGGCGCGCCAGCACCGGCCGCGCGCACGCCACCGCCAGATCGGAGGCCGAGAACGGTCCGGGTTCGGCGCGCGCCTTCAGAAACGGCGTGCGCGCCCCATCGACGATGTAGACCTTATTCAATCCTCGATTCCTCTAAATAAGCTTAAAAATATCTCACCGCAAAGACGCGAAGTACGCAAAGAAAAGCGAGGCATAGACTTAAATTAAGAAAACCTTTGCGCTCTTTGCGCCTTTGCGGTGAATGTCTTTCTTCAAAACTTATCGGCGCGGAAATCATCCACCGCGATCACGCCGCGCCGGGCCGCATAGGCGGCGCGCACCAGTTTCGCCTCGGCGTTGCTCAATACATTCTGCGCCAGCGCCGCTTTCACCTGCGCCTCGTGGTCGCCAAGCAGCAGCGGTTGCTCCTCCACCAGTTTGGCCAGCCGGCGTTCCAGCAGTTCCGCGGCAATCACCTTGGGCAGCGCGTCCTCGAGCCGGCCCAGCGCGTCGCGCGGCGGCGGCACATAAATTCCGCGTGTCAATCGGTCGCGTGCGGCCGAGGGATCGAGCAACAGTGCCGCGCAATCATGATTCATTCTGTCATCCGGGACATGGTTGCGCCGGCCGGCCGGGAACACCAGTCCGCCCACGAGCCAGGCCAGGAAGGGGTTGGGGAAATTCTTGAGAATCACCACCAGCGTCTTCTCCGCCTGGTGCAGGCAGTACTGGCAGGCAAAGCGCATCAGCGGAATATCCTCCACCGGCCGGTCCTCGTCCTCGAAGCGCTTGATCACCGCCGAGGCCAGGTACATGAAACTCAAGACATCGGCGAAGCGGCCGGAAATTTTTTCCTTGCGCTTGAGCGCGCCGCCCAGCGTGAGCATGGCGATATCGGAGATCAGCGCAAAAGCCGCGGACAGGCGCGTGAGCCTCTGCACGTAGCGCCGCGCGGGTCCATCCACCGGTGGGCGCGCCAGGCGCGCGCTGGTAATGCCCAGCCAGAAGGCGCGCGCGACGTTGCTGATCGTGTAGCGCACGTGGCCGAAAATGGCTTCGTCGAAATCCTTCACGGCGCGCTTGACGTCCGGCTCCGCCACCGCACGCATCTCCTTCAATACGTACGGATGACAGCGCACCGCACCCTGGCCGTAGATGATCAGCGCGCGCGTGAGCAGGTTCGCCCCCTCGACCGTGATGCTGATGGGCAGCGCCTGGTACACGCGCCCCATGAAATTGCGCGGCCCGAGGCAGATGCCGGCACCGCCCTGGATGTCCATGGCGTCGTTCACGATGCGACGCATGTGCTCGGTGAGCTGGTATTTGACGATGGCCGAGGCCACCGACGGTTTCTCGCCCAGGTCCACGGCGCGCGCGGTGAGCGTGCGCGCCGCGTCCATCATGTAGGTGTAACCGGCCATGCGCCCGAGCGCCTCCTCCACCGCCTCGAACTTGCCGATGGGCAGCTTGAACTGGCGGCGGATGCGCGCGTAGGCGCCGGTGGCGCGGCAGGCCAGCTTGCCCGCGCCGACGGAAAGCGCGGGCAGCGAGATCGAGCGGCCGGCGGCGAGCGATTGCATCAGCATGCGCCAGCCCTGGCCCATGCCTTCGCGCCCGCCGATCACCCAGTCGAGCGGGATAAAGACGTTTTCGCCCCAGTTGGGTCCATTCTGAAACGCGATGTTGAGCGGGTTGTGGCGCGTGCCGATTTTGACGCCGGGGGTGTCGGTGGGGATGAGCGCGAGCGTGATGCCGAGGTCTTCCTCGCTGCCCAGGAGATTATCCGGATCGAACAAGCGGAACGCGAGCCCGAGCACCGTCGCCACCGGTCCGAGCGTGATGTAACGCTTCTCCCAGTTGAGACGGATGCCGAGCACGTTGTTTTTGCCCCGGAACGTGCCGCGGCACACCACGCCGCGGTCGGGCATGCTGCCGGCGTCCGACCCGGCCTCGGGGCCGGTGAGGGCGAAGCACGGCACTTCCGTGCCGCGCGCGAGGCGCGGGAGATAGTGCTTCTTCTGCTGCTCCGTGCCGTAGTGCAGCAGCAGCTCGGCCGGGCCGAGCGAGTTCGGCACCATGACGGTGACGGCGGCGGTGATCGAGCGGCTCGCGATTTTCACCACCACGGCGGAGTGCGCCTGCGCGGAAAATTCGAGACCCCCATATTGTTTCGGGATGATCATCCCGAAGAAGCCCTTGTCTTTCATGAACCGCCAGACTTTGGGCGGCAGGTCGCGTTGCTCGTGCGTGATGTCCCAGTCATCGAGCATGGCGCACAGTTTTTCCACCGGCCCGTCGAGGAATGCCTGCTCTTCCTCGGACAGCGACGGCTGCGGCAGATTGAACAACTGATCCCAGTCCGGATCGCCGCCGAACAGCTCCGCCTCCCACCACACGGTGCCGGCCTCGAGCGCCTCGCGCTCGGTGTCCGACATCGCCGGCATGATGCGCTTGAACACGCGCAGCAGCGGCGCGCTGATGAGCGCCCGGCGCAAGGGTGTGACCGCGAGCGGCAAAACGATGACAAGAAACAACGACCAGGCGGCGAACCACAGCGGGGTCGGGGGTTGGGCCAGGATGTCCCACAGGGCGATGCCGGAGGCGAGCGCCGTGGCCCACACGAGCCCCGGCACGCGCTGGAGAGCCAGTCCCCAGACCGCCACCACGGCAATGAGAATCCAGACAACGGTATTCATGGTCCCTGCCTTGGGTGCCCTTTTCCTTGTTATTCGGGGTAGTGAGAATGCCCCCCCATTGTAGTCCACGACCCGTCCCGAGAGCCGGGCCGGGGTGAAACTAGCGCCCAGTGCCCGAGGCGAACGCTCCTTCGGCAATGGGCGCAGTAGCCGCAGAAAATGTAGCCCTGCTTCGCTCGTCTTGCCCTAATAAACAATGTTTCCTTGGGCGCTACTGCCGCCGTCTCCGAAAGAGCTGCGCCACGGGATCCGGCGGCTAGCTCAAATCTGGATCATTTCAAAATCGGGCTTGGCCGCGCCGCAATCGGGGCATTTCCAGTTCTCCGGCACATCCTCCCAGCGCGTGCCCGGGGGGATACCGTCCTCGGGCCGGCCCTTTTCTTCTTCGTAAACAAAACCACAGATCACGCACATGTACGATTTCATATATCAATGATCGCATTTTCATCTTCATGGTGAAACCGCAGGGCCGGCGGTAGAATTCCCGCGATGTCAGACCGTGTCGCGGTGGTGCTGTGCAACCTGGGCGGGCCGGATTCGCTGCAAGCGGTACGCCCTTTCCTGTTCAACCTTTTTTCCGATCCTGATATTTTTCGGCTTCCGCTCGGCTGGCTCACCCAGCGTCCGTTCGCGACCCTGATCGCATGGCGGCGCGCGCTCGAGGCCGCCAAAGGTTATGCCGCCATCGGCGGTAAGTCTCCCATCCTCGAATACACGCGCGCGCAGGCCAAGGCGTTACAACGGGCGCTAGAAAGCAGCGGCAAATTCGATGTGCACGTGTGCATGCGCTACTGGCACCCGCTCACGAGCGAGGTGGTGGCGATGCTCAAGAAAAAAAATTACGCCCGCGTAATTTTGCTGCCGCTATACCCGCAGTATTCCGTGACCACGAGCGGCAGCGCCTATAACGAGTTTCAACGCCAGTGCCAACGGCAGCACTATCAGCCTTCCGTCGCGCTGGTGCGCCAGTGGTACGACCAGCCTGATTATCAGGGCGCGATCGTAGAGATGCTGCGCGCCGAGTTGAAAAAGTTTCCCGATCCCGATCCAGCGCGTATCGAGCTGCTGTTTTCCGCGCACGGGCTGCCGCGCAAGATCGTGGATGCCGGCGATCCGTATGAACGCCAGATCCGCGCGACGTTCGATGCCGTGCGCGCCGAACTCAACTGGCCGCACGTCACGCTGTGCTACCAGAGCCGCGTCGGACCGCTTGAGTGGCTGCGGCCCTACACCGACGACGTGATCCGCGCCAAGGCCGCGGCCGGCGCCAAGCAGATGCTGGTGTATCCCATCGCGTTCGTGTCGGACCACGTCGAGACGCTGTATGAGCTTGGCATCACCTACGCTGAACTGGCGCGCAAGTGTGGCATCGCGCACTACCGCGTGGTTCCGGCGCTCAACAGCCACCCGCGCTTCATCGCGGCCCTGAAATCGCTTGTCCTGAACAGCGTGGTACAACCATGAGCAACGCATCGCCCCCCGTGGTCCTGGTTTTCGCCGGCACCGACCCCACCGGCGGCGCCGGCGTCACCGCCGACGTGCTGACGCTGGCGAGCCTCGGTTGCCACCCCGCGGTGGTTGTAACGGCGGTTACAGCGCAAGATACCACCGGCATCAAGCAGTTCACCTGCATGGACACCGAACTGGTCATTGCCCAGGCGCGCGCGGTGCTGGAAGACATGCCGGTGGCGGCGTTCAAGATCGGCATGCTCGGCAGCAGCGCGGTGGCCGCCACGGTCGCCAGCATCGTCGAGGATTATCCCGACATCCCGCTGATCGTGGACCCGGTGCAGACTTCGGGCCGTGGCGATGCGCTGGCCGACGACATGCTCGACGGCGCGCTGCGCAGCCTGATCATCCCGCAAACCACGCTGATCACGCCCAACAGCATCGAGGCGCGCGCGCTCGCGCCCGGCGCCGACACGCTCGATGCCTGCGCGCAGGAACTGATGTCGCTCGGGAGCGAATTCGTGCTCATCACCGGCACGCACGAAAACACGCCGCAGGTCCTTCACCGGCTGTACGGCAACATGCGCCTGCTCGAAACCTACGTGTTCGAACGCCTGCCCGGCAGCTTCCACGGCTCGGGCTGCACGCTCGCCTCGGCCTGCGCCGCCTCGCTCGCGCACGGGCTGGACCCGGTCAACGCCGTGGGCGAGGCCCTGCGCTACACCTGGGAAACCCTGAAGCACGGCTTTCGCCCCGGCATGGGCCAGCCACTGCCGAACCGGCTGTACTGGGCGTGGGAGATG
>MFTB01000002.1 GCA_001785195.1 Candidatus Muproteobacteria bacterium RIFCSPHIGHO2_12_FULL_60_33
CACGCGGCCGACGGCTACGCGCGCGCCACCGGGCGTCCCGGCGTGGTGCTCGTGACCTCCGGCCCGGGCGTGACCAACACCGTGACCGGCATCGCCACGGCGTACATGGATTCGATCCCGCTCGTGATATTCAGCGGTCAGGTGGCCACCAGTCTGATCGGCGACGACGCGTTCCAGGAAGTGGACGCCGTCGGCATCACGCGCCCGTGCGTGAAGCACAATTTTCTGGTGAAGGACGTTCGGGATCTCGCCAGCACGATCAAAAAGGCCTTCTACATCGCCAGCACCGGCCGCCCCGGTCCGGTGCTGGTGGATATTCCGAAGGATGTCACCGCGCACAAGTGCGAGTACGCGTATCCCAAGAGCGTTTCCATGCGTTCCTACATTCCGGTGAGCGAAGGCGATCCGGGACAGATCAGGAAGGCGGTGGACCTGATGCTGTCGGCCAAGCGCCCGATGATCTACACCGGCGGCGGGATTGTGCTCGGCGAGGCATCGGCGGCGCTCACGGAGCTGGTGCGCCTGCTCAATTACCCCTGCACCAACACGCTCATGGGGCTGGGCGCCTATCCTGCGACCGACCCGCTCTTCGTCGGCATGCTCGGCATGCACGGCACCTATGAAGCCAACATGGCCATGCACGAATGCGACGTGTTGATCGGTATCGGCGCGCGCTTCGACGACCGCGTGACCGGCGACCTCAACAAATTCTGCCCGCACGCGCGCATCATTCACGTGGACGTGGACCCGGCCTCGATCTCGAAGAACGTCCCGGTGGAAGTCCCGGTGGTGGGCGCGGCCG
Organism: Candidatus Muproteobacteria bacterium RIFCSPHIGHO2_12_FULL_60_33; assembly: GCA_001785195.1. Taxonomy (GTDB): domain Bacteria; phylum Pseudomonadota; class Gammaproteobacteria; order Acidiferrobacterales; family Sulfurifustaceae; genus Sulfuricaulis. Next base: position 803 of record MFTB01000002.1, read on the forward strand.
GACCGGTGATGCGCGAGATGATCAAGCTCATCAAGGCTTCAAAGCAGCAGCCCGATCAGGCTGCTCTGTCGGCCTGGTGGAAGCAGATCGACCAGTGGCGGGCGTTGAACTGTCTCGACTACGATCATGACAGCAAGCTCATCAAGCCGCAGTACGTGCTGGAGAAGCTCTACGAAATCACCCAAGGCGACGCCTATATCACCTCTGACGTGGGTCAGCACCAGATGTGGGCGGCGCAGTACTACAAGTTCGACAAGCCGCGGCGCTGGATCAACTCCGGCGGTCTCGGCACCATGGGCTTCGGCCTGCCGGCGGCCATGGGCGTGAAGATGGCATTTCCCCAGGCGACGGTGTGCTGCGTGACCGGTGAGGCCTCGATCCAGATGTGCATCCAGGAACTCTCCACCTGCAAGCAGTACGATCTGCCGATCAAGATCGTGAACCTCAACAACCGCTACATGGGCATGGTGCGCCAGTGGCAGGAGTTCTTCTACGACCGGCGCTATTCGCACTCGTACATGGACGCGCTGCCGGATTTCGTGAAACTGACCGAGGCCTACGGACACGTGGGCCTGAAGATCGAGCAGCCCGGTGACGTGGAGGGCGCGATCAAGGAGGCGCTCAAGCTGAAGGACCGCCTCGTGTTCATGGACTTCATCACCGACCAGACCGAGAACGTCTACCCCATGATCGCCGCCGGTAAAGGTCATAATGAAATGCACCTCAAGCCCTGCAAGGCGGTGGTGCCCACCGACCGGGAGCTGGCCTAGATTATGACCGGACGAACGAAGCGAAGCGTAGTAGGTAGACATTAATTTATGACCGAACGAACGAAGCGTAGCGTAGTAGGTAGACATTAATGCGGCATACGATCTCCATGCTGCTGGAGAACGAGGCGGGCGCGCTGTCGCGCGTGGCGGGCCTGTTTTCCGCGCGCGGGTACAATATCGAATCGCTCACCGTGGCCCCCACGGAGGACGCAACCCTGTCGCGCCTGACGCTCGTGACCAGCGGGTCGGAGGACGTCATCGAGCAGATCACCAAGCAGCTCAACAAGCTGGTGGACGTGGTCAAGCTGGTCGATCTCACGGAAGGGCAGCATATCGAGCGCGAAATGCTGCTGATCAAGATCAAGGCCAGCGGCGCGGCGCGCAACGAGGTCAACAGGCTGGTGCAGGAATATCAGGGCCGGATCATCGACGAAACCGACGCGACCTGCACCATCGAACTGACCGATACCAGCAGCAGGCTGGATGCCTTCGTGAAGGCCGTGAACCACGCGGACATCATCGAGGTGGTGCGCTCCGGCGTTTCCGGCATCGCCCGCGGCGAGAAAAGCCTGCGGGTTTAATATTAATTTTGAAACCGCAGATAAACGCAGATGAACGCGGATAAAAACATCTGAATTCTGGTTTTTATTTTTTAATCTGCGTTCATCTGCGTTCATCGGCGGTTACATAAATATTAGAGGTTATTAATTATGAAAGTTTTTTACGACAAAGACGCTGATCTTTCGCTCATCTGCGGCAAGAAAGTCGCCATCGTGGGCTACGGCTCCCAGGGCCATGCGCACGCGCTGAATTTCAAGGACAGCGGCGTGCGTGTGACGGTGGCGCTGCGCGAGGGTTCGAACTCGGTGCCGAAGGCGAAGAACGCCGGTCTTACCGTCAAGAACATTCCGGATGCGGTCAAGGATGCGGATCTGGTGATGATTCTCGCCCCGGACGAACAGCACAAGAAGCTCTATAAGGAGCAGATCGAGCCGAATCTCAAGAAGGGCGCGACCCTTGCCGTGGCGCACGGCTTCAGCATTCATTTCGGCTTCATCCAGCCGCGTGCTGATCTTGACGTCATCATGATCGCGCCCAAGGGCCCGGGCCATCTGGTGCGCTCGACCTTCACCCAGGGCGGCGGCGTGCCGTGCCTGATCGCCGTCAAGCAGAATGCCTCGGGCAAGGCGCGCGACGTGGCGCTGTCCTATGCCTCGGCCATCGGTGGCGGGCGCGCCGGCATTATCGAGACCACTTTCAAGGACGAGTGCGAGACCGATCTTTTCGGCGAGCAGGCGGTGCTGTGCGGGGGCGCCACGCATCTGGTGCAGGCCGGCTTCGAGACACTGGTGGAGGCGGGCTATCCGCCCGAGATGGCGTACTTCGAATGCCTGCATGAGCTGAAGCTCATCGTGGATCTCATGTACGAGGGCGGCATCGCCAACATGCGCTACTCGATTTCCAACACGGCCGAGTACGGCGACTACACTCGCGGCCCGCGCATCGTCAACGAGCAGACCAAGGCCGAGATGAAGAAGATTCTCAAGGAAATCCAGTCCGGCCAGTTCGCCAGGGAATGGATGGCCGAGAACGAAACCGGCGGCAAGCGTTTTCCGGAAATGCGCGCCCAGGCCGCCAAGCACCCGATCGAAGAGGTCGGCGGCAAACTGCGCGATATGATGCCCTGGATCAAGGCCCACCGCATCGTCGACAAGGCCAAGAACTAATAATTTTGGAACCGCTGATGAACGCAGATAAACGCGGATAAAAGCTAAAGATTCGAAAATAATAATCTGCGTTCATCTGCGTTAATCTGCGGTTTCACAAATCTTATAAATTCATGGACGACGGCAAATACCCCATCCTGGCCCGCGAGGGCCGGTGGCACATGCTGCTTGCCGCGGGCGTGGCGGCGGCCGTGCATTATCTTGCCGGCGTCGCCTGGGCCGCGCCTTTTTGGATTTTGCTTGTCTTCATCCTCCAGTTCTTCCGCGATCCTCCCAGAAGCATTCCTGACACGCCTGACGCGGTGATTTGTCCCGCGGACGGCAAGGTGATCGCGCTCGGCGAGGTCGAGGACCCCTATCTCACGCGCCCGGCCCGGCGCGTGAGTATTTTCATGAACGTTTTCAACGTCCATTCCAACCGCAGCCCGGTAGCGGGAAAAATTATGGAACGCTGGTACAGTGCGGGCAAATTCGTCAACGCGGTGCTCGACAAGGCCTCGCTCGACAATGAGCGCAATGCCTTGTGGATAAGGACCGATGACGGCCAGGACATCGTGGTGGTGCAGGTTGCCGGTCTGCTGGCACGGCGTATACTCTGTTATGTGCACCCGGGCGCACGGATCGCGCGCGGCGAACGTTATGGATTCATCCGGTTCGGGTCGCGCGTGGATGTCTACCTTCCACGAAACGCGCAATTCGAGGTCTCGCTGGGTGACAAGGTGAAGGGCGCTGCCGACGTAATCGCCCGCTTCGCGCCGCCGGCGCAGGAGAAATAATGGATCATTTTGACGAAACACCCGCCCCCGGGGAAAAGCAACGGCGCCGGGGTATTTACATCCTTCCCAGCCTGTTCACCACGGCCAGCCTTTTCGCCGGTTTCTACGCCATCGTGCAGGCGATGAACGGCAATTTCGAATATGCACCGCTCGCCATTTTCATTGCCGCCATTCTGGATGCGCTCGACGGGCGCATCGCGCGCCTGACCCACACGGAAAGCGATTTCGGCGCCGAATACGACAGCCTGGTGGACATGGTGTCCTTCGGGCTGGCGCCTGCGCTCATCATGTATGAATGGGCGCTCTCCGGCATGGGCAAGCTGGGGTGGCTGGCGGCTTTTATCTACACCGCCGGCGCCGGCCTGCGCCTGGCGCGTTTCAACACCCAGGTGGGTGTAGCGGACAAGCGCTTCTTCCGGGGCCTGCCGAGTCCGTCCGCCGCCGCGCTGGTGGTCGGCCTGGTCTGGGTGCTGCACGCCAATGGCGTGCCGGGCCGGGAGATCAGCATTGCGGCGCTGATCATGACCGTCATGGCCGGCATGTTGATGGTGAGCAATATCCGCTACCGCAGCTTCAAGGACGTGAACCTGCGCGGGCGGGTGTCCTTCATGACCATCCTGTCGCTCCCGCTGGTGCTGGTGTTGCTGTTCCAGGACCCCCCGCAGGTGCTGTTCCTGACCTTTCTCGTGTATGCGCTGTCAGGTCCCTTGGGGTTCCTGTTCCGGCGGGCACACCGCGAGGCCAAGGACCATCCCGAAAAGCACCCCCACGGCCGGGTTTAAATTTGTCCCGGATTGATTTAAGCTTTGGTTATGCAGGGCTCATCCTCCATCTCCCTCAGCACCCGACAGCACCGCCGCGTGGTGGCGCCGATTTGTGCGCTTTTCTCTCTGTCAGCCCGACTGCTGCTGCGCCGCTAGGCGCAAACCAACCCCCTTCCTGGCGAGGAATATAATACGCAACCCAGAACCTGTTTTTAGCCCGCATGATTTGAAAGAATCATGCCCGCGTTATGAATGACAGGACGAGCGAAGCAGGGCTACATTTTCGCAGAGAGAAGACCATGAACGACCAATTGATCGTATTCGATACGACGTTACGCGACGGTGAGCAGAGCCCCGGCGCCTCCATGACGCGCGAGGAAAAGGTGCGCATCGCCAAGGTGCTGGAGCGCATGCGCGTGGACATCATCGAGGCCGGATTTCCCGTGGCCAGCCCGGGCGATTTCGAGGCGGTCAGGGCCGTGGCCGAGGCGGTCACGGACAGCACCGTCTGCGGGCTGGCGCGCGCCGTGGAGAAGGATATCGACCGCGCCGCCGAGGCCATCAAGCCGGCGAAACGCGGCCGCATCCACACCTTCATCGCCACCAGCCCGATCCACATGCAGAACAAGCTGCGCATGACGGAGGAGCAGGTACTGGAGCGCGCGGTGTGGGCGGTCAAGCGCGCGCGTCAATACACGGACGATGTCGAGTTCTCGCCGGAAGACGCCGGACGTTCGGAGATCGATTTCCTTTGCCGGGTGCTCGAGGCCGTGATCAAGGCCGGGGCCGGCACGGTGAACATCCCCGACACGGTGGGCTACAACCTTCCGCACCAGTTCGGCGCGCTCATCAAGACCCTGCGCGAGAAAGTGCCTAACTCCGACAAGGCGATTTTCTCCGTACATTGTCACAATGACCTCGGACTTGCCGTGGCCAACTCGCTCTCGGCGGTTTTGAACGGCGCGCGCCAGGTGGAATGCACCATCAACGGGCTTGGCGAGCGCGCGGGCAATGCCTCGCTCGAGGAGATCGTCATGGCGGTGCGTACGCGCCGGGATATTTTCTCCTGCGACACACGGCTCGACACGACCCAGATCGTGCCGGCCTCGCGGCTGGTATCGAACATCACCGGTTTTCCGGTGCAGCCGAACAAGGCCATCGTCGGGGCGAACGCGTTCGCGCATGAATCGGGCATCCATCAGGACGGCGTCATCAAGAAGCGCGAGACTTACGAAATCATGCGTGCCGAGGACGTCGGCTGGGCGGCGAACCGCATGGTGCTCGGCAAACACTCCGGACGCAATGCCTTCAAGAGCCGTCTCAAGGAACTGCGCATTGAATTCAAGACCGAACAAGAGCTGAACTCGGCATTTGAGCGGTTCAAGGATCTGGCCGACAAGAAGCATGAAATCTTCGATGAGGACTTGCAGGCCTTGGTGACCGAGGCGGATCTGGAGCAGGAGAACGAGCACTTCCGCCTGGTGTCGCTCAAGGTCTGTTCCCAGACCGGCGAGACGCCCTTTGCCAATGTTACTTTGGCCGTTAATGGGTCGGAAAAGAAGGCCGCTGCGCCGGGCAGCGGCCCGGTGGACGCCGCATTCAAGGCCATCGACAGCGTGGTGGGCAGCCAGGCCCAGCTGCTGCTGTATTCGGTCAACAACATCACCAGCGGCACCGACTCGCAGGGCGAAGTGACGGTGCGTCTCGAGAGGGGCGGGCGCATCGTCAACGGCCATGGGGCCGATACCGACATCGTCATTGCCTCGGCCAAGGCCTATCTCAATGCCCTGAACAAGCTGATCGTGCCGGCGGCGCGCACACACCCGCAGGTGGACCAGCCGATATGACGAAGAAACAGGGCACTAAGGAAGGTCTGATTAATTATAATTATTTGACGCCAAGGCGCGAAGGCGCAAAGAAAAAGCTCGGAAAAATAACTGAAAAAATCTTTGCGTCTCTGCGTTGAAAACTAATAAATCAGAGTTTCCCTAAATGACTGTCCTGTTTTTCTCGGGGGGATTTTTGAGACTGATAAAATTCGACCACTTTTTCCGTGATCTGATTTGCGGTTTCACGCTGGTTGCGTTGATGAATACGGCGGCGTTTGCAGAGGATGGCCCCGGTCCTTCCGAAAAAGTGATTGCTGAAGCAGGGTGGAAATTCCGTGTAGCGGCGCAAAATCTTCCCCAGATAGACAATCTGGCCATGGCCGACGACGGCTCGCTTTACGCCACGCAGGAACTCCCGTTCGGGGCCGGTAAGGTGATACGGCTGGATCGTGGCAAGATCACCACGGTGGTGTCCGGACTCAGTCGGCCAGATGGTTTGTTGCTGCACGGGAAATGGCTGTTTATCGCGGAAGAAATATTCAACGGACGGTTGCTGGAATACGACCTTTCGTCCAAGAAACTGCGCACCCTCGCGGTTCTGAATCACCCTGAGGGCATTGATATGTTTCCGGACGGGGATCTCGTGGTGTCCGAGGACGTCATGGAGGGGCGCCTGCTGCGCGTACGCCGCGATGGTCAAAATCTGACAGAAGTGATTCTCGACGATTTGAAGCGCCCGGAAGGCCTGATCGTTATGCCGGATGGCGCGATCGTATTTGCCGAAACCGCGACCGGTCGCGTGTTGTCCTACCGGAACGGCGAAGTCAACGTAGTGGTGGATGATCTGGCGGACCCGGACCAGGTGGAATGGGCGCCGGACGGCGCGCTGTGGATCACCGAGGATGTCGATTCCGGTCGCCTGCTGCGATTCAAGAATGGCACGATCGAAACGGTGCTTTCCGGTCTGCGCTCGCCACAGGGAATGGCCTTCGGCACCAAGGGTGCTGTGTGGCTGGCCGAGCGCGGGCGTCAGCGAATCCTGGTTATCCATTCTCAGGACAGGCCCTAGCTTGCTCGTCTTGTATTTCACCGCCCCTGCCTTATGCTTTAGGCCATGAACACAGTGGAATTACGCCGTCGGCAATATCTCGATGCGCTGGGCATTACCCGCTGGGAGCCGCGTCATGCCCCGGTTTCGGCCACGCCGGAAATTCTGAACGCGGCGACAGAAAGCCACGGCGCTCTGTCGAAAATTCACACTGAACCGATTCTCTCCGGGAGGCCAGATGATGCAGCGGATAACTCCCGTGACTGGACGGAGCTGGAAGCGGAGGTACGCGCGTGCACAAAGTGTTCCCTGCACGCCACGCGCACCCAGACGGTTTTCGGCGTCGGTCATCGCCATGCCAAGTGGGTGTTCATCGGCGAGGCCCCGGGGGCGGACGAGGATCGCCAGGGCGAGCCGTTTGTGGGCAAGGCCGGCCAGTTGCTCAATGCGATTCTGTTTGCGCTGGGCCTCAAGCGCGAAGAGGTGTACATATGCAACGTCTTAAAATGCAGGCCTCCCGGAAACCGCGACCCCCGGCCGGAAGAAGTCGCGCAATGCGAACCGTATCTGCTGCGCCAGATCGGGTTGATCAAGCCGCGCCTGATCGTGGCGCTCGGACGGCACGCCGCGCACAGCCTGCTCAAGACCGAAGTTCCGTTGGGAAAATTGCGCGGGCAACGCTTGTCCTACCACGGCACGCCGCTGTTCGTGACGTATCATCCGGCCTACCTGCTGCGCAACCCGGCCGACAAGCGCAAGGTGTGGGATGATCTGTGCCGCGCCAGGGCCGCGATGGAGAAGATGGAAAAATCATGAGCGCCCTCGTCATCTCGAACCAGCCGCTACTGCGTCCCATGACCGGGCATGACCTGGCGGCGGTGATGGAGGTGGAAAACGCCGCCTACGAATTTCCCTGGACCCTGCCCATTTTCCGCGACTGTTTGCGCGTGGGCTGCCACTGTTACGTCTACGAATCCCCGCAGCAAGGCATCATTGGACACGGCATCATGTCGGTGGTCGTGGGTGAGTGCCATATCCTGAATATCTGTATTCATCCGGATTATCAGCGACTGGGGCTGGGCGAGGACATGGCGCTGTTCCTGCTCGATTTTGCCCGCCAGAAAAAGGCGCGCGTGGCGCTGCTGGAGGTGCGTCTGTCCAACACGGCCGCCTACCGGCTTTACACCAAGCTCGGCTTCGATGAGGTCGGTCTGCGCAAAAGCTATTACCCCGCGCGCCACGGCCGCGAGGATGCCATCATCCTGGCGCGAGACCTGACCGTCGACAAACCATTCCGGGAAATCTACTAGGGAGGTTCAGATTTATAGATTTTTTGCACGCGAAGCCGCGAAAGACGCGAAGAAAAACCCTGATGAATCGAACAGAAAAAACTTCGCGAACTTCGCGTTTTCGCGTGAGATACGCATTTCAGGTACTTTTTCAGAGGTTCCCTAGATCCCCAGGACCTCAATGGTCCAGCCCGTGCCGCCCGCCGTGGCTTCCGGGTGACGCCGGTATATCAGCTCCTCGATTTCCGCCACCCGCTGTTTGGGTATATCCACCATGAGCAGCACCTCGTGGTGCGACAGCACTCCGCGAAACTCATCGAGATGCGTATCCGGGACGCGCGTCGCGAACAGGAAACCCGCCGTCAGCGTGAGCACCATCACGGCGGATGACAGGATGGTTCCGGTCAAGGAGCCTTGAGCGACGGAAACGATCAGGCCGATCCCGCCCAGGGCAAACACCACCAGATTGCCCAGCCACAGGGCCTGTTGCAGGCGCCACACGGTATCCCGCCGTTGTCGCTCGTTGGCGGGGGGCAATTTTTCGAGCGTCGTGCCTTTGCCGGCGATCGCGTGGATGTGCCGCCGGTCCACGCCGGCCGTCTCCAGATCGGTGACAATTTTCACTGCCTGGGGTTCGTCGGGAACGATAAAATACAGTCGGCGATGAAACATGGCGCCTCCTTGTACCGGCTGTGATCGTCGTGATGCGACGTCCGCGCGCCGATTTCCACCACGGCCGCCGGTACTTGTTGCCAGAATCAGTTTTTTATAATGAGGCAGAAAAGAGGAATTTCAACAAGGCAAAAAACGTGAGAATTCAGACCGGCGCAGTAATGACGGTAATTCGTGGTTATGGCGTGTTGCCCGGTTTGCGGTATTCCATCTCCGCCCGCGGGATAAGTCCTTCGATCTGCCGGATGCGCTGGTCGTCGAGCGGGTGCGTGCTCAGGAATTCCACCTGCTTCCCGCCGCCGTGTTTGCTCTTGTATTCGGCAAAACGCTTCCAGAACACCAGTGCCTCACGTGGCTCGAATCCGGCGCGCGCCATGTACAGCACGCCAAGACGATCAGCCTCCAGCTCTTGTCCACGTGAATGCGGTAACGCCACACCGATAGTGGTGCCGATGCCATAGGCTTGCTGCATCAGCACACGACTGGCCTCGGAGCGGCCGAGTGTCGCCTGTTCCAGCAGCTGGCCACCGAGCTGAATCAGCATGGCTTCGGACATGCGCTCCGCACCGTGGCGCGCGACGGCGTGTGCTACTTCATGGCCGATCACGGTCGCGAGTCCGGCGTCGTCCTTGGTGATGGGCAGGATGCCGCTGAAGACGCCGACCTTGCCCCCGGGCAGACAAAACGCGTTGGGGGTGTCGGGCTTGTCGAACAGGACGAACTCCCAGCGCGCATTGGGCAGCGGCGCCACGGCGGCGATGCGCTGACCGACGCGCTGAAGCTGGGCATTTGCCGCCTGATCCTTGGAAATGGGCACCGATTTTTTGAGTTTTTCGAATTCCTGAAAACCGAGCTGGGCCTCCTGGGCCGGGCTGACGAGGAGCAATTGTGAACGTCCGGTCTCGGGGGCCGTGGCGCAGGCGCCAAGGAATGCACCGGCTGTCAGCG
>MFTB01000003.1:0-416 GCA_001785195.1 Candidatus Muproteobacteria bacterium RIFCSPHIGHO2_12_FULL_60_33
TCGCAACCGGCAGCGGAACGACGACCGCGTCCTCGCCGATCGGCGGATCGGCGATCTTCTCGGCGCGCTCGTCGCCCGGAATGCTCTGCGTGCGGTCGTCCCATTCGAGCAGGAATGCTATATCCTTGCCGTTGTACATCGCCCGCACCGTAATCGTGTCGTTCGAGGGTTTGAAAAAGCGCTCCTTGACGAGCATCTGGGGCACGAGATAGAAGGTCGTCGGCGTCGTCGCTTCCCAGCGTTTGTCGTCCGGCGCGCTCGCCACCTCGCCTTCGACGCGTTCGGCCTTGACCACGGTGTTCTCGGGTTGCACCGCTTTATCGGTCGCGGCGAGCGAGGCGACGTAGTTGGCCACGTGCCAACGCTCTTCGATGGAGAGCTTCTTCTCGTTCTTCGGGTCGGCGAAGGCCGGCATC
>MFTB01000003.1:436-2401 GCA_001785195.1 Candidatus Muproteobacteria bacterium RIFCSPHIGHO2_12_FULL_60_33
TGGCCACGTGCCAACGCTCTTCGATGGAGAGCTTCTTCTCGTTCTTCGGGTCGGCGAAGGCCGGCATCTGCGTGCCGGGGATGCCGAGCGAGACGCGGGCGAAGATGTCCTTGGGATCGTTGCTGGCGCGGAAGGTCCAGGGCTTGGCGAGGTCGCGCGGCCAGGTGCGCTCGCCGGCGTCGCCCTTGAGGCGCTTGATGGCGTCGCCCTTGCCTTCCTGCCCGTGGCACTCGGAACATCGGTCGTCCTGGTGAAACAGCTCCTTGCCGCGGCCGATGCTCTCGGCGGAAGAAGAAATCCGCTCGCCGTAGTCGAGTTGCTGGGAGGGCGGCTCTTCGAAACCGGCGAAGGCCTTGATGTAGACTATCAGGTCCCATGTGTCCTGTTCGGAGAGCATGTCGCCCCAGCCGGGCATGGCGGTGCCCGGCATGCCGTGGCGGATCGTGCGGTAGAGATCGTCGTCGCTGGGCGCGGCCTCATCGAGGCCGCTGGTCTTGATCTTGTACTGGCCGGCGGTGAAGTCGCGCGGCGGGGGATTGAGGCGCTCGGCCACCGGCCCCAGCCCGTCGCCTTCGGCGCCGTGACAGGCGGCGCAGCGTTTGGCGTAGATCGCCTCGCCCTTTTTCGCGTCGCCCGGCTTCGCCATAGCCGGACCCGTGACAATAAAACCAAGAAATAGGGATAACAGCGTTAACGCTCTCCGGAGGCGCGCGCCCCCGGCGGCCTGTGGCCTGTTACCTGATGTCTGACTATTCATGTTCCCACGACCTCGGGCGCTGGCCGGTGTAATCGTAGAGGAACAGGATCACCTTCCAGATCTCGTCCTCGGTGAGAAAGTCCTGCCACACCGGCATGGAGGAAATCCACGGTGTCGCCTCCTTCGGCAGGCCGGGGCCGCCGGTGGCGATGCGCCAGAACAGGTACGACTCCTGGAGCTGGGCGATGGTGCCGACGTCCTGGAAGTTGAGCGGCACCGGGTTGAGGCCCACGGCGTAGGGGCCCCGGCCGTCGAGCTTGCCGCCGTGGCAGGAGTGGCAGTTCTGGATATAAATCGCGGCGCCCTCGGCGACGAGCGTCTTGAACTTCTCCGGGTCCTCTTTCTCGACCTTGCGGTACGGGTTGACGAGCTTCAACAGATCATAACGCTTGCCGAAGACCATGACGGACGAGGGCGGGGCCGGATGGATTGAGCGCAGCTCCACCGGGGCCTCGAAGCTCGGCGACATCTTGTTATAGGTATACGCGCCGGCCAGCAGCGGTACGAGGACGAAGACGATGTTGCGGATGGTTTTCTTGCTCGGGTCCTCGACCAGGGCGCGAATGGGCGCGGTGAGCGCCCGCGCGCTCTCCTCGGTGAAGGTGTAGACCATGAACACCCCGGCCACGACGAAGAACATGTACATGGTGAGCAGGCTCGCCGGGATCACCTGGCCGAGGATCACGTCGAACACCAGCACGAAGCCGAGATAAATCCCGGCCACGGCGAGCACGGCCTGGAGCAGGCGCGGCATGTTTTTCAGTTTCTTCGGCATTATTTCAACCCGGCCAGATAGTCCACGAGCATTTCCACTTCCTTGGCGTACATCTGCTCGCCGTAGTTGGGCGGCATCGTGGGCACGAAGCCCTTGGTGATCTCGGCGTTGGGATCGAGGATCGCGCGCCGGAGATAATTCTTGTCGCGCGTCGCGCCGATCTTCGACAGATCGGGTCCGAGCACGCCGCCCTGGCCCTTGACCTTGTGGCAGGCGGTGCAGGTGAACTGCGCGAGCAATGTCGGCGCGTCCTTGGCCGGCGGACGCGGTGCGGCGGCCGGCGCGGATGCTTCCTTGGTCTGCGTCTGACCCAGGCCGGTGGGGATGCTTACCGTCACCTCGGCGCCGGCCAGGTCCTGGAGATAGGCGACCACCGCCTTGAGCTCGGCCTCCTTGAGGCCGATGGCCCCGCCGGAGACATCCGGCATGGGGC
>MFTB01000003.1:2443-7665 GCA_001785195.1 Candidatus Muproteobacteria bacterium RIFCSPHIGHO2_12_FULL_60_33
TCCTTGAGGCCGATGGCCCCGCCGGAGACATCCGGCATGGGGCTTTCGGTGTCATTCGTGCCGGCCTTGCCGAAACCGGCGGTGACGAAGACCGAAGGCTTCACCAGCGACTCGTATAAATACTCTTCCGCGTTCTTGGCCGCACCCTTGTAGCGGGCGTCTTTCAGGCGCGCGGCGGCGACGGTCGCGGTCTTGTCGAGCAGGGGCGCGCGGCCGAGCGCGTTGTGGCACAGGGTGCAGGTCCCCTTGCCGTTGTAGATCTCGCCGCCCAGGGCGATGAACCGGTCCATGGTCATGGCGCCGAGGTCGAGCTCCGCCTCCTCGGGCGGCGGCGCCGGCTCGATGCGCGGTACGCCGAAGTTCGAGAAGCCGGCGAAGAAGCCGATGGTGATCAGGCTGAAGACGATGACTTTGAGAAAGATCTTCACGCCGGCTGCTCCTTCCAATAGCCGCTGGGGGCCGTCTTGCGCCCGCTCACCTGGGAAAGCCAGAAGACGAAGATCACCAGCGCCATGAAGACGATCGTCGCGCCCGTGACGACGTTGGCGGCGTAGCCGAGCGTGGGCGTGAAGGCGTCCGCCGAGGCGTCCCGGAAGACGCCATAGACGTGCCAATGCTGGCGGAGACCGGAGCGGATGTAGCCCATGAGCCCCATGAGCCAGGTGAAGGCGACCGCGAGCAGGAACAACGCGTACTGCGCGCGATCGGGCACCCGGCCCCAGTGCAGCGGCGCCACCTGTTTGGCGCCGCGGTACATCAGAAAGTCGATCACGGTGCTCGCGACGATGATGATGAGCGTGGTCAGCACCTGCGGGATGGAGGACGCGACCTTGTAGACGGTGTTGGTGAAGTAGCCATGGTAGATGCTGATGAAAAGAATATTGGCGATGCCGGCGGTAAAGAGCGCCACCTGGATGGCGTTGCCGGTATTGGCCCAGGCGACCGTGGCGATCTTGTTCGCGCGCCGGTAGAGCAGGAAGCTCAGGGTGGTCATGATGATCATGAGGTTCACGGCGCCGTTCTTGGCCGGCATGATCCCGAGCGGCCCCAGGTACTTGTGATACGGCCCGCCCAGCGCCTTCAGCTCGGCATTGGTGAGTATGAGGGTGTGTGGCGTAAACCACACCAGGAAGGCGCCGACAATGACGATGGCGAGATACTTGATGTAGCGGTTGTAGCGCGCGGCGCCGTCGCTGCGGCCCATGCCGCACCAGAGGTAGTAGTTGGCCGACAGGAACAGCGCGCCGATCAGCACCGCCTGGATGATGAACAGCCAGGCGAAGATCCCGCCCATCGAGGTGATGCCCATCTGTTGGCTGTAGGCGTAGATCTCGGCCGTCAGGTAATAGCCGGCGAAGGGCAGGGGCAGGAGGGCGGCGATGGCGATGAAATTGGCGGTGTAGCCCATCCAGTCGTAGTGCGCGCGCTGTTCTTTCGCCGTCGCGCTCAGGAACTTGAAGGCGGCGTAGGCGCCGACCACGGAGCCGCCGTAGGCGACGTTGGCGATCGTACGGTGCAGGTTGATCGGGTTCCAGAGGAAGTTATGGATCGCCGCCCAGGCGTCGCCGCTGAAGACGCCTTGAGCGTCCACCCCCGCCGGGCTCATCATGAAGGTGGTCCAGGCGTTGGCGAGGAACATGAGCACCGTGCCGACGGCGTTGAGCAGCAGGCCCAATGTCAGGTGTGTCCATTTTTTGAAGCCGCCTTGCAGCCAGTGCCAGCCGTAATAGTAGATATACAGGCAGGCGCTCTCGGCGAAAAAGAGCAGGGCATAATAGAACATGCTCTCCTTGAAGATGGACGCCAGGTACTGGAACAGGTGCGGGTAGAAGATGAGCAGACCGAAGGCCAGCAGGCCGCCGAGGATGGCGGTGAACGAGTAAGCCGTGAGCGAGACCTTGATGAACTCGTAGGCCAGCTCGTCGTAGCGCTTGTCGCGCGTGGCCATGCCGATCGCCTCGATGATGAACACGAAGATCGGCACCGCCAGCACGAAGGCGGCGAACCATAAATGCAACTGGGCCGCCAGCCATACGAACACCCGGCTGTTGACCCCCGCGATGCGGGGATAATCGGCCGCGGTCAGCTTCGGCGCCGGCGGATGGGCGGGCGCGGCGGCCGTCGAACTGTCGGCGGCAACCGCGAGCGGGGACTCGATGCCCGGCAGGTCGAGGCAGGGCCCGAGGAGGGCCGCGGCGAGCACGGCGAGCCACAGGATCTTCTTCATGGCTGGAAGATGAGGCTCAGCCCCTGGAGCTTCATGATCGCGTAGTCCAGCGCCAGAAACAGGAGACCGAAGGCGACGAAGGCAATGGCGAATGGCTTGAGATATTCTTTCACTCCACTTTTTCTCCTAAGGACGTTCTGAATAATTTACTTTGATAGAAACCACCAGAAAAAGACGACCACGCCGATCAGCACGGCGGTGAAGAGCGCCGGCCCGGCCCACGCGCACCTGTCGTTATTCGATATGTTTTTCTCTGCGTCCTTTGCGTCTTTGCGGCAAAAAATCATAAGGGAACCTCTAACAATTCATAATGCAGGGCGGGTGGAGCGAAGCGACAAAATCGCCGGGAGCGATTTTGGACCGCCAGAGGCGGGCCCCGGCAGGGGTGGCGTCCAGGGATGGACGCCACAAACCCGCCGAACAACATGCGAAGCGATTTTTAGAGGTTCCCATAAATCAGAACTTCCTCAGAACACGTAGTAATAAAGAATCAGCGCGATCACGACGGCGTTGACCAGCATGCCGGCGAAGATCACGCCGTCGGCAAGATGTCTTTTTTCGAGTCGCATCGCACGTCCCCCGCTGCTTCGCTCAACCGCCGGTCATGGACATGAAGCGCACCACCTGTCCCGGTTTTTCCCGGAACTCGTGGCGCTCGGGTTTGAGGGCGATCGCCTGGCGGATGGCGGTCGCCAGTTCCTCATCGCTGATGCCTTGGCGCAGCAAGGGGCGCAATTCGAACTTGTGGTTCTGGCCCAGGCAAAGGTACAGGGTGCCGTCCGGCGACAAGCGCACGCGGTTGCAGGTGGCGCAGAAGTGCCGGGACATGGGAGTGATGAAACCGATGTGCAGTCCGGCGCCGGCGACCCGGACATATTGCGCCGGCCCCCCGCCCGGCATTATGCCGGGTATAAGTTCATATTTTACGGCGAGGCGCGATCTGATCTCTTGAAGCGCGACATAGCGGTTACCGGCCTGGCGGCCGGTCTCGCCCACGGGCATGGTCTCGATGAAGCGCAGGGTGAAGCCATGCTCGATGCAGAACGCCAGCATATCGTCGACCTCATCGTCATTGATCCCCCTCATTACCACCATGTTGATCTTGATGGGGTGCAGTCCGGCGTCCTTGGCGGCCATCAACCCGGCAATGACCTTGTCGAGCCGCCCGCCGCAAATTTCCTTGAAGCGCGTCGGGCTCAAGGTATCCAGACTGACGTTGACGCGCGATATGCCGGCCTCCTTCAAGGTTGCCGCGTGCTTCTGCAATTGCGTGGCGTTGGTGCTCAAGGAGAGGTCTTCAATGCCGGGCAAGGCGGATAGCCGGGCGGCAAGTTCCGGCAGGCCACGCCGTAGCAAGGGTTCGCCACCGGTGATGCGCACCCGGCGCACGCCCATGCCGGCGAAGGCGCCGATTACGCGTTCGATTTCTTCAAAAGTCAGCCAGTCGGCGGGTTCCTCGAAATCCTTGTACCCCTTGGGCAGGCAGTATAAGCAGCGCAAATCGCACTTGTCCGTGACCGACAGACGCACGTATTCGATCGCCCTTGCGAAAGGGTCAATCAGCCGGTTCTTCACCTGGTGACACATACGCATGCGATTTCGACTTCTCCCTTCAAGTGGGAGGGGATTTTTTGCAATAATTAGGGTTCGTTTTCGAACTTGCAGTTACAAAGCTTTCTAAGATAGTTGACTAAATCCTGGATTTCCGCATCGGTTATCGTCTTGCCGAAGGGCGGCATCATGGTGGATTTACCCGTCGCGGCCCCGCCGCCCCTGATTACTTTTATTACGTCGTCCTTGGTAAGTTCGCTCATCTCCTTAGCGTCGGTGTGGTCCTTGGGGCTTACCGGCTGGCTCTCGGTCGCATTCGGACCGTCTCCTTTTCCTTCGAGACCGTGGCACTGGGCGCAATAATAATTGTAATTTTCCTTGCTGGTCACCGCCTGGGCGAGAGAGCCGCTTAAAAGGGTTATTACCGCTATCTGTATGATCTTTCCCACCATCTTCATATTCTCCTCAGCCAAGCGAGCGCTGTGGCTTTTATCTTGTTAACTTCCTTCGCCATGCTACTCGAAGGTGCCGATATACGCCGCCACTCCTTTCATTTCCGAATCGCTGAGGACATCGACATATACCGGCATCCTCTTCACGGGCTTAAAGACCTTTGGCTTCTTGAGATATGCATATACCCAGGCGGGGTTGAGTCTTTCCCCGGCCCCTATCAGGGTCGGTCCGGTAAGCCCGCCCAGGATCTTCTCTCCCCTCTTAACCGGGTGGCAGCCGTAGCAGCCCTGTTTCTTTTCAAAAATATTTCTGTTCTTTGGGTTCTTGTCGGGCTTTACAACGCCCTCCTCGACGTCTTTTGACTTGAGGCTCATAAGGTATTCCGTTACCTCGTCCGCGTCCTTGCCTGAAAGTTTGGGATGATCTCCGGGGTTCTTCTTTGTTATTGAGTTAAACTCCATGGGCCTTATGGGCTTTGGATCCTTTAGCCATTTACCCAGGAATTCCTTTTTAAACTTGCTGCCCGCATACCACAGCTCGGGGCCTTTCGTGGCAAGCTGGTCCTGGATTGTTTTTGCTTTTGCCGGGCCCTCCGTCTGATGGCAGTCCCGGCACTTTTTTGCATCGAATGTCTGCTTCCCTTCGGCGGCGCCGGCCTCAACGCCCCCCAGGAGAAGGCCGGAAAGAGCGACGGCCGCAGCAACCCATGTCCCCGCAAAACGGGAAAACCTGAATGTCTCCATTGTGTTATTCCACCCTTAATTCATGCCACGTGGTAACGGATTTCTGCCCGTCCTTTTCGAGGTTACCCCCGTCCCATATTGCCAGGGCGATAAGGTTTCTCCCTCCCTTTTTGAACGCTACGTCCTCTTTATCCTTGGTGGCCAAGGAACGGTAGAGGACTACCCTCCACTTACCGCCGCTCCAGTTTCCCTTACCCATGACATCCTGGGAGTCCTGAAGGGTCAAGGTGTTGAAGCCCTCGGCGATC
>MFTB01000004.1 GCA_001785195.1 Candidatus Muproteobacteria bacterium RIFCSPHIGHO2_12_FULL_60_33
CCGTGACGCAGGCGGAAGACATCGCGCACGCTCATCGAGCCGGCGGCGCGCTCGACCCACTCGATAGCATCGCCGGCTGCTATCATGCCTTCTTCCAGCACGCGCAGATAAAAGCCGGTGCGGTTGGCTGAAGTGAAACGCTCGGGAAAATTTTCTTCAGCCATGCGAATGCCGAGTTTGAAACAGGGCGTGCGCGGCTGCGTTACCTGTACCCGTGTCTCTTCAATCTCAAACACATCTCCGATACAAACCCCGTCTTCCAGCAGTCCGCGGGTGGTGAAATTCTCCCCGAACTGCCCATGGGAGAAATCATCGCGCCCCAGTTCCCCGGCCCAAAAGGCGTAGTGCTCGAACGGATACACATACACGGCCTTGTCCGCCCCGCCGTGCACCCGCCGGTCGGCCTGACCGTCGCCCTCGAGATTCAGACGCCCGAGCCGCACCGGCCCGGCCACCGGTTCCTTGAAAATACCGGAGGTAACCGTCTGACCCCCATGGGTAATTTCGCGCGGCAGGCCGATATTGATGGAAATCAAATTCATTTTTTTCCAATCAAGGAAACTTGGTCCGTTTGGATATGTCTAGAAGTTTAAGCAAGGTATACCGGAATTCGCGATACAGCTAAACTAATGCTATGTTGCACTGGTCCCGCAGAAAACTAAAGCCGACTGCCCGCGCCCTGCTGGCGTTGATCGCCGCGCTGTGGCTGGTGGCGTGGGCAGCGCCGTGCGTCATGGCGCAAACCCAACCGATGATGAACCATGCCTCCGTGCATTGCCCCATGCATGACGGCGTCGTGAACCTGGACGCCGACGATTGCGGTCCGGTCACGGCAGTGAGCTGCCAACTGCCAGATCTGCAGTCGCCGCTGGCCGCGGCGGGATTCGGCGACATGACTGTGGCCCCGGCGTTGCTCACCGTACTGCCCATGGCCATCGCCATTCCCGCCGACACAGCCCCCCGGCGGCACGATTTCTTCTTGCCGGACATCCCGGCGCCTCCGCTTCATATCCGGTATCTCACCCTGTTAATCTAACCCTCTCCCGCGCGCGTTCACGCGCCTTGTCGTTTCATTCACGACTGCAAGGAGAGGTTTATGTTCACTTCCGCTGTTTCATCCCGCCTCGCGGGAATCTTGATCACCCTACTGGCCGGGGCACCGAATGTTCTGGCCGCGCCCGAATTGACGCTGGCCGAGGCCGAGCGGCTCGCGCTGGAACAGGCGCCGGGGCTCGCGCGCGCCCGTTCCAGCGTCGCGGCGGTCTCCGAGCGCACGGCGTACGAAGGCCGGCTGCCCGACCCGCAGCTCGTCATCGGCGCGCTCAACGTGCCGGCCGACAGTTACAGCTTTCGCCGGGAAGACATGACCATGAGCATGATCGGCGTGCGCCAGGCCTTCCCGCCCGGGAACACGCTCGGCATCCGCACGCGCCGCGCCGAGCAGGAGTTGACGCGCGAGCAGGCGCGCCTCGAGATCGAGCGCCGCGGCCTGCTTAAACAGGTGCGCGCGCTCTGGTTCGATCTTTATCTGGCGAACCGGTCGCTGGAAATCCTCGCGGCCTCGCGGCAGCTCGCGCGCCGCGACCTGGAGGCCGCCGAGGGGCGTTACCGCGCCGCCCAGGAAAGTCAGCGCGCGATATTTGTGGCGCGCCAGGTGCTCGCACGGGTGAACGAGCGCGAACCGATGTTGCGGGCGCAGGCCGAACGGCTGCGGGCGCAGCTTCAGCGCTTCATCGGCGCGGCCGCCCGGATCCCGCTGCCCGAAGCGCCGGCCGTCCTGCCCGCCCTGCCCGGCGACTTCGATCCGACGCGCCATCCGGAATGGCTCGCGGCGCAGGCGGATCGCGAAACCATGCGCGCCGAAGTGGACATGGCGCGCCAGGATTACAAACCGGGCATGATGTTCGATCTTTCCTACGGCTTCCGCCGGCCGATGCCGGACGGCACCGAGCGTCCTGACATGGTCACGGCCATGGTCACGTTCGATCTGCCGATCTTCCGCGCCAAGCGCCAGGACCGCCGGCTCGCCGAGAAGCAGGGGCTGGCGGCGGCCGCCGGATTCGAGACCGAGGACAAGCGGCGCGAACTCCAGTCCATGTACGCCGCCGCGCGCGCCGAGCATGAGGCCACCGCCGCGCGCATGCGCGTGTTCGAGGAGCAGCTCCTGCCCAACATCCGCCGCGAGACCCAGATTACGATCGCGGGTTTCGCCAGCGAACAGAGCATGCTGCGCGAGGCGCGCCTGAAGGAGCTCGACGCCAACCTCGAATTCCTGCGCCTGCGCGTGGAACTGGCCAAGTCCCAGGCCGAACTTCTGTATCTGACCGGAGAACCACAGCCATGAAAACCCGACAACTGAGAGGTCTCCTCGCCGCCGGCGTGGTCGTCGCGCTCGGGATTGTAACCGCCGTCTGGTACACGCGCCCGGACAAGACCGGCACGGTAGCGCCGTCGGCGGCGAAAGGCGAACGCAAGGTGCTCTACTGGGCCGACCCCATGACCCCGGGCTTCAAGTCCGACAAGCCCGGCAAGTCGCCATTCATGGACATGGAACTGGTGCCGGTCTATGAAGATGAGGCTGACGCGACGATAGTCAGCGTGCGCCCCGAGATCGTCCAGAATCTGGGCGTGCGCACCTACACGGTCACGCGCGGCAGCCAGCCGCGGCGCGTGGCGACGACCGGCTACCTGTTCCGGGATGCGCGCGGGTTCGCCGTGCTCGTGGACCTCATCGACCGCGACGCGAGTTTCGTGCGCGCCGGGAACCGCGCCGAGGTGCGCGTGGCCGACGTGCCGGACCGGACCTGGAGCGGCGTGATCGAGGAGATCGAGTCGGACGTGGACATCGGCGCACGCACGCTTAAAGCGCGCCTGCGTCTGAGCCGCGCGGATGCCGTCCTGAAGCCCAACATGTTCGCCGAGGTCACGATCCTGGGCACAGCCGCCGGCAAGCAGGCACTCTTTATCCCGCGCGAGGCGCTGATCCGCACCGGGAGCCGCAATGCCGTGGTGCTCGCCCTGGGCTCCGGGCGCTTCCAGCCGGTGGAGGTGACGCCCGGCATCGAGTCGGATGACTGGATCGAAATTCGCCACGGTATCAAGGAGGGCGATGTCGTCGTGACCTCGGGCCAGTTTCTGATCGACTCCGAGGCGAGCGTGCGCGCCAGTTTCCAGCGCATGGAGGCCGTCGAAAAATGAGTTGTATGAATTTTCAACGCAGAGACGCTGAGGGCGCAGAGAAACGCAGAGATTTTTTTCGTTGAATATTCATGAACTCTTCTCTGCGCCTCCGCGTTGAGTAGTTCTTAATATTAGGAATACACCCCATGATTAATGCCATCATCCGCTGGTCGATCCACAATCGCTTCCTCGTGCTGCTGATAACGGCCATGCTCGTGGCTTTCGGCCTGTTTGCCGTGGCGCGCACGCCGCTCGACGCCATCCCCGACCTGTCCGACGTGCAGGTCATCATCAAGACCAGCTACCCGGGCCAGGCGCCGCAGGTGGTGGAGGACCAGGTCACCTACCCGCTCGCCACCGCCATGCTGTCGGTGCCGGGCGCCACCACGGTGCGCGGCTACTCCATGTTCGGCGACTCCTTCGTCTACATCATCTTCAAGGACGGCACCGATATCTACTGGGCGCGCTCGCGCGTGCTCGAGTATCTCTCCCAAGTGATCCCGCGGCTGCCGCGCGCGGCCAAACCCGCGCTCGGGCCGGACGCCACGGGCGTGGGCTGGGTGTACGAGTACGCGCTGGTGGATCGCACGGGCAAACACGACCTGTCGCAGTTGCGCGCATTGCAGGACTGGTTCCTGAAATACGAACTGCGCACCGTGCCGGGCGTGTCCGAGGTCGCCGCGGTCGGCGGCATGGTCAAGCAGTACCAGATCGTCGTGGACCCGGCGAAGCTGCGCGCGTACCGGTTGATGCTGCCCGACGTGCGCATGGCGGTGGAGAAGGCGAATCAGGAATCGGGTGGTTCGGTGATCGAGCTGGCCGAGGCCGAGTACATGATTCGCGCGAGCGGCTATGTGCAGAGCCTCAAAGACCTGCGCGCGATCCCGCTCGGGCTCACCTCGGCGGGCGCGCCCATCCGCCTCGAGCAGGTCGCCGAGATCCGCATGGGCCCCGAGATGCGCCGCGGCATCACCGAATTGAACGGCGAGGGCGAGGTCGCGGGCGGCATCATCGTGATGCGCTACGGGGAGAACGCGCTCGCCACCATCAAGGCGGTGGAGCAGAAACTCGACAGTCTCAAAAAGAGCCTGCCGGAAGGCGTGGAGATCGTCACCACCTACAACCGCTCCGGGATCATCCAGCGCGCGGTCCGCAACCTCACCGGCACGCTCATCGAGGAATTCCTGATCGTCGCGCTCGTGTGCGTGGCGTTCCTGTTCCACCTGCGCTCGGCGCTGGTCGTCATCGTGATGCTGCCGATCGGCATCCTGGCGGCCTTCATCGTGATGCGCAGCCAGGGCATCAACGCCAACATCATGTCGCTCGGCGGCATCGCCATCGCCATCGGCGCCATGGTGGACGCGGCGATCGTCATGATCGAGAACGTGCACAAACATTTCGAACGCGAAAAGGTGACCGACAAGAACCGCTGGGTCGTGATCCAGGAGGCGGCGGAGGAACTCGGCGCCCCGTTGTTCTTTTCGCTGCTCATCATCACCGTGAGCTTCCTGCCGGTATTTGCGCTACAGGCGCAGGAGGGCCGGCTGTTCGCGCCGCTCGCCTTTACCAAGACCTACGCCATGGCCGCGGCCGCCGGCCTCTCCATCACGCTCGTGCCGGTGCTGATGGGCTTCTTCATCCGCGGCCGCATCCGCTCCGAGCACGAGAACCCCGTCAATCGCGCGCTGCTGCGCGCCTACCGTCCGATGCTCGCTTGGGTGCTAGCGCACCCAAAGCAGGTGATCGCCGGGGCGGCCGTGCTCATCGCGCTCGGCGCCATTCCGATCATGAAGGTCGGCACCGAGTTCATGCCGGACATGGACGAGGGCGACCTGCTGTACATGCCGACCACCCTGCCCGGTCTTTCCGCCGGCAAGGCGCAACAGATATTGCAGCAAACCGACCGCTTGCTCATGACGCTTCCGGAGGTGAAGACGGTGTTCGGCAAGGCCGGTCGCGCGGAATCGGCGACCGACCCGGCGCCGCTGTCCATGTTCGAGACCACTATCCAGCTCAAGCCCCGATCCGAATGGCGCCCGGGCATGACCACGGAAAAGCTCATCCAGGAGATGTACGAACTCACGAAGTTCCCGGGGCTGTCCAACGTCATCGTACCGCCGATCAAGACGCGCATCGACATGCTCACCACCGGCATCCGCACGCCGGTCGGCATCAAGGTCATGGGGCCGTCGCTCGCGACCATCGAGGCGGTCGGACGCGAGATCGAGCAAGTCATCCGCGCCGTCCCCGGCACCACCTCGGTCTACGCCGAGCGGCTCACCGGTGCGCGCTACGTGGACGTGAAGATCGATCGCAACCGCGCGGCGCGCTTCGGGCTCAACATCATGGACATCCAGGACACGGTCGAGACCGCGGTCGGCGGCATGAACGTGACCGAAACCATCGAGGGGCGCGAGCGCTATCCCGTGAGCCTGCGCTACCCGGCCGACCTGCGCGATTCGCTCGAGCGGCTGCGGAGCCTGCCCATCCCCACCATGAGCGGCGTGCCGATCCCGCTCGCCGACGTTGCCGACGTGCGCATCGCCGACGGCCCGGACATGATCCGCAGCGAAAACGCGCGGCTCTCGGGCTGGATCTACGTGGACTTCCGTGATCGCGACATCGGTTCCTATGTCACGGAGGCGCAAAAGACGGTCGCGGAGAAGGTCAAGCTCCCGCCCGGCTATTCGGTCGTCTGGTCGGGCCAGTACGAATACCTGCAACGCGCCATGGAACGCCTGACCATCGTCGTGCCGTTCACCCTGGCGATCATCCTGTTTCTGCTGTACCTCAACTTCCGCAACGTCATGGGGGTGCTGATCATCGTCACCACGCTGCCGCTCGCGCTGGTCGGCGGTTTCTGGCTGCTGTACCTGCTCGGCTATAACCTCTCGGTGGCCGTGGCGGTGGGCTTCATCGCGCTCGGCGGCGTCGCGGCCGAGATCGGCGTGGTGATGCTTGCCTACCTCGATCAGGCGCTCAAACACCGGCAGGAGGCGTGCGCGGCGCGCGGCGAGCAGATCACGCGCGAGGACATTCACGAGTCGGTCATCGAAGGGGCGCTGATGCGCGTCCGTCCCATCATGATGACCAACGCCGCGATCATCGCGGGACTCCTGCCGATCCTTTTCAGCACCGGCACCGGCTCGGAGGCGATGCAGCGCATCGCCGCGCCCATGGTCGGCGGCATGCTGAGCGTCGCCATTCTGACGCTGGCCGTTATTCCCGCCGCTTATCTCCTGTGGCAAAGCTACCGCATTGGAAAGCCTGGAAAAAATATTTAAGCGCGCTTGCGTACGTAATAACGGAAGGTTTTGCCGTCTTCTTTTGTGCGCAGCAGTTCATGACCGGTGCGGCCGCACCACGCGGGGATGTCCATGCGCGAACCGATGTCGGTAGAAATCAGTTCCAGCACCTGGCCCGGCTGCATGGTCTTGATGGCGCGGTGCGCCTGCATGAGCGGTTCCGGGCAGCACGTGCCCGAGGTGTCCACTGTCCGGTGCGGCTTGTCCTGGCCCACGATTTTCCTCCCTTGCCAAAAACCCTAAACAAAAAGAAAAAATAGACAGGATTCACAGAATTAAAAACAAGATTAACAGGATTTCTGTTTTCTAAAATCCTTAATCCTGTAAATCCTGTTAAGGAAGGTCTGATTAAATGAGTTTTAAACGCAGAGACGCGGAGACGCAGAGGTTTTTGTGTTTGTTATCCTTGAAGTTTTTCTCTGCGCCTTGGCGCCTTTGCGTTGAGTAATCATATAAATCAGAATTTCCTTAATCCTGTCCATTTCATTTTATCAGCGACTCTAAATTATTCTTCAATATTAGCTTACCCTGCCATCAGGGCCGGATATAATCCCGCGCCATGGGCAGAAACCGTCTTCCACCGGCTAAAAGCTCGGCCTACATTACACCGCAAGGCGCGCAACGTCTGCGCGAGGAACTGGATCATCTGTGGCGTGTGAAACGTCCGCAGGTGACGCAGGCAGTGTCGGAAGCCGCCGCCCAGGGCGACCGCTCGGAGAACGCCGAATACATCTATGGCAAAAAACAATTGCGAGAAATAGACCGGCGCATACGTTTTTTGCAGAAACGGCTCGATTCGCTGGTGATCGTGGACCGGCCGCCGTCCGATACCTCGCGCGTCTATTTCGGTGCGTGGGTGCGGTTGCAAAGCGAAAGCGGCGACGTCGCTGAATATCGCATCGTGGGTCCGGATGAATCCGACCTCAACAAAGGCTTTATAAGCATCGACTCTCCGCTGGCCCGGGCCTTGCTCAAGAAAACCGCGGATGACGCAGTGACCGTGTCGCTGCCCCGTGGTCAAACGGTGTACACCATTCTGGAAATAAGCTACACGCCCTTTGATGAGAACCTACCTCACAATACTTTAAACGCGGATTAACGCAGATATACGAAGAATTCATGTGATAAATTCGCGTTTATCTCTTTTATCTGCGTTCATCTGCGTTTCAAGTGTGCGCCGGCCCTCAGTATGGCGCGACGGAACTTCCCAGCCCCCCTCGCGCCCTTCGGGACGAGGAACGCAGATGGTTTCAAATTGTTTGGTGTATCTGCGTTTGCGTCCTTAGGGAAGCCCTGATTAAGTCCGTTCGTGGTGAGCCTGTCGAACCACGAACGGACGAATCGCCTGACATTTACGGCATTTCCCGTTCACCCTTCGACAAGCTCAGGGCGAACGGGAGACTTGATCAGAGCTTCCTTAGCTCCGTAATCGGCGCATGGCATCCTCGGCTCCGTAAGCGGTACTTCCCTGTACCACTCCTCCTGCGCCACTTCTATCCGCGGTTTAGAGCATTTTGAGGTAGGTTCTAGCGCTTGCCCCAGTCCTTGAACGGATAGGCCACCTTGGCGGTCGCGGCCTCGACCGGCAAAACGATATGGCGCTCGCCGCCGAGCCATTGCACTGTGTAGCCCGGCTTGCCGATCTGCTTGCCGCTCGCGTCCACCTTGAAGCGGCCAAAGGCGTTAACGGTGTCGAGCGCGAACAGCGCCGCGCGCACCTTGTCCCGGTCCGTCGTGCCGGCCTTCTTGACCGCCGCTTCGAGTACGTAACCCGCCCCATAACCGCCACCCGCGTGGTAACCCGGTTCAAGACCGTACTTGGTCTTGTATTTCGCGGAAAATTCACTCGCGCCGGGAAGCTTGAGTGTGGGCTCCCACTGGGTGTTGCCCATGACAGCTTCGGCGTCGAGACCCAGGTCCTGGCCGAAGTCAGGCAGGCCGGGGCCCACGGCAAACGCGAATATCTTTGAATACAGGCGGTTCTCTTTTGCCTGACGCATGAAGGTGGTGGAGTCCGGCAGGTAGGAACCGCCGATCACCATGTCCGGTTTCTTGGCCTTGATCTTGATGATCATAGAGGAGAAATCGGTCGAGGCCTTGCCGTATTCCTCCTCGAACACGATCCGCATGCCGAGTTGCTTCGCCTTGGTCTTGACGCCGCTGGCGACGCCGCGTGGAAATTCAGTGTTTTCATAAATCAGCGCGATTTTCTTGAGACCCTTGGACTTGCCGAACTCGAGAATCTGGTCCATGTAGAGCTCGGCCGGCGTGTACAGGCCGAAGGTGTTCTTGAAGCCACGCTCCCAGATCTCGCTCGCCGAGGCGCCGGAGGACACCATGGGGAAGCTGTGCTTCTCGGCCACGATGCTGGCGGCCGAGGTGGCACTGGAAGAATACAGACCGATGAGCAAATCAACCTTGTCATCGGTGATGAGTTTTTCGTAAAGCTTCGTGCCGGTCTCCGGCTTGGACTCGTCATCATAATAAACCAGCTTCACAATCTGACCGAGCAACCCGCCGCGGGCGTTGACCTCCTCGACCCACATCTGAAAGCCCTGCAACTGTTCCTGCCCGGTGCGCGCGTGCTTGCCCGTCAGCGCCACCGACGTGCCCACCACGATGTCTTTGGCATGAGTGAGGGTGGGAGAAAAAACAACGCCGAGGAAAATGGCGAGCGAGGCGAACAACGAAAGCCGGCGATTCATGACGATCTCCTCCATAAGCTGCCGTGGACACAGCAGGAATCATGACCGCCCTACCTTACCACAGAGGGAAAACCGATAAATATCCGCCACCCCAGGCTCTCGCCGCGCATGGCACGGCCATGCTTTTTTGCCTGCCGCAAAAGCCTCCGCTAAAGTAGGCGTATCGATATGCGCGAAATCTCCCCTTGAAAGCAGAGGCAACCGGCTACGGCCGCAAGACGCTGCCGCGTACCGTCATCATCGTCGGCGTGGTCAGCCTGCTCAACGATTTCGCGAGCGAGATGGTGGTGCCGCTCATTCCGCTGCTGCTTGCCACGGTGCTGGCCGCCGGCCCGGTGGCGCTCGGGCTGATCGAGGGCGTGGCCGACACCGTCTCCAATTTGCTCAAGCTCTGGGCCGGGCGCCATTCCGATCTCTACGGTCGCCGGCGCAAACCCTATGTCGTGTTCGGCTATTTGCTATCGAATATCGTGCGTCCGCTGATTGGCATCTCTGGCAGCTGGCTCACTGTGCTCTCGATTCGCGTCACCGATCGCATCGGCAAGGGCGTGCGTACCGCGCCGCGCGACGCGCTGATTTCGGATGCGATCGACGACGGCATCGCGGGTCGCGCCTACGGATTCACGCGCGCGCTCGATCACGCGGGCGCGGTGCTGGGAGCGCTCGTGGCCGCAGCCATCGTGTACTGGGGCACAACGCGGCTCGATGTCGTGATCGCGCTGTCCGCCATTCCCGGCATGCTGGCGGTGTGTCTGTTCGCCTTCGGCATCAAGGAAGCGCCGCGCCCGGTGCCCCTGTCCGCCGAACGCGCTCCCCTGAGCTGGGCCCGGCTGAGTCCGATTTCACGACGTTATCTCGCGGTGCTGGCTTTCTTCACGCTTGGAAAAATTCCCGAAACCTTCCTGCTGTTGCGCGGCCACGAGATCGGCATGCCGGTGGTCGAACTGCTGCTGCTGTGGGCGGCGATGCATGTCGTCAAGGCCGCGATTGCCCAACAGGCGGGGAGCCACACCGACCGCGTCGGACGCCGGCCGCTGATCCTGACCGGCTGGATGGTCTACGCCGTGACGCTTTTGGCGCTCGCCTTCGTGGCCAAACCGCTGATGCTGTGGGCCTGGAGTCTTGCGCTCGGATTCTATTTTGGTTTGACCGAAGGCGCCGAGCGCGCGCTGGTGCGCGACCTCGCCACACCGGCCGAACGCGGCACCGCCTTCGGCTGGTTTCACATGCTCGTGGGCATGGCCGCGATTCCGGCGGGATTGTTGATCGGCGGGCTGTGGAGTTTCTACGGCGTCAAAACCGCGTTCCTCGTTTCGGCGCTGCTGGCCGCGC
>MFTB01000005.1 GCA_001785195.1 Candidatus Muproteobacteria bacterium RIFCSPHIGHO2_12_FULL_60_33
TCTTGTAGTCGAGTTCCTCCTGCATGTCGGAGAAGATCAGAATGGTCTTCTGTCCGGCCCCGGTCTCGTTCAGGAATTCCGAGGCCTGGATGATGCCGCCGGTGATGTCGGTGTAGGCGCTGCCTTTCTTGAGGTCGGCCTTGAAGGTCCCGATCTTGTCGGCGAAGCCGCGTTTCTGGTTGTTCATCTGCATCGGGTCCTTGCCCAGGGTCACCTTGGCGATGATGTCCTTCTCGGTGAAGCTGCGGCTCTTGACGCGCGCCACGGCCAGTGAGTCACCGGATTTCAGGGTGCCGAGCAGGTAACTCACGACGCGTTGGGCCTTGTCGAGTTCCTGCGAATACGTGCCCGAGGTGTCTACCAGCATGTAGACTGCTTGCGCGTGGCTCCGCGAGTCGGCACAGGAGGTCGCTAACAGGGCTAAGGCCAGAAGCGGAACAATCCAAAGGCGCCGGCTCACAGTACATGCTCCCCGTGCTTGGGAAACGCGGCGACACTGCCCGAGCTTCCCGGTGGCAGCGCAGCCTGACGTGGACCACGATTCAGTACGGCACGCTCGATGATCAACGGCAGGAAAATGACCGCATCATAAAGATGCTCCGTGCCCTTGCCGATCTGGTGCACCATGCTGGAAATGAAACGCATGGCAAAACCCAGGCCGCGGATGCCCAGCACCAGCAGCGCGCCGAATACCGTGCGCCCGGAATGGATCAGGTACTCCAGCGGGATGGCCACGAAGGCCAGCGCGAAGGGCAGGGTGAAGCCGAGGATCATCTGGGCGGCCTTGGGAATGTCGAGCGCCCAGGAGTTGGTCACCGCGGCTGTAACCGCGCCGCCGGCCAGCTCCTGTTTCAAGGCGATATCGGCCGAAATGATCATGTCGCGCATCACCGCCAACGCCACTTCGACGCCGGCGAGCACCAGCAGAATGCCGAAGGAAATCCACGCCAGCCAGCGGCGCATGCGGTTGTTGATGTTGTTGAGCGGAAACAGGTGGGTGTAGCCGAGCGACTCCATCAGGAACAGACCCATCAGCGTTTCGAATAAGATGATCACCATCGCCGCCAGATAGGACGCCTGGATATCGCCGACGATGTATTCGGACCCGCCGACCATGGCGGCCATCGGGCGTTCGATGAGCCAGAAGTTCACGAAGGCACCGCCCGCGGCGATCATGATCGCCAGCAGCGAAATCACGAACAGGATCGTGGAGGAGGAGGTCAGCGAATGTTCGGCCTTTTCGCTCTTCGCATGGATCTGTTTGTACTTCTCCACCTGCTCGTCAATCTTGGCGGCGCTCTGTTGCATGCCGGTGAGGTCCTTGTCGACCTTTTTCAGGGTGCGGTCGACCGAGCGCCAGAACGGCATGAAGTTTTTCAGAATATTATGACGCTGCTTGGATGACTCGCGATACTCGGCGGTGACTTTCTCGTAGATCTCCTCGATGGAGTTGCTGATGTCTTCCAGTATCCTTTCCACCAGACCGTCGCTGGAGGGCTTGATCTTGGCAATGGCGGCCACGGCCTTGGTCCATTCCGGCGGAGGCGGAGGAACTTCACCGCACTTCTGAAATTCCTCCTCGATGCGCGTGATCTCGTCCATGAGTTTGCGTTGCAGCGCGGGGTAGCCGTGCAGATCACGCTCGACCAGATTGGTGACGCGGTCGAATTCCTTGACAATGCTGTGCGAGATTTCCTCGCTGCCGCGCGACAGCAGCACGAGCTTGTTACGCTCGCGCAGCGTATCGGCGGTCTTGAACAGCCAGCGCGACAGGAGGCGCAGCGGGTTGCTGATGCCGCGGAACATGGCGTGCAACAGGCTGTGCATCGCCTGGCGCGCGCCGTACAGAATCGGGACGGCCGCAAAAAACAGGACCAGCAATGACAACAAGAGATTTTCCGGCCAGATCATCAGCGCCTGCCAACTGTTCATAAAATTCTCCCACCGTGAATTACGGAAGTGTTCATTTTTTCGGGAATGCTCCTTAATTATGAGGAGGAAATCGCGTTCTCCTAGGCGGGATTCGCGGCGGGCCGACTAAAGGCGCTAAATACGGGGATTACTGGTCACTCTTCGAAGAACAATTCTGAAAAAGTCATCCTGGTTTTTCGCGGGAAAACTCGCATTCCTCAAGCCGTTTCTGGTGTAGTCCCGGCAGGACTTACGGGCTAAACTCGGTGCATGCGATTTTCGATTTATCGCTTCAACCCTGAAACCGATAACAAACCGCGCATGCAGGCCTATGAACTGCCCGACGACAGCGGGGCGGTGATGCTGCTGGATGCGCTGCTCCTGCTCAGGCAGCAGGACGACAGTCTCGGTTTCCGGCGCTCGTGCCGGGAGGGGGTATGCGGGTCGGACGGCATGAATATCAACGGTCGCAATGGGCTGGCCTGCATTACCCCGCTTGAGGACCTGAGGCAGCCCATTGAACTCAGGCCGCTGCCGGGGGTGCCGGTGGTGCGCGACCTGATTGTGGATTTAAGCCAGTTTTACGCCTCATATCGGGCGGTGAAGCCCTGGCTGATCAATCATGACCCGGAGCCGGAGATTGAAAGGCTCCAGTCGCCCGCGGATCGCGACAAGCTGGACGGCCTTTACGAGTGTGTACTTTGTGCCTGTTGTACAACGGCTTGCCCGTCATTCTGGTGGAATCCCGACAAGTTCCTGGGACCCGCGGCATTGCTGCAATCCTGTCGCTTCCTGGCGGACAGCCGCGATCAGGCGACCGGCGAGCGCCTCGATGACCTGGAAGATCCTTATAAACTGTTCCGCTGCCACACCATCATGAACTGCACCGAGGTTTGTCCCAAGGGGCTGAATCCGGCCAAGGCCATCGGGCATATCAAGCTGATGCTGGCCAAACGTGTATTGTGATGGGTGAATCGTCTTCCCCCTCATCCCCATCCCTTCTCCCTCCAGGGGAGAAGGGGGCGAGCCGAAGCGCGCAAGACGCGCGTCAATTCGATCGACTGAAATGGCGCTGCCGGCGCGGACTGCTGGAGCTGGATGTGCTGCTCAAGGATTTTCTCGATCAGCGCTATGCCGGCCTCTCGCCCGTCGAGCAGGCGGCATTCGAAAAACTGCTGGCGACCCCGGACGAAACCCTGCTGGCCTATGTGCAGGGCAAGCAAAACCCACCCGAAAAAGAGTTAATGCAACTTGTCTCAAAAATCAGAAACTAACCTGATTTTAAACATAAAAGTTTCTCGCCTGCTGGCCGGGATTTTTCTGGCTGCGCATCTGGGCGGCATGGTGCTGGTGGCCGCCGTTCCCATGGCTTGGCCCGTGCGTCTGGGTCTATGGGGAATGCTCGGGTGGAGTCTTTATTATTCCTTGGTCACCCATGCCCGGCGCTCCGGCCCTCTGGCCATAACCGCCATTGAACTGGATAACGAAGGGCAGGCTTCGGCGCGCTTTGCCGGCAGCGAGGCATGGCAAGCGGTGCAGATCACCAGCCGTTTCGTGCATCCCTGGCTGACGCTGATGTCACTGCGGCTGGAGAGCCGGCGTTGGCCGGTGAACCTGGTGATTGCCGCGGATGCGGTCGAACCGGAGCCGTTCAGGCGTTGGCGCGTCGCCCTGAAACTTCATGCGGTGGGGGCGTGAGGACGGTGTCCTGTGGAGTCTCTGACAAGGATTTCGGATAGTCACGGGTGAAGTGGAGACCACGCGATTCCTTGCGTGCGAGGGCAGAGCGAATGATCAGCTCCGATACCAATAATAAGTTACGCAACTCAATGAGATCGTTCGTAACTTTAAAGTTACTGTAGAACTCCCGGACTTCCTCCTTGAGCATCTCCACCCGGTGCTGCGCCCGTTGCAGGCGCTTGGTGGTGCGCACGATGCCGACGTAGCTCCACATGCCGCGGCGCAGTTCATCCCAGTTGTGCGACACCACCACCTGTTCATCGGGGTCGGTGACGCGGCTCTCGTCCCAGGCCGGCAGGCCTTCCGGGACCGGCCCGGCGGAGGGCATTAGCTTCAGGATATCCTCGGCCGCGGCCTTGGCGAACACCAGGCATTCCAGCAGGGAGTTGCTGGCGAGGCGATTGGCCCCGTGCAGGCCGGTGAAGGCGCATTCGCCGACGGCGTAAAGCCGGTCGAGATCGGCGCGGGCGGCAAGGTCGGTCATGACACCGCCGCAGGTGTAGTGCGCGGCCGGCACCACCGGGATCGGCTCGCGCGTGATGTCGTAGCCGTATACCTTGCAGCGTTCATAAATCGTCGGGAAGCGATCTTTGATGAAATCCGCCGGCTTGTGGCTGATATCCAGGTGCACGTAATCGAGGCCGCCGCGTTTCATTTCATAGTCGATGGCGCGCGCCACGATATCGCGCGAGGCCAGTTCACCGCGCGGGTCGTGGTTTTGCATGAAGGGCCTGCCGTCGGGCAGCGTGAGCTTTCCGCCTTCACCGCGCACGGCTTCGGTAATTAAAAACGACTTGGCGCGCGGGTGGTACAGGCAGGTCGGGTGGAACTGGACGAACTCCATGTTGGCCACGCGGCAGCCGGCGCGCCAGGCCATGGCAATGCCATCGCCGGTTGAGGTGTCCGGGTTGCTGGTGAAGAGGTAGGCCTTACAGGCCCCGCCGGTGGCCAGCACCACAAACCGGGCACCATAGGCGCGGATATGGCCGTCTTCCTTGTCGAGGGCGTACACGCCGAGGCTGCGGTTGGGTCCCGGGCGGCCGAGCTTCTGGCTGGTGATAAGGTCGATGGCGATATGATTTTCATGCAACGTGATGTTCGGATGCCGGCGCACCAGGCCTTCCAGCGTGGTTTCCATGGCGCGGCCGGTGGCATCGGCGGCGTGGATCACGCGTCGGTGGCTGTGTCCGCCTTCGCGCGTGAGATGATATTCCATTTCACCATTAGTTTGTTTTTCCCGGCTGAAGGGCACACCGCGGTCGATAAGCCAACGGATCGCCGCCGGTCCTGCGCGTACGGTGAATTCAACTGTGTCCCGATGACACAGGCCGGCGCCGGCGTCGAGCGTGTCCTGGATGTGGGATTCGAAGCTGTCTACTTCTCCGTCCAGTACCGCGGCGACGCCACCCTGGGCATAGAGGCTGGAGCCTTCGGTAAGCGCGGCCTTGGCCAGAATGGTGACCCGCGCCTTGTCCGCGATGCGCAAAGCGAGGCTCAGGCCGGCGATGCCGCCGCCGATAATCAGGACATCGGAGAACTGCGGTGTGGTCATGCGGGATGTGGGCGAAGACAGGGCACGTTGGTGGCGTTTACGATATCCTATCGACACGAGTCGGGCCACATTGACAGAGCCCGGGCGTCTTCAGGGACGGAAAATTGAATAAAAATCCCCCCTTTTTAAGGCCTTGCCAGCGAACTTTAGCCTCCCGTCATGGTCTCTTAGTGACGGGTAAACCCGGCATCGCGCGCATGGGGAGCGATCTCCATGAGTGAGCGCAGCATTGACCAGAAGCTGGTCATCCGGGTGCAGAAGGGCGACAAAACCGCCTTTGACCTGCTGGTCCGGAAATACCAGCACAAGATCGCCAAGCTGATCTCGCGCTATGTGCGCGATCGGCGCGAGGTGGAAGACGTGACGCAGGAGGCCCTCATCAAGGCCTACCGCGCCATCGGCGGGTTTCGGGGCGAGAGCGCGTTCTATACATGGTTGTACCGCATCGCCGTGAACACGGCGAAGAATTATCTGGAATCGCAAGGACGGCGCCCGCCCGGAACGGACATGGAAATTGAAAGCGCGGAGCTTGCCGACGGCGGCGCCAGCCTGCGCGAGCTGGCGACACCGGAGCGACAGATGCTGGCAGACGAAATCGCCAATACCGTGCGCCGGGTAATCGAGCGGCTTCCGGAGGATCTGCGCACGGCGATTACCCTGCGCGAGTTCGAGGGCCTGAGTTACGAGGAAATCGCGCAGGTCATGGATTGTCCGATCGGTACCGTGCGCTCGCGCATCTTTCGCGCGCGCGAGGCGGTCGATCAGGAATTGCGGCCTTTATTGGAGAAATGAACATGAGCAACACCGATGACATGAAAGAAAAGTTGTCCGCGCTGGTGGACAACGAACTCGACGACCTGGATGAGCGCCGCGTCATGGCGGCGCTCGAAAAGGACGTTGACTTGCGCCGGACCTGGGAGCGTTATCATTTGGTACGTTCAGCGCTGCACCAGGACCTGAGTATGTTTGTTCCACAAGACATGGCGACACGCGTGGCAGCGCGAATCGGGATGGAGCCCGCCAATGTCGCTTCTTTTCGACGCCAGAAAATCACCCGGCTCGCCGGAACATTGGCGATAGCCGCCTCCGTCGCGGCCATTGCTGTTACCGGGGTGCAGTGGATTAACCGTCCCGCCTCAGCGCCCCTTGCGCCGTTGGCGGCGGTTCAGACCGCACCGGAAAAAATCATCCGCGCCGGCACCACGCACTGGGACACGAAAGAGCCGGAAGCGGAGAGCGCGCTCAATGCTTTCCTCGTGGAGCACAATGAATTTGCCTCGTCCTCCAGTATCGGAGGGATGATGCCTTACGTGCGCGTCGTCGGTTACGATAACCCTAAATGAATTTTAGCACCTTCACTCGCCGTATCTTTTTTCCTGTCTATCTTGTTTTCAGCACCGCCGCACTGGGCGGTGACGCCGCGCATGACTGGCTGATGAAAATCAACCAGGCGGCCCGCAGGCTCGATTACGAAGGCGTTTTTGTTTACCAGCACGAGACCCATCTCGAAGCCATGCGCATCATCCACAAGGTGGAGAATGGCGCGGCCCGCGAGCGGCTCGTGTCGCTCAACGGCGCGCCGCGTGAAATCATCCGGGATGAGCGCAAAGTTACCTGTTACTGGCCGGACAAAAATTCGGTGATGGTGGAATACCGCAAGGCCGACAGCCAGACCTTCCCGGTCATATTGCCGGAGCGCATACAGGACCTTGATGGCTATTATGCGATACGACTGGGCAATATGGAGCGTATCGCCGGCCGGCCGGCCCAGCTCGTGATTGTCAAAACGGTCGATCAGTATCGCTATGGTTACCATCTGTGGGCGGACAAGGAGACAGGCCTTTTGTTGAAGGCCGATCTCCTCGATACCCGGGGAAAAATCCTGGAACAGTTCATGTTCACGCACATCAATATCGGCACGAAAATTCCCGCTTCGGCGCTGGCGCCCGGTGTGGCCGGCGAGGGCATGGTCTGGCACCGCGAAGACGATGATCAAAAAACCACTTCAACGAAACCTGGTTGGGTGGCGGCGCGCCTGCCCAAGGGCTTCCGGCTTTCCGCTCGCATTTCGCGCCAGGCGTTGATGCGCAAGCGTCCGGTGGAACATCTCGTCTATACGGACGGTCTGGCGGCGGTGTCCGTGTTTGTGGAGAAGCGTGGCGATGACAGCAAGCCTTTCATGCTGGGACCCAGCCACATGGGTGCGGTGAATGTGCTGGGCTCGCGCGTGGACGATTATCAGATTACGACGGTCGGCGAGGTCCCGGCGGAGACCATTGCCCTGATCGGCGGATCGGTGACACCGGTCGCGAATCAATGAATAGACAGGATTAACAGGATTAAGGAAACTCTGATTTATTAGTTTTCAACGCAGAGACGCAAAGACGCAAAGATTTTTTCAGTTATTTTTCCGAGCTTTTTCCTTGCGCCTTTGCGTCCTCGGCTCCGCAACCGGTACATCCCTGTACCGCTCCTGCGCCTGGCGTCAAATAATCATAATTAATCGGACCTTCCTTAATAAAAATAGGCTCTTCCGACTTTTGTGCGGGTCGGAAGCCATCTCGAATAGATAATCCTTCTCCCCTCCGGGGGCGAGGTGGAAAGAGGAAAAGGTCCAGTGGACCTTTTCCCCGCCGAGCGGGTGCACATGATTTTGTGCACCCCGGGCGAGAACAAGGTAGGGTGAGGGGCGAAATGTCGCGTGCATGCCTGATTTTCACCCTCACCCCGCCCCTTTCCTGCCGCGCTTCCTGCTACGCAGGAAAGTCCAGGGCAACCTTCCCTGGTTGCCCGCTTGCCGGGTGATCGGTCCACAGGACCGATCGCACTTCACCGGCTCGCCCCTCAAGGGAGAGGGGGTTTTAAGGATGGCTTCCGGACAGAAACGCGTCATACCCACGCCAAACCCTGAAGGACCAAAAAACAAACGCGGGCATTTCCTGTTACTACAATAGAAGTAGTTCAATCCTGTCTATTTCCGTGATGGCAAGTTTTCGTTATGCGGTCCTTCTCGCCCTGTTTCTCGCGGCCCCGTTAGCCGCCGCACCGCGCGGCGGGCTGCCGGATTTCAGCCGGCTGGTCACCGTGCACGGCACCGCCGTGGTGAATATCAGCGTCACGCGCGGCCTGAAGCCAACCGGCTTTTCAGCGGATACGACCGCGCCGGAGAACGGCAATGCGCGTGATTTTATCCGGCCTTTTCCCGGAGAAAACGCGCAACCCACCGAAGAGAATTCGCTGGGCTCGGGATTCATCGTCAGCCCGGATGGATACATCATCACCTGTGCGCATGTCACCGAGAACGCGCGTGAAATCCTGGTACGGTTGAATGACCGGCGTGAATTCAGCGCGCATCTGGTGGGTTCCGACCGGCGCAGCGACATCGCACTGCTGAAAATCGAATCCACCGGACTGCCCACGATTGTCATCGGTGACGCGAACAAGCTTCAAGTAGGCGAATGGGTATTGGCCATCGGCTCGCCCTTTGGTTTCGACAGTTCCGCCACGGCCGGTATCGTTTCCGCCAAGGGGCGAATACTGCCGAATGAAAGTTACGTGTCATTCATCCAGACGGACGTGCCTATCAATCCCGGCAATTCCGGCGGCCCGCTGTTCAACCTGAGGGGCGAGGTTGTCGGCGTGAACTCGCAGATCTACAGCGGCACCGGCGGTTTCATGGGTGTGTCGTTCGCCATTCCCATCGACGCCGCCATGAACATCGGCGCGCAACTCAAGAGCGAGGGCAGGGTGCGTCGCGGATGGCTCGGCGTGAGCCTGCAGGATGTATCGCGCGCGCTGGCGAGCGCCTACGGTCTGAACAAGCCGCGCGGCGCCCTGGTGGCGGATGTTCTGCCGAAAAGTCCGGCGGCAAAATCCGACCTGCGCGCCGGTGATATCGTGGTTGAGTACGAAGGCAAGGCCATTGACCGTTCTTCCGATCTACCGGCCCTGGTTGGACTCTCGATGCCGGGAACGCATGCCCGCTTTCGCGTGTTCCGGCGCGATCAGGGCATGCAGACCGTCGTCGTGACCTTGGGCGAGCTCAAGGAAGAATCCCCGGCACAGCCACCGCCCGGGAAGGACCGCCCGGAGGATCACTCACGCTTTGGGCTGTCCTTGGGCGATATCACGGGCCTGCAACGGCGGGAACTGGATATCGACCACGGCGCGAGCGTGAACGATGTGGAGGAAGGTCGCGCGCGCGATGCCGGTTTGCGTCCGGGCGACGTGATTCTGGAAGTGGACGGCAAGCGTGTCACGGATGTTGCCGGTTTTCACCGGCTGCTGGCGCACGCACGTCGAGGGCGACCCGCGGTGTTGCGGGTGCGGCGCGGGATGGCGACGCTGTTTCTGGCCCTGGACGCCGCGGACCGGTCCGGCCCCTGAATATTTATGCTGCCCTTGAAATAGGGTATGCTACGCCGCACAGGGCGGACGTGAACCACAGGCCACGGCCCTGATCACTTTGACACAGACCAGAACCCCGGGCGCCTTTGGCGCCTTTTTCGCATCCTCGACACGGGCGGTTTTCACCGATGCCTGTGCGGCGGGAGCGTCGCGACATTTGTGAATGACAAGACGAGCGCAGCAGGGCTACATTTGTGAGCTGGAACCAGGAACGCATCCGGAATTTCTCGATCATCGCGCACATCGATCACGGCAAATCCACGCTGGCGGACCGGTTTATCCAGACGTGCGGCGCCCTGGAGGCGCGCGAGATGCAGGCGCAGGTGCTGGACTCCATGGACCTCGAGCGCGAGCGCGGCATCACGATCAAGGCCCAGAGTGTTGCGCTCGACTACACGGCACGCGACGGCCAGACCTACCGCCTGAACATGATTGACACGCCCGGCCACGTGGATTTTTCCTATGAGGTGTCGCGCTCGCTGACCGCTTGCGAAGGAGCGCTGCTGGTGGTGGATGCCTCCCAAGGCGTGCAGGCGCAGACGGTGGCGAACTGTTACACCGCCGCTGAGCTTGATCTGGAAATCCTGCCGGTATTGAACAAGATCGATCTTCCTTCCGCCGATCCCGCGCGCGCGATCGACGAAATCGAGGACATCATCGGCATCGACGCCAAGGACGCCATTCGCGCCAGTGCCAAGACCGGTGAAGGCGTGGCGGATATCCTGGAGGCCATTGTCCGGCGCATTCCCATGCCGAAGGGCCGGGCCGATGCCCCGCTCAAGGCGTTGATCATTGATTCCTGGTTCGACAACTATCTGGGCACGGTATCGCTGGTGCGCGTCATCGACGGACGCTTGAAACCCAAGGAGAAAATCCGTCTCATGGCGATGCAGCGCGATCACCTCGTCGAGCAAATCGGCATTTTCACCCCGAAGCGCAAACCGGTGGAAGAGCTGGGTCCCGGCGAAGTGGGTTATGTCATCGCCGGCATCAAGGACGTACGCAGCGCGCGCGTCGGTGACACTATCACGCACGTGGATCGTCCGGCGGACAAGCCTTTGCCCGGTTTCAAGGAGATCAAGCCGCGCGTGTTCGCCGGGCTGTATCCGGTGGAATCCTCGGAATACGAGACCTTTCGCGACGCACTGGCGAAGCTTCAGCTTAACGATGCCTCGCTGCACTACGAGCCGGAAACATCGCAGGCGCTCGGTTCTGGTTTTCGCTGCGGGTTTCTCGGCATGCTGCACATGGAGATCATCCAGGAACGGCTTGAACGCGAATACGGGATTAATCTCATCACCACCGCCCCGACGGTGGTCTACGAAGTGGTGACGGCGAACGAGGCGCAACTCGTGGAAAATCCGGCGAAGCTGCCGGATCCGTCCCGCATCGTCGAAATCCGCGAGCCCATCATCCGCGCCACCATTCTCGTGCCGCAGGAATACGTCGGCAATGTCATCGGATTGTGCGTGGAAAAGCGCGGCATCCAGAAGGACATGACCTATCATGGCCGCCAGGCGATGCTCACTTATGAATTGCCATTGAATGAAGTTGTCCTCGATTTCTTCGACCGGCTCAAGTCGGCCAGTCGTGGATACGCCTCCTTCGATTACGATTTCGTGGAGTTCCGCGCCTCCGACCTGTGCAAGCTTGACGTGCTGATCAATGGCGATAAAGTGGACGCCCTGTCGGTGATCGTGCACCGCGAGCAGAGCCAGTATCGCGGGCGTGAGCTGGCGAGCAAGTTGCGCGAGTTGATACCACGGCAGATGTTCGACGTCGCCATTCAGGCGGCGATCGGCTCCAAGATCATCGCGCGCGAGACGGTCAAGGCCTTGCGCAAGAACGTGACCGCCAAATGCTATGGCGGCGATGCGACGCGCAAACGTAAATTGCTGGAAAAACAGAAAGAAGGAAAGAAGCGAATGAAACAACTGGGTACCGTGGAAATTCCACAAGAAGCCTTTCTCGCCGTCCTGCGCGTGGATCAGAAATAATCCCATGGACTTCGCATTGATCATGCTGCTGATTCTGGTTGGCACCGGGACCCTGTGGGGCCTCGACCGTTGGCTGTGGGCAGCAGGCCGCGAACGTCGCGCCAGGGCGCTGGCGGAGGCGGGCAAGACCGAGGAAGCCTCGCTGGCGCGCAAGGAACCGATATATGTGGAGTACGCGCGCGCCTTCTTTCCCGTCATCCTGATCGTATTTTTTATCCGTTCCTTCCTGGTGGAACCGTTTCGCATTCCCTCCGGCTCGATGTTGCCCAGCCTTTATATCGGCGATTTCATTCTGGTGAACAAGTTCTCCTATGGGGTGCGCCTGCCCGTCGCCAATAACAAGATTCTGGAAGCGGGCCAGCCGAAGCGGGGGGAGGTGGCGGTTTTCCGTTTCCCGGGAAATCCCTCGATCAACTATATAAAGCGTGTCGTTGGCGTTCCCGGCGACCGTATCCTATATAAGGATAAGAAGCTCTATATCAACGGGACACTGATGGAGCAGGCCGACGCGAGACCTTACTTTTTTGCCCCGGGAGGCGATGCCCGGGGCGAAGCGCTGCGGTTGACGGAGAGTCTCGACGGCGTGAAGCATGACATTCTGACGACCGATCGCCCGGATAATCCGTTGCCGGAGATCGTCGTGCCCGCGGGAAAATATTTCGTGATGGGCGACAATCGCGACCATAGCAACGACAGCCGCTACTGGAGGTTTGTGCCGGACCAGAACCTGGTAGGCAGGGCTTTCCTGATCTGGTTCAGCTGGGACGTGGCGGGGCAGGACAAGTGGTTCTGGGAGCGCGTTGTCTGGAACCGTATCGGCAATTCGATCTATTAACGTTTTTATCTGATTTGGTATTTTTGAAGGAGATGAAGATGCAAAATCCAAAACGCCAAGCGGGCATGACCATGTGGAGCTTGCTTTTTGTCCTGGGCACGCTGGCTTTTTCCCTTTTTTTACTCTTCAAGCTGCTTCCGCCTTACATGGATGACTTCAAGGTGAAGAGTGCGCTGGAAAGCCTGGGCCGGCAGCCGGATGCCGGAACAATGGCAATAGGTGAAATCAAGGAGGCCATCCGCAAACGGCTTGAAATTGACAGCGCGGACAATTTTAATCTGGATAATTCGCTCACTGTCACGGCCAGGGGAAGAACCAAGGTCATTCGCATCAATTATGAATCGGTGACGCCGATGCTGCTCAACATATCCGCGCTGCTCACTTTCGATCACAGCATCGAGGTCCGTGGCCCGGAATAAGACGTCCGCCGAGCTTTCCCGCCGGCTGGCGTACACTTTCCGGCAGCCCGAACTGCTCGAGCGGGCATTGACGCATCGCAGCAAGAGCGCCGCCAACTATGAACGGCTCGAATTTCTGGGCGACAGCGTTCTGGGTTTCGCCATCTCCTCCGAACTTTATAATCGTTATCCGAACCTGTACGAAGGCGAGCTGACGCGCCTGCGCGCCAGTCTGGTCAAAAAGGAAACATTGGCGGCGCTGGCGCGTGACCTGGATCTTGGAAATCACCTGAGACTGGGAGAAGGCGAGCTAAAGAGCGGCGGATATGACCGTGACTCGATCCTGGCCGATTCCCTCGAAGCGGTAGTCGGCGCCATCTGCATGGACACATCGGTGGCGGAAGCGGCACGCGTCATATTGCACCTCTATCGCGACAAATTGGCGGGGCTGGATCCACATTCCATCCCCAAGGATCCGAAGACGCAACTCCAGGAATATTTGCAAAAACTTTCCCTGCCGACACCCACCTATCTTGTCCGGGACGTGACCGGCGAGCCGCATAACCAGAATTTCGTGGTCGAGTGTCATGTGACGGTGCTCGATCGGCCCGTGCGGGGCGAGGGCAGCAGCCGCCGTCATGCCGAGCAGGAAGCAGCGGCCCAGGCACTCAATCTGCTGCACCAACGCTGATGGCAGTCACGACCACGCGCAGCGGTCTCGTGACGCTGGCCGGACGTCCGAACGCGGGTAAATCCACGCTTTTGAACCGGCTGGTCGGGCAGAAAATCAGCATCACCTCATCCCGCGCCCAGACGACACGCCACCGGTTGCTGGGCATCAAGACCACCGAGCACGCACAGATTGTTTATGTGGATACGCCCGGTCTGCACACGGATAATAAGGGCGTGATGAATCGCCATTTGAATCGCGTGGCCGGCGCCAGCCTGCACGGCGTGGATTGCATCGTGCTGTTGATCGCCGCGAGCGGCTGGACCAAAGCAGATGAATACCCCCTGCAATTGGTGGCCAAGCAGGGCGTCCCCGTGATTCTGGCCATCAACAAGCTGGACCAGCTCAAGGATCGCGCCAAGCTGCTCCCCCTTATGGAAATATTGAGTCATAAATCGGAGTTCGCAGAGATCGTGCCGGTCTCCGCGCGCACCGGCGCCAATACGGACGATCTGGAAAACGCCATTCTCAAACACCTGCCATACCAGCCTTTCTTGTATCCCGCGGATCAGATCTCCGATCGCGGCGAGCGTTTTCTCGCATCGGAACTTATCCGCGAACAGATATTCCGCGGATTCCAGCAGGAAGTCCCGTATGCGACGGCGGTGAGTATCGAGCAATTCAGGCGCACGAAGGGGGCGCTACACGTCGAAGCGACGATCTGGGTGGAAAAGGAAGGGCAAAAACCCATCCTGATCGGGAAAGACGGTCAGCGTCTCAAAACCGTCGGCAGTCGCGCGCGCCTGGCGATGCAGAAGCTTTTTGGCGCCAAGGTGCACCTGCATCTGTGGGTGAAGGTGCGCGAAGGCTGGTCGGACAACGCGCGCGCCTTGCGCAGCCTCGGTTACACCGACGAGGCCTGATCGATGCGCGTTCACCAGCAACCTGCCTTGGTCCTGCACCAGCGTGACTACAGCGAAACGAGCCTGCTGTTGGAGGTCTTCACGGCCAACCACGGGCGTATCGGACTGATCGCCAAAGGAGCGCGGCGCGCCAGCAGCCGTCTGCGCGGAGTGTTGAAACCATTCCAGCCATTGCTCATCGGCTGGAGCGGTAAAGGCGAGCTTGCTGTGCTGACCGCTGCCGAGACGGATGGGCCGGGTTACTCACTCGAAGGTCCGGCACTGTACTGTGGTTTCTATATGAATGAAGTATTGTTGCGGCTGTTACATCGCCATGATCCGCACAACGCGTTATTTGACGCCTATCAGGCGGCGTTGCAACAGTTGCGGAGGGACGCCTCCAATGAGTCCGTGTTGCGAATTTTTGAAAAAAATCTGTTGCGCGAGCTGGGATACGGGCTGGTCCTGGATCAGGATATCGAGGACAAAACCCCGATCGATACCCGGGCCATGTATGATTACATTCTCGATCGCGGACCGATGCGCCTGGCATACCCGGAGCTGAACCGGCCGACGGAAGGTGTGCAGATACGGGGGTCAAGTCTGTTGGCACTGGCACAGGAATCCTTGAGTGACCCTGTAGCCCTGCGTGATGCCAAAGCGCTCATGCGCGCGGCGCTGGCGCGCCATCTGGGTGACCGGCCGCTGCACAGCCGCAAGCTGTTTCGGCGTGTTGTTCCCTTGAGTGCCATGGAGACGGCTATGGAGACGGGACTTGATAAAGCTGGGCGTTAACATTGACCACGTGGCGACCTTGCGCCAGGTGCGTGGCACGCGTTATCCCGACCCTGTCCAGGCGGCGCTGGAAGCGGAACAGGCTGGCGCCGACGCCATCACGCTGCATCTGCGCGAGGATCGCCGGCATATTCAGGAGCAGGATGTCGAGGTGTTGCGACGTCTGGTTCAGACGCGCATGAATCTCGAAATGGCGGTGGCCGACGATATCGTGGCGTTCGCCTGCCGTATCCATCCGCACGAGGTTTGTCTCGTACCCGAAAGACGTCAGGAACTGACGACCGAAGGCGGATTGGATGTCGTCGGCGGCCTTAAGAAGATCACCGGCGTCTGCGCTAAACTTGCCGGTGCCAGCATACGCGTGTCGCTTTTTGTGGACGCCGATCCGGACCAGATCGAGGCGGCCGCCAAAACCGGTGCGCCGGTGATCGAAATTCACACCGGCCGCTACGCGGAAGCGGAATCCGGCGAGGCGGGCAGGCAGGAGTTGGTGCGCATCGAACAGGCGGTGCAGCAGGGGCTCGATCTCAAGTTGCAAGTGAACGCCGGCCACGGCCTCAATTATCACAACGTTCAGGCGGTCGCTGCGATCCCGGGTGTTTCGGAACTGAACATCGGCCATGCCATTATCGCACGCGCACTTTTTACCGGCCTGCCGGAGGCCGTGCGCGAAATGAAACGGCTGATGTATGAAGCGGCGATTAAGAGCTAATAAAAGGGAAAATCAGACAGGATTTACAGGATTAAAAACACGATTAACAGGTTTTCTTGTATCTAAATTTTAATCCTGTGAATCCTGAAAAATCCTGTTAATCCTGTCTATTTCGTTTTGCTAGAGGCTCTGCATGATATTTGGAATCGGCACCGACATTGTGCGCGTGGCGCGCATGCAGGAAGACATAGACCGTTTTGGCGAACGTTTTGCCGCGCGCATTCTTACCGCGAATGAGTTGCACGAATATCGCCAGAACAGCAACAAGGCCAATTTTCTGGCGCGCCGTTTTGCCGCCAAGGAGGCGGCGGCCAAGGCTCTGGGTACGGGGTTCAGCCGTGGCGTGCAATTGCACGACATCGAAGTGGCCCATGACGCGCAGGGCAAGCCGTTGC
This sequence comes from Candidatus Muproteobacteria bacterium RIFCSPHIGHO2_12_FULL_60_33, assembly GCA_001785195.1. Taxonomy (GTDB): domain Bacteria; phylum Pseudomonadota; class Gammaproteobacteria; order Acidiferrobacterales; family Sulfurifustaceae; genus Sulfuricaulis. The sequence goes on from MFTB01000005.1 coordinate 16,315, forward strand.
TGGAATTTCGCGGCCGTGCCCGGGAGTTCCTGCAGGAAAAATCCATTACCATCGCCCACATCAGTCTCGCGGACGAGCAGGATCATGCCGTGGCGTTTGTGACGCTCGAAACCGGTTGACCGATTCCTTGGCGGGATTTCTTCTTCACCCCGTTACATGACAGAATACGTCCCCAGCGGTTGCGAGGCGCAAAAACCCGATGAGCGGCGAAACTATCCTGCTGGGCATGAAGGCCATCGAAGTATGGCCGCAGGACTGTCAGTCAGAAATATGTGGTGATCCCACCATCCACAAGATCACCTTCGCTGACACCCAGGAATATCACCCGCGTCTTGTCGCCAAGATTCTCGAGCTCGAGGAGAACCACCGTCTGCGCAAGCGTTATTTCCGCGGCGCCTGTGGCACCAAGATCCATCATCTGGAGAAGTGGGCCAGCACCGAGGCCGAATTGATTACCGTGCGCGCGCAGGCGCTGTTCCGGAAGGTGCTCGACTGCGAGCAGGCGGTTGTCGATTTGAGCTGGGCCAATGTCTACCGTAATGGCGATTACTGTCTGCCGCACAGCCACCTGCGTTCGACGGCCAGTGTGGTCTATTGTCTGGATCCCGGCGATGAGGACCCGGACGATTCCCAGTCAGGGCGCTTTTGTTTCGTCGATCCGCGCCTGCGAAATTGCTGTCAGCATCAGGAGGGTTGCATGACCACGCCGTTTTTTCCCGGCATGGCGGCCGGGACCATGCTGATATTCCCGAGCCAGCTGGTGCACAGCGTCAATCCCTATGCGGGAAAGCGGCCACGTATTACGTTGTCGTGGAATATCAACAAGAACGTAATGCCCGGCTCGCCATTGCCGACGAGCACGGATAACGGCGCGTAACGCTACACCGACAGCCGTTTTGTCGAGCCTTGACGTGATTTCGGCTCGACTGCCGATGTATCACGAGGCTTGGCTTTGTTTTTGCGAAAGCATTTGACCGTGCCGACGGAGGAAGCAAGGCTTTCTTCGTCATCCGGTGAGGTTTCCTGAATCGCCTTGCCGAAAGCGATGGCCGCCAGCACTCCAGCGACTGACCATACCAGCAAGATCACAAGCAGGGTATTGGTACTCATAATTACTCCCCGTGTAATTACAGTGGTGACAGAATTTCCTAAACTGCTCAGGAAAGCAACCGACCCGTTGGCGTTGCACGACCACGCCGAAAATCAGACCGGTGACAAGGCCGCCACCTTGCAGCCACAGATCTTCGGTGGTCATTCGAGATACTTGATGGCGCGTGCGCGGACGATGCGATAAGCGTGTCTCATGGGGCGGTAGCGCGGCCAGTACACACCGTGGGGATAGTAATAGGGATCGTCCAGCAGCCAATCCGTGGTGGACTTGTCGTGCACACTGACGATGACGATGGCGTCCGCGCCGATTTCCCGTGCCTTGCGCGCGAGCCGTTCGTTGACTTCTTCCGGAGCGCCTCCGTAGATGTCCCCCAGAATGGCGATGGTTTTGTGCGGTCGCGTGGGGCGATCGAGCAGTACTTCAACCTTGAGCGTGGGCGGGAACGATTCAACTTTGCTCAGTATCTCCGCTTCCGGCGTGGCGCAGCCCGTCAGGAAAAGTAACAGCACGAACAGCCAACAGCACCGAATCATGACGTGATTTTAGAGCATGTCCGTAAAGCGAAACAATGAATGCCGTGGCGTGGTAATTCAGTTTAAGGTAAACCCCCGGCTCTGCCGGGGGACTCATCGAGGTTTGACCTATGCGACGGTCGCCACAAAATAT
>MFTB01000006.1 GCA_001785195.1 Candidatus Muproteobacteria bacterium RIFCSPHIGHO2_12_FULL_60_33
GTTCTCCAAGAAACTGCTGACGGAGGCGAAGGTGGCGGTTTCGCCCGGCATCGGGTTTGGCGAATACGGCGATGACCATGTGCGCTTCTCGCTCATTGAAAACGAACATCGTACGCGCCAGGCCATTCGTTCCATCCGCGAGATGTTCCGCAAGGATCATGTATCGCTCGACGTGCGCCAGGCAAAGAATTAATAAACTGGAACCGCAGATAACGCAGATATATATATGAAGATGAACGCTGACAATTTGTTTGATTATTTTAATTTTTCTGTTTTGAATCTGCGTTCATCCATATTTTATAGATCGGCGTCCATCTGCGGATAAAAATCACACACATGAAGCCAGTCAAAATCGGCATTCTCGGGCTCGGCACCGTGGGCTGCGGCACGGTCAGCGTGTTGGCGCGCAACGCCCAGGAGATTTCTCGCCGCGCGGGACGTGAAATCCGGATTGCCCAGGCTTCGGTGCGCGATCTCAGGAAAAAACGCCCGTGCCCGATCGACAGCCTCAAACTCGTCCAGGACCCCTATGAAGTGGTGCGTAATCCTGAAATCGAGGTGGTGGTTGAATTAATCGGCGGCTACGAACCGGCGCGCGAGCTGGTGCTGGCCGCGATTAATAACGGCAAGCACGTGGTCACCGCCAACAAGGCCCTGATTGCCGTGCACGGTAATGAAATCTTCGCGCAGGCGCAGAAAAAAGGCGTCATGGTGGCTTTCGAGGCCGCCGTCGCCGGCGGCATTCCCATCATCAAGGCGGTGCGGGAAGGCCTGGCGGGCAACCGCATCGAATGGATGGCCGGCATCATCAACGGCACGTGCAATTTCATTTTGACGGAAATGCGCGACAAGGGCGTGGATTTCGCCGACGTGCTCAAGGAAGCACAACGCCTGGGCTATGCCGAGGCCGACCCGACCTTCGATGTCGAGGGCATTGACGCGGCGCACAAGCTCACGATCCTGGCCGCCATCGCCTTCGGCATACCGCTCAAGTTCAAACAGGCCTATACCGAGGGGATTACCAAGCTCACCCGCATGGACGTGCAATACGCGGAAAAGCTGGGTTATCGCCTGAAGCTCCTGGGCATTGCCCGTCGCACCAACGGCGGCGTGGAGCTGCGCGTGCATCCCACGCTCATTCCCGAGCGCCGGCTCATTGCCAACGTGGACGGCGCCATGAATGCCGTGCTGGTCAAGGGCGATGCCATAGGGACGATGCTGTTCTACGGCGCGGGCGCGGGCGCCGAACCCACGGCCTCGGCCGTGGTCGCCGATTTGGTCGACGTGGTGCGTACGCTGACGGTGGACCCGAACAACCGCGTGCCGCATCTGGCATTTCAGCCGGATGCGCTGGTTGACCTGCCGATTCTGCCGATTGAAGAGGTGGAGACTTCGTATTATCTGCGCCTGCACGCGCTGGACAAGCCCGGGGTGCTGGCCGAAGTCACGCGCATCCTGGCTGATCTCGGTATCAGCATCGAATCGATCCTGCAGAAGGAGCCTCAGCGGGGCGAAGAGACGGTGCCGGTCATCATCCTGACGCAGCGCGTCAGGGAAAAAAACATGAACGAGGCGATCGCCCGCATCGAGAAACTGGCTTCCATCAAGGGGCACGTGGCCCGGATTCGCCTTGAGCATTTGAATGCCGATTGGAAATAAGAAACTTAACCGCAGATGAACGCGGATAAATGCGTAGACAATTTTGTCGGGAGCAAAATTTGGACAGCGAAGCGCAGCGACGCTGGCCTGAGCGTACGCGAGGGCGAGCGCCATGGACGGCGCGAGCATAAACACAGATCAACTTGGTCAAAATAACAGCTTAATTTTTTACCTCATCTGCGTTCATCTGCGTTCCAGAATCATATAAAAATTCATATGAAAATTGGTAATCGCTACACCGGCCTCATCGAAAAATACCGTGACCGCCTGCCGGTCTCGAAAGATACCCGCATCATCAGCCTGGGCGAGGGCGCAACGCCCCTGATCCAACTCAAGAACATCCCGCGCACGCTGGGCAAGCAGGTGGATATCTACGTCAAGTTTGAAGGACTCAATCCGACGGGTTCCTTCAAGGACCGCGGCATGACCCTGGCCGTGACCAAGGCGGTGGAAGCGGGCAGCCGTGCCATCATCTGTGCCTCGACCGGCAACACCTCGGCGGCAGCGGCGGCCTATGCCGCGCGTGCCGGCATCACCTGCTTCGTGGTCATCCCGGACGGCAAGATCGCGCTCGGCAAACTGGCGCAGGCGATGATCCATGGTGCGGTCGTGATCCAGATTCAGGGCAACTTCGACGCCGGCATGGAACTCGTGAAACAGGTGGCGCATGAGGCGCCGGTCACGATCGTCAACTCCATCAATCCCTATCGCCTGCAGGGACAGAAAACCGCGGCCTTCGAGATCGTCGAGGAACTGGGCGGCGCGCCCGATTATCACTGCCTGCCAGTCGGCAATGCCGGCAACATCACGGCGCACTGGATTGGCTACTGCGAATATTCATCCGCTTCCGGCAAAGACGTCACCGCCGCCTGCACGTTCTGCCAGGGCCAGTGCACCTTCGCCAAAGGCGCCGTGACGAAAGACCGGCCCAAAATGGTCGGTTACCAGGCGGCCGGGGCCGCGCCCTTCCTGCGCGGTGCCATGGTCGATAACCCGGAAACCGTCGCTACCGCAATCCGCATCGGTCATCCGCAGTCCTGGGATCAGGCCTGGAAGGTCAAAGCAGAATCCGGAGGCTGGTTTGATGAATGCACCGACGAGGAAATTCTTGCCGCGCAGAAACTGCTTGCCGGAAAAGAGGGCGTGTTTTGCGAACCGGCTTCGGCGACTTCCATTGCCGGTGCCCTGCGCGACATCAAGTCGGGCAAGATTCCGGAAGGCAGCAAGCTGGTCTGCACCCTGACCGGCCACGGTCTCAAGGACCCCGATACCGCCATCCAGCAATGCCGCGGACCGCTGCACCAGGTCAAGGCCGAACTGGGGGCCGTCAAAAAGGTCATCCTGGACCACATGCCCCACTGACCCCGCTGACATTTCCTGCCAACCCCGCCCTGACAGGGCATTCCAGACCTGTTTCCCCTTGCTGGTCCGACCCCGCTCTGAACGCGGGGCCCCGACTGGGCATGCCCTGATTTACGGGCCTAACCAGGCCAGTTTTGCTGTCCCTGGCTGTTTTCCCGCGAATTCCGGGCTATTTGGCCCAAGGATGGCACAGGTATTGCTATAGCTATCCTATTAAGGAGTAAGCCCGGTCACCCCTGGGCCAGGGGCACAGACGCGGATACAAGACCCCAACAAGGAAGGGTCGTCATGGGAAACAGCATGGATCCGGTACATATCGAGCACAGCGCCGACACCATGCACGTGGTGCTGGAGGCGGCGCTCGGCATCAGGGATGCCCGCGTGCTGCACGAAAAACTGGGCACGGTGCTGGCCGCGGCCACCGCGGTGGTGGTCGATGGCAGCCGTGTCGAGCGTCTGGATGCCGCCGCCATGCAGGTGCTGGCCGGATTTACCCGCGCCGCCCGGGAACACGGCCTCGCGATCACGTGGCAAAGCCCGTCTCCGGTTTTACAGCAGGCCGCGCGCGTGCTCGGTTTTGAATCCATTCTCGAGATGGCGTCATGAACGGACCCTTTTCATTCAACCTGCCCACTTCAGGAAGAATGACATCCTGGTCACGGTGGTGGCTGTGGGCCGCCGTCGGCATGGCCGTCTCATTGATGTGGACGGTGGCGTTTGTGCCGTGGTGGGCGGCACTGGGCAGCGGCTTGTGCGCCGTACTCACGCTCACCGTGCTGGCGTTTTACGCGCGTAAACAGGACGAAACCACGCCGCGGGCAGGAGAGGAAGTCCTCGAAGGGCACGATGCCAAACAGGTGCTCGAACAGGTCGATGCGCTGATGTCGCCGTCCAAGGATATCGAACAGATCCCACAGGTGGACGAAGTCCTGCAATCGATGGCAGCGGACAACCAGCGCCGTCGTGTTGACGATCTGATGCGTCGCTGGGTCGACGTGGGGCAGCGCTACGCAGAAGCCGCTCTGGTATTGCGCCGCGAGATTCAGTCCGTCATCAAGCAGACGGAACAGGCGACCGGCACCATCGCCAGCAGTTTCGAAGCGGTCATCAACAAGGCCACCATCCAGGCACGGCAGGCGATGGAACTGCTCGAAGGCACGCAGGGCGCCGCGAGCGACGGCGTGCCTCAATCCTTGAAGGATTTCATTCAGGTCTCGGACGAACGCCTCAACAAGATGGCGGATGAAGTGGTGCGCGTGGCGGATCTTTCCGTCAACATGGTGCGCGAACTCGACGGCGTGCAGAACCGGACGCAGGCGATCGACGGCTTCCTGCTCGACGTGGAAAAACTGGCGGAACAGACCAGCCTGCTGGCGCTGAACGCCGAAATCGAAGCCGCGCGCGTCGGCGAGCATGGGCGCGGTTTCTCGGTGGTGGCGACGGAAGTGCGCCGGCTCAGCAAGCGCTCGCATGAATTCAGCGACCGCATCCGCGTGCACTTGAAGGAAGTGCGAACCGGCCTCAGCAAGACCCATGGCGACATGCGCACGTTGTCCGCCGCCGACATGGAACACGCCCTCAAGATAAAAGATGACGTGATCGCACTGACGCGCTCGCTCGAGGGCAAGAACCGCGAAGTGGCCGAAACCGTGAGCCGCATCAACGCGATCAGCAAGGAAATCGCCCAGGACGTGCAAAACGTCGTGGTCTCCCTGCAATTCCAGGACATCACCAGCCAGAAACTGAGCGGGATGCTGGAGCCGATGGATGAGCTGCGTAGCACGCTGTATCACCTGATGCAGGAAACCGTCAATCTGGACAAGGGTCTTTTCAAAAACCTGCCGGGCAGCGAAAACTGGCTGTCGCACATGCACGATGACCCCGCCGCCGAAGTGGAGGTCAAACTTACGAAAAACCCGGAACAGGATCTTCGCAAGGTTCACGGGGCCACGGGCAGCGGACCCGCCGTGGAGTTGTTCTGAAGGAGGACTGCTATGGCTACCATACTGACCGTTGACGACACCGCCTCCATGCGCCAGATGATCAGCTTCACGCTTAGCAGCGTGGGGCACGAGGTCATCCAGGCCTGCGATGGGCACGAGGCGCTCATGCTTCTCAAGGGCAAGAAGGTCGATCTGGTGATTGCCGACATTAACATGCCCAACATGGATGGAATCACACTCGTCAAATCATTGCGTGAGCAGGCGGACTACAAATTCACGCCGATTCTCGTGCTCACCACGGAGTCGCAGGAATCCAAACGGCAGCAGGGTAAAGTCGCCGGCGCCACCGGCTGGATCGTCAAACCTTTCAATCCGGAACAATTGCTGAACGTGGTCAAAAAAGTCCTGGGATAAGACCATGGCCATCGATATGCGCCAATTCCACCAGACCTTCTTCGAGGAGAGCCTCGAGGGGCTGGCGGGCATGGAAACGGAGTTGCTGCGCCTGGAAAAGGCCGCGGCCAACAACGGCCACGATACCGTGGCGGCCGATCCGGAAATTCTCAATACCATCTTCCGCGCGGCCCATTCCATCAAGGGCGGCAGCAGCACCTTCGGTTTCGAGGAAGTGGCCGCGTTCGCGCACGTGCTCGAGTCGCGGCTCGATGCGCTGCGCGACGGACGTTCGCGTCCGGACCGCCGTGTGATCAATCTTTTGCTGCTCTC
>MFTB01000007.1 GCA_001785195.1 Candidatus Muproteobacteria bacterium RIFCSPHIGHO2_12_FULL_60_33
CAGGGGCCAGATGGAGGTGTCCGCGCCGATGACGACGTCGCCGATGACGGTCGCGGCTTCATCGATGTAAACCCGGGGCCCGACGGTGGGCAGGATGCCTTTGTAGGGGCGTATGGCCATGGCCGCGATTATAGGAAGAAAAAGCCGGCTTACGCCATCCACGACAATGGGAGTTCATCCAGCGCCGCGGCCTGCTGCTTGAGCGCGAGCACCTGTTCCTCCCAGTAGCGCCGCGTGGCGAACCAGGGGAAGTTGCGCGGAAAGGCGGGGTCGTCCCAGCGTTCGGCGAGCCAGGCCATGTAGCGCAGCATGCGCAGCGTGCGCAGGGGCTCGATCAGCCGCAGCTCGGCAGGATTGAATTCCATGAACTCGGTGTAGCCGGACAGCACGTCGGCCAATTGGAGTTCCATTTCCTCGCGGCTGCCCGAGAGCAGCATCCACAAATCCTGCACCGCCGGACCGGTGAGGCAATCATCGAAGTCGACCAAATGAGGTCCGGTGCCGGTCCAGAGGATGTTGCCGAGATGGCAGTCGCCGTGCAGGCGTATCCATGCCGCATCGTCGGCGGCGCGGAAGGCGGTCTCGATGGGCGGGAAAAGATATTCCGTGATGGCGAAGAAAGGCTCGCGCAATTCCTCCGGTACGACGTCGTGCTCCCGCAGATAGCGAACGGAACGATGGCCGAATTCCTCGATGCCCAGGCGCGCGCGATGGCGGAAGGGTTCCGCCGCGCCCAGCCGGTGCAAGCGGCCGAGGTAGCGGCCGAGCAGGGCGCGGTCCTCACGCGAGTTCAATTCAGGCGCGCGCCCCGGCTGCCACGGAAACACCGCGAAGCGAAAACCGCCATGGTGGCTGAGCGTGCTGCCGTCCTGGCGTGCCAGCGGAGCGACGGCCGGGATTTCGTGCTCGGCCAGCTGTTGCGCGAACGCATGCTCTTCGAGGATCGCCGCCTCGTCCCAGCGGCCGGGACGGTAGAACTTGGCCACGCCGGGTGGCCCGTCCTCGGTATCCACGCGGTAGACGCGGTTTTCGTAACTGTTGAGCGCGAGCAGGCCGCCGGTGCAGCGCACGCCGTACATTTCCACGGCCTCGAGGATGATCTCGGGTGTAAGCGCGTCGTACGGATGCGCGGGGGCGTCGGGAGCGGTCGTCACGGCGGCACGTTATAATAGTCCGGCATGGAAAACACCTCTCTCGCCGGCAATCCCCTGCTCGATCTCACACAGCCGCCCCGTTTCGGGGCCATTCTTCCGGAGCATGCCGCACCGGCGCTGGATCATGTGCTGGCGGAGAATCGCGCCGCCCTGGAGCAGTTGCTGGCGTCTGGCGGTCCTTATACCTGGGACAACTTCGCCCAGCCGATCGAGGATATGCGGGAGCGACTGAGCCGCATGTGGTCGCCGGTCTCACACCTGCATGCGGTTATGGACAGCGAACCGTGGCGCGCCGCTTACAATGCCGGCCTGCCGAAGCTCACCGACTATTTCACGGAACTGGCGCAGGACGAGCGGCTTTACGCCGGTTATAAATCCATTGCCGCGGGTGCGGAATTTCCGAAGCTGACCCAGGCGCAAAAAAAGATCATCGAGAATACCCTGCGCGATTTCCGTCTGGCCGGCGTGGAACTGCCGCCGCAGGAAAAGGCACGCTTCAAGGCGGTGCAGCAGGAAATCGCGGCGCTCGCCAGCAAGTTCTCGGAAAACGTGCTCGATGCGACCCAGGCATGGGATCTGCGTATCGCCGATGAAAAGGATCTGGCCGGCTTGCCCGAGTCGGCGCGCGCCATGGCGCAACAGGACGCACGGGAAAAAAATCTGCCAGGCTGGCGCTTCACCCTCGAAAGACCGTCGTATATCGCTTTCATGACCTACGCCGACGATCGCGAGCGGCGCTGGCAGATGTATGAGGCCTTTGTCACGCGCGCCAGCGATCAGGGCCCGACGGCAGGCCAATGGGACAACAGCGAGCTGATCCTGCGCCTGTTGCGCTTGCGGCGTGAGGCGGCGCAACTGCTCGGGTTTGGCAATTTCGCCGAGTACGCGCTGCAGACGCGCATGGCCAGGAAGGTTCCGGAGGTGCTGGACTTTCTGAACGATCTGGCACGCCGTGCCAAGCCGGCGGCGCAGAAGGATTTCGACGAACTCAGACGGTTTGCCCGCGATGCCCACGGCGTCGAACATATCGAGGCCTGGGATGTCGCCTATTACTCCGAGAAACTGCAGCAGGCGAAATACCATTTATCACAGGAAGACCTGCGTCCCTATTTTCCGGAAACCAGGGTCGTGCCCGGCATGTTCAAGGTGGTCGAGCGGCTGTATGGCCTGAAAATTACCGCGGTAAAAGGTATCGAAGTGTGGCATCCGGACGTGCGCTTTTACGAAATCCGCGACGGTGCGGGCGAGGTGCGCGGGCGGTTTTACATGGACCTGTACGCGCGCGCCCACAAGCGCGGCGGCGCCTGGATGGACGAGTGCATCAACCGCAAGCGCACAACGAATGGTGTGCAGGTGCCGGTGGCGTATCTGGTGTGCAATTTCACGCCGCCCGTGGGAGGGCGGCCGGCGCTGTTCACCCACGATGAAGTCATCACCCTGTTTCACGAGTTCGGTCACGGCCTGCACCACATGCTGACCAAGGTGGACTACGTGGGTGTGGCGGGCATCAACGGCGTGGCCTGGGACGCGGTCGAGCTGCCGAGCCAGTTCATGGAAAACTGGTGCTGGGAACGCGAGGCGCTCGATCTTGTTGCCGCGCATCACCAGAGTGGCGAAAAGATTCCGGACAGCCTTTACGCCAAAATGATCGCGGCCAAAAATTTCCTCTCCGGAATGCAGTTCGTGCGCCAGTTGGAGTTCTCGCTGTTCGACATGCGCTTGCACAGCGCTTACGACGCGGATGGCGCCAAGAGCGTGCAACAGGTGCTGGACGAAGTGCGCGCGGAGGTGGCGGTGGTGATCCCGCCGGCGTTTAGCCGCTTCCAGAACGGTTTTTCGCACATCTTCGCCGGCGGCTATGCCGCCGGCTACTATAGTTACAAGTGGGCCGAGGTGCTGTCGGCGGACGCCTTCAGCAAGTTCGAGGAAAACGGCGTTTTCGATCGCGTCACCGGCCTGCAGTTTTTGCAGAATATTCTGGAGCCGGGCGGTTCGCGCGAACCGATGGAACTTTTCGTACGATTCCGCGGGCGTGCGCCGAAGATCGATGCACTGTTGCGGCATTCCGGACTGGCCGCTTAAGGGACGCAACCATGACAGGAAGTCTGCGTGTCATCACGGTTCTGGTGTTGCTGGGGTTGTTTTCCGCCGCCCGGGCGGAGACGGTTTACGTCGCCGAGCGCCTGCGCATCGGGTTGCGCGCCGAGACCGCGGAAACCAGCGCGGTGGTAAAAACCGTCGAGACGGGTATGCCGCTGGAAGTGGTCGAGCGCCTGGACAAATTTACCCGCGTGCGTGACCCGCAGGGCGCGGAAGGCTGGATCGAGACGCGTTATCTCACCCCCGACCCGCCGGCGCGTCGGCAACTCGCCAAGCTTCAGGAGGAGCTGGCCAAGGGCCGTGCGCAAACCACCGAAGCGCAGACGCAGCTCAAGAAGGCCCAGTCGACCCTGGCGGAACAGGCCGGAAAAATAAAGGAACTGGAAATGAATGCCGCCGCCAAGCCGGCACCGGCCGCGCCGGTCGCTGCCAAGACCCCGCCCGTCAAGCCAATGGCGGCGGGTGCCGGTTTCAGCTTCAGTTACCTGTGGCTCGGGATTTCCTTTGCTATGCTGGGAATTGGATTCGCCGCCGGCGTGAGATGGCTGCGCGAATCCATCCGTAAACGATCGGGTGGTATGTATTTGAGGGTTTGACCCATGGAACGCTCTAAAAAGCTGTCTCAAAAACTGCTGCGCGACCGTGATCCGGGATCGGGCGGTGCTCGGAATCCTCATGTACTGCCGTGTACACTCCGGTTCCTGTGCTCCGTCCTCACCCGGCTGACGGCCGCTCGCGACGTTTTTGAGACAGCTTCTAAAGCAATTCTGATCATGGTGCTTGCCGTCGCCGGCCTGTCCGCGGCGCAGGCAGGGACATTATATAAATGGGTGGACAGCCAGGGACGGGTGTCGTATCACGACCAGCCGCCGCCCGAGGGTTCCGGCTACCGCGTCGAGGAAAAAAATCTCGGCTCTGACAAGAAACCCGCGGTGGACGATGCGCTTGAAAAGATCGTCGAGAAATACCCGGTCATCCTTTACTCTGTTCCCGTTTGCGGCTCCTGCGACCTCGCGCGCGTCTATCTGCAAAAACGCAAAGTGCCGTTTACCGAGCAGAACCTCGAAAACAACGGGGAGCTGCAACAAAAGCTGAAAAATAAGATCGGCTCGCTATCGGCACCGATCATCATGATCGGCGAGAAGGTCATGAAAGGTTACGTGGAATCCATCCTGGAAGGCGAATTGGATAGCGCCGGCTATCCGAAGATCGAAGCATCCGAATCCGCCAAGGAAGAAGGCAAGGACAAGGAAAATATCTCCACCACGGGCGACCCCGGTTACCGGCCCGCCCGCCGTCGTTATTGATCCGGCCTGAAACCGGGGCCGGAGCTCCCATCCATGAAAATCGCGACATGGAATGTAAATTCCATCCGCGTGCGCCTGCCCCAGGTGCTGGAGTGGCTGAAAAAAGAAAACCCCGACGTGCTGTGTCTGCAGGAAATCAAGATCGCGGACGAGGATTTTCCCGTCGCGGCGTTTCGCGATGCCGGTTACCAGGCCGTCTACGCCGGCCAGAAGACCTATAACGGCGTCGCCACCCTGAGCCGCGCTCCGGCGGATGGCATCGTCAGCTCGTTACCCGGCGCCGATGGTGACCAGAAGCGCCTGCTCGCCACGGTCGTGGGCGGCGTGCGCGTGGTCAATGTGTACGTTCCGAACGGCGAGGAAGTCGGGTCGGAAAAATATTCCTACAAACTATCCTGGCTCAAGGCGCTCGAGAAATTTATCGCCAGGGAACTGAAAAGCCACCCGCGTCTGGCGCTCCTGGGCGATTACAACATCGCGCCGGAGGAACGCGACGTGCACGACCCCAAGTTGTGGGAAGGCCATGTGCTTTTCAGCGACAAGGAGCGCGCCGCCTTCAAGGGGCTGATCCGCCTGGGTCTGACGGACGTGTTCCGCCAATTCGATCAGCCTGAGAAGAGCTTCAGCTGGTGGGATTACCGCGCCAATGCCTTCCCCCGCAACAACGGGTTACGCATCGATCATATCCTGTGCAGTCCGGCGCTGGCGGCGGAATGTCACGCCTGCCGCATTGACCGCGAGCCGCGCCAGCATGAACGCCCCTCGGATCACGCGCCGGTGATCGCCGAATTTCATGCCACACCGTAAGCGCTTTCTGATACATCTCGCCATCATTCTTCCGTTACTGCTGTTAACGCTGGCCTGGCCTGGCGCGGCACCGGCTGAGCTGGTGTCCCATGCCGATGCCCGCCCCCTGATGGGTACGCTCGTGACCGTGACGGCCGAGGGGTCTAGGCGCGATGTCCTGGAGCAGGGAGCAAACGCCGCCTATCGCGAAATGTCGCGCCTGTCGGACATGATGAATCACTACAACCCCGACAGCGTGGTCAGCGCGATCAACCGGCAGGCCGGCGTGCGGCCGGTGACCGTCCCGCGTGAATTGATGGAGGTGTTGGTCATGGCGCAACGGGTGTCGGAGCGTACCGATGGCGCCTTTGACATCACGGTCGGCGCGTTCAAGGGCTGGCGCTTCAATCCGGAAAATCCCGCCATGCCGTCAGCACAAGAGATCAGCCGTGCGTTGCCGCTGGTCAATTACCGCCACGTGATTCTGAATCAGAAGAACAGGACCGTTTTGCTCAAACAACCCGGCATGCGCATCGACTTGGGCGGCATTGCCAAACTTTATATCCTGAATGCCGGTATGCAGGTACTGAAGCAGCATGGCATCAAGCAGGCCATGCTGAACGGTGGTGGCGATGTCACCGTCATGGGAACGCACCAGGGCCGGCCGTGGCGCATCGGCATTCGCCATCCGCGGCGCGAGGGCGAGCTGCTGGCGACCGTGGAGCTGACGCGTGGCTGGGTGGTGACCTCCGGCGATTACGAGCGTTACTTCATCAGGAATGGCCGGCGTTATCACCACATCCTCGACCCGCGCACCGGCTATCCCGCTGACGGGCCGCAGCAGGTCACGCTGGTGGGGAATGACCTGTCGCATCTCAATGGTTTTTCCAGCGCCATCATGGTGCTCGGGGCGGAAAAGGGCCGCGGGTTGCTCAACCGTCTCGCCGGCGTGGAAGGGTTGATCGTCGCGCCGGACGGCCGGGTCTGGGCCACGCTCGGAATGCCACACCGATTCAAATTCCTGGATTCGGGCCGCTAGCCGTGTCTCCCCGGGCTGTGCCGGAGCTTGACAACATGGTCTAAATGTAAATAATAACGATTCTTATTTACCATATCAGGGGAGAGGGGGATTCCAATGACGGGTAACCCGCCGCGCCATCGCGAGCGCGCACAGCCGTGCAGTTTCCGCGGCGGGCCGGCCGTGGCCTCGCTGTTCCGTGTCGCGCGCCACCACCCTGGGAGACGCCGCGGTTACGCCATTTTGTCGTACCGCAAAGCGCGGATCATCCGGTCGACGCGAAAATCTGATCCGAACCGGAAAAATCGGAGGTAACAATCATGGCAAGGTTAATCCTGGTGTGGCTATGGCTGTCTGGGATTTCAGACATGACGGCGGCTGCCGAACCGCCGGCCGACTGGCGCCAAAGTGCGGACATGCCGCAAAAGGTGGACCGCCTGGTCGAGGCACTGCCCAGTGCCGCCAACATCATGATCGAGATGGGCGAGCGTTATCAGAATCTTTACTGGGCGGCGAAACAGGGAAAATGGGAGTTCGCCATTTACCAGACGGAGGAGATCAAGGAACTAATCGAGAAACTTGAAATCACGCGACCCAAACGCGCTGCCAGCGCGCGCGAGTTCCTCGGCGTGGTATTTCCCCTGTTGCCGGAGGCGACAAAAACACGCGACTGGAAAAAATTCGAGGCGGCGTTTGAGCAGATGCGTCGCGAGTGCATGGCCTGCCATGTGAAAAATGAAATGGGGTTTGTGCAGCTGCCGCTGCCCAGGCGCGCGACCAGCCCCGTGTTGAACATGGAATAACCGATTTCTTTAAGCTTAATTGATCCAGGAGAAAGTCATGCGTTATTTGAAGTCAGTACTGTTGTCATCGGCCTTGCTATTCACCGCCACGGCCTTTGCCGCGGATGAACTGGTGGTCTACTCCGCGCGCAACGAACAGCTGATCAAACCGCTGTTTGACGCCTACACCAAGGAGACCGGGACTGAAATTAAATTCATCACCGACAAGGAAGGGCCTTTGCTGGAACGGCTCAAGGCCGAAGGCGCGAACACGCCGGCCGACATGCTGATCACGGTGGACGCCGGCAATCTCTGGCTGGCGGCGAAAGAGGGCGTGCTCGCCGGGGTGAATTCGAAAGTGCTCAAGGCCAATATCCCGGTACATCTGCGCGACCCGGATAATCGCTGGTTCGGACTGTCGGTGCGCGCCCGCACGATCGTCTACAGCACGGTGCGCGTGAAGCCCGCGGATCTTTCCACCTACGAAGCGCTGGGCGACGCCCAGTGGAAAGGTCGCCTGTGCCTGCGCACCTCGAAGAAGGTCTATAACCAGTCGCTGGTGGCGATGATGATCGCACGCCAGGGGGAGGCGAAAACGGAAAAGATCGTGAAGTCCTGGGTCGCCAATCTGGCCACGGACGTGTTTCCGGACGACACCCAGCTGATGGAAGCGATCCTCGCCGGGCAGTGCGATGTCGGCATCGTCAATACCTATTACTTCGGCCGGCTGGAAAAGAAACAGCCCGGGTTGCCGCTGGCGCTTTATTGGCCCAACCAAAAGGATCGGGGTGTTCATGTGAATGTCTCCGGCGCGGGAATTACCGCGCACGCCCAGCACCGCGCGGCGGCGGTGAAATTCCTCGAATGGCTGTCCTCGGAGAAGGCGCAGAACCTGTTCGCGGACGAGAATCTCGAGTACCCGGCCAATCCGAAAGTGAAGCCGCACGCGAGTGTCGCGGCCTGGGGCCAGTTCAAACAGGACACCATCAACGTCTCGCAGGCCGGCAGCCTGCAAGTCAAGGCGGTCATGCTGATGGACCGGGCGGGCTACAAATAATCGATGGAAAAGCGCAATCGATGCTGCGAGCCGGTCCCCGGGCCGCTCGAAGGGCAGCGAACACACTCAAGCCATCCAGCGAAGCGCCGGGTATCGAGCGCCGATCTGCTCGGCACGCGCCGCGAACTGCTGATCGAACATCTGGACGAGGTTTACGTCCTGCGTCACACCAGCAAGGGGAAACTGATCCTGACAAAATAGTTCCGATTTTCAAAATGTAAGCCAGCCAGCAAGCTTTTGCAGCTTGGGTAGCTAGCCAACTCATCCACATCACCAACGAGAGGCTAGTTACCATGAGTCATTGCGATCGACAAAAACCCACGAAGACCCCTGCGCGCCGGGAGACCACCGTTCCGTTTAAGCGGAGCGTGTCGCTCGCGGCGATGATCGCCGCGCTGATCGCGGCGCCCGCTAACGCGGCGACAACGGAAGAGAAACTGGAGATCCTTACCCAGGAAGTCGAGCAACTGAAAAAAGAGATCACAAAGACCCCGGAAAAACCGACAGGAGGCATGGCGCCGCACGGCCACGGCTGGCACGGTAAAACCGGCGAAACGACCGTCGGCGGCTACGGCGAGCTGCACTACAACAGTCTCGACAGCAAGGACGAGATTGACCTGCACCGCGCCATCCTGTTCCTCGGGCACCGCTTCGACGAGCGCATCAGCTTCTTCTCCGAGCTCGAGGTCGAACACACCCAGGCCGGCGAAGGCAAAAACGGCGGCGAGGTCTCGATGGAGCAGGCGTATCTGGAATTTGCGCTCACGGACAATCACGCCGCCCGCGCGGGCCTGCTGCTGGTGCCGGCCGGCATTCTGAACGAGGTCCACGAGCCGCCGACGTTCTATGGCGTGGAGCGCAACCCGGTCGAGACCAACGTCATCCCGACCACCTGGCGCGAACCCGGTGCCGCGCTCGCCGGCCGGATCGGGCAGGGTTTCGGCTACGACCTCATGCTCAGCTCCGGGTTGAAGGTCGCGACCACCGGCACGAGCGCCTACAACCTGCGCAGCGGCCGGCAGAGCGGACGGCAAGCCGACGCCAACAACGCCGCGCTGACGGCGCGGCTCAAATGGACGGGCGCCCCCGGCGTGGAGCTCGCCGCCGTCGTGCAGCGCCAGGACGATGTTGCCCAGGGAACGGTCGCCGACGGCGTGGCGGGCGCGGCGACGCTGTGGGAGGCCCATGCCGCGCTTATGCGCGGACCCTTCGGGTTGCGCGCGCTGTACGCAAATTGGGACCTGGACGGCACTGGGCCCAAGGCGCTCGGGCGCGACGAGCAAAAGGGCTGGTACATCGAGCCTTCGTTCAAGCTGACACCGAAGTTCGGCGTCTTCGCCCGCTACAACACATGGGACAATGAGGCCGGCGATGCCACCGACAGCAAAAAGATACAGAAGGATTTCGGCTTCAACTACTGGCCGCACGAGAACGTGGTCGTGAAGTTCGATATCCAGCGCCAGTCGGGGACGGCGAACGACGACGGGTTCAACCTGGGCGTCGGGTACATGTTCTAAGCGACCCATGCACGGACGCGCGCAGGCGCGCCCGTGCATGTTTTCTTTTAAATGAATTTGAGACAGGCAGGAGCGATCCATGACCGCAAGGCACACGATAGCCGCGGCGTTCACCGCGTTGTTTTTCGCCGTCATGGCCCACGCCGCGGTGTATCAGGAAGCGGGCGCGTTCGTTGCGGAGGCCTTCAGCGGGAAACCGCCGGAGCCCAAGATGCTGTGGCTGGACACGGCCATGCAGGCCGAGATCGTGAAGATTCTCGGGCACCGCTATCCCGTAATGCGGCTGCGTTACTGGAGCGATGGGCCGCGCAGCGTTTGGTTGCTCGAGGAGATCGGCAAGGAAGAACCGATCACCGTGGGCATCGTCGTGAACCGGCAGAAGATCGAGCTGATAAAAGTGTTGGAGTTCCGCGAAAGCCGCGGCGGTGAAGTGCGCCATCCATTTTTCACCCGCCAGTTCGAGGGCGCGGGATTGCGGGACGATCGAGAGCTCGACCGGTCCATCGACGGCATCAGCGGCGCCACACTGTCAGTGCGCGCATTGACCAAGTTATCGCGCCTGGCGTTGTACCTGGATGGCAAAGCGCGCGTGCCGCAATGACGTCGCATCGCCATCGGATCACGAATCGGCAACTGGGCGCGTGGCATCGCCGCCTGGGACTGGCCGCGGCGGCCATTTTGATTCTGCTCGTTGCCTCCGGCCTGCTGCTCAATCACGGCGACCGCCTGGGACTGTCCCGGATTTACGTGCAGCGGCCGTGGCTGCTCGACTGGTACGGTATTCACGCACCCGCGGAACCGCGCGGCATGGCGCTCGGGGCGCATTGGCTGAGCGAACTCGACGGGCGGATTTATTTCGACAGGCACGAACTCTCCAACGTGCGCGGCCGGCTGAAGGGAGCCGTAATCTTTGAGGACACAATTGCAGTGGCTGTGGAGAACGACATCTGGCTGCTTACCCCGAGCGGGGCGATCATCGAGCAGCTTAGTGCGGCGCAGGGGGTGCCGGACGGATTGCGCGCGCTCGGCGTGGATCGCGCCGGGCGGCTCGTGGTCGAGGCCGCACAGGGGATTTACACCACGGATAGCAAGCTGCTGAAGTGGCGGCGCATCGCACCGCAGGCCGTGAACTGGGCAAGACCGATGGAAGTTCCGCCCGCGCTGCGCGCGGAGTTGGCCCAGCAGTACCGTAGGCGCGAGCTGAGTATCGAACGGGTTCTGGTCGATATGCACAGCGGCCGGTTTTTTGGAAATATTGGCGTGTGGCTCGTGGATTTGACGGCGGTGGCATGCCTGGGTCTGGCCGTGAGCGGCCTGTGGCTGTGGGCGAGACGCGCGCGATGAAGCGGAAGAGATGAGGTAGAGTATAAACAGACAAACAACCCGTGGCGCTTCCTGGAGATGACCGCAAACACCGAAACCCTGCGCGTGTCGCCCGAGCGCGAGAGCGGCATCTCCACCTGGCTCAACGTCAACGTCCGTCTGTGGCGCCTGGCCAGTTTCGTCGTCGCCGGGATCGTGGCGGCGCCGATACTGGTCGTGGCGCTCTCGTGGCTCACGCCGGCGGGCGATATCTGGCGTCACCTCGTCCACACCGTTCTCGGCGAGCTGTTGTTGAATACCGCCGTGCTGATGCTCGGGGTCGGTGCCGGCGTGTTCCTGCTGGGTGCCGGCCTCGCCTGGCTGGTGACGATGTACGATTTCCCCGGGCGGCGCTTCTTCGACTGGGCGCTGATGCTGCCGCTCGCCATTCCCGCCTACGTGCTGGCATTCGTCGCCGTGGCCTTGCTCGATTTCAGCGGTCCGGTGCAGGGTGCGCTGCGCGCGGTATTCGGCAGCAGCAACTGGTTTCCGCCCATACGCTCGGCCGGCGGCGTCATCGGCGTCATGGTGCTGGCGTTTTATCCTTACGTGTACATGCTCGCGCGCGCCGCGTTCCTGGCGCAGGGACGGCGCATGCTCGAGACCGGGCGCGTGCTCGGGCTCACGCCGCGCGCCGCGTTCCTGCGCGTGGCGCTGCCCATGGCGCGCCCGGCGCTCGCCGCCGGGGTAGCGCTGGCGCTGATGGAAGCGCTCGCGGATTTCGGCGCGGTCGCGATTTTCAACTACGACACTTTCACGACGGCGATCTATAAAGCATGGCTGGGATTATTTTCACTGCCGGCGGCGGCGCAGCTCGCGTCGCTGCTGTTGCTGTTCGTGGCGCTGGCGCTCATTGGCGAGCGGCAATGGCGCGGACGCGCGCGCTATCACGTCGCGCTGCGTATCGGGCGCGAGCAGCGTTACAAGCTCACCGGCGCGCGCGCGCTGGGTGCCACCGCCGCCTGCGCCCTGGTGCTGCTGCTCGCGTTCATCGTGCCGGTGGTGCAGTTGCTGCATTGGGCATGGGGCACCGCGCGGGCGGATTTCGACCTGCGTTATTTGCGGTTCTTCTTTAATACCGTTTCGCTCGGCGCCGCCGCGGCGGTCGTGACCACGTTCTGTGCGCTGCTGCTGGCCTATACCTATCGCCTCAAGCCCGACCGGTGGGTCGCGAGTGCGGTGCGCTTCGCCACCTTGGGTTATGCCCTGCCCGGTTCGGTGCTGGCGGTCGGGATCATGGTTTCGTTCGTCTGGCTCGATCAGCGTTTAACCCAGTGGCTCCAGTCATTGTTCGGCATCGCCGCCGGGCCCTTGCTCACCGGCAGTCTGCTGGCGCTGCTGCTCGCCTACGGCGTGCGTTTCATGGCGGTGGCCCACGGCCCGATCGACAGCAGTTTCGAGCGCATCAAGCCGTCGTTGTGGCAGGCGGCACGCAGCCTCGGCGCCAGCAACCGCGAAATCCTCTGGCGCGTCTCGATCCCGCTGCTGCGCACCGGGCTGCTGTCGGCCTCGCTGCTGGTCTTCATCGAGGTGATGAAGGAGATGCCCGCGACCCTGCTGTTGCGCCCGTTCGGCTGGGACACGCTGGCCACGCGCATCTTCGAGATGACCTCCGAAGGCCAGTGGGAGCGCGCCGCGCTGCCGGCGCTGACGCTGGTGCTGGCGGGCCTGATTCCGGTTGTCATGCTCGTGCGCCGGTCCTCCTCCCCGGCTTGACGCCAATTAAGCCGGGATTTCGCTGGCATGGAATGTCAGCCGTGATTCCGCGCGGCTTGGCGCGTAGGAGGCGCTGCGCTATAGTGCCGGGCCTCGACCCAGACCCGCGGGAGAGACCCCGAGAAATATGGAGAATCGGGGCGCCGAAGGCGCAATCGCCAGGAATCGCTCAGGCAAAAGGACCGTGGAGACGATAGGTCGACTCTGGAGAGAGGTGGCGCACCGCCATCCACCGAAGGGGCTCAAGCTCTCAGGTTACCGGACAGAGGGGCGGTGACTTTTCAAAGTCATCGCCCTTTTTTATTTTTTAATTTGAACCGCCAAGGACGCCAAGAACGCCAAGTATTTCTTGGTTTTTTAGAGTATTTTCTTTGCGTCCTTCGCGTCTTTGCGGTGAATAATTAAATAATTTTTATGGGCCATCGCACACCGTTATACGACAACCATCTCAAGATGGGCGCCAAGATCGTGGACTTCGGCGGCTGGGACATGCCGCTGCACTACGGCTCCCAGATCGAGGAACATCACAAGGTCCGAAAAGACTGCGGCATGTTCGATGTTTCGCACATGAACGTGGTGGACGTGAAGGGCGCGAAGGTGCGCGACTTCTTCCGCCTGCTGCTGGCCAATAATGTCGACAAGTTGAAAACCAAAGGCAAGGCGCTGTACAGCTGCATGCTTACCGCCAAGGGCGGTGTGATCGACGATCTCATCGTCTATTACATGGACGACCAATGGTTCCGCGTCGTCATGAACGCCGCCACGCGCGACAAGGACATGGCCTGGGTGAACGCGGCGGCGAAGGAATTCGGGGGTCTGACAGTCACGCCGCGCCATGATATGGCGATGATCGCGGTACAGGGGCCGAACGCGAAAGAGAAGGTGTATCAGGCCCTGGGCGAGGCGCTGCGCACCCCGGCCGGCGCCCTCAAGCCGTTTCATGCCGCGACCGTGGGCGAGCTGTTCATCGCCACCACCGGCTATACCGGCGAAGACGGTTTCGAAATCATTCTTCCCGCCAAGGCCGCGCCATTCACCTGGCAGATGCTGCACGAGGCCGGTGTGCCCCCCATCGGGCTGGGCGCGCGCGACACGCTGCGCCTGGAGGCCGGCATGAATCTCTACGGCTCGGACATGGACGAGACCACCACGCCGCTGGAATCGGGCCTGGCCTGGACCGTGGCGCTCGAGCCGTCCGAGCGGAAATTCATTGGGCGCGAGATGCTGGACAGACAAAAGGCCCAGGGCGTGCCGCGCCAGCTCGTGGGACTGGTGCTCGAAGGCAAGGGTGTGCTGCGCAATCACCAGAAAGTAATGTGTAATGGTGCCGGCGAGGGCGAGATCACGAGCGGCAGCTTTTCGCCCACGCTCAATCGGGCGATTGCGCTGGCGCGCGTCCCGGCCGCGGTAAAGATCGGCGATCGCGGCACGGTCGACCTGCGCGGCAAGCCCGCGACCGTGCGCGTCGTCAAATACCCGTTTGTTCGCAATGGCAAAA
>MFTB01000008.1 GCA_001785195.1 Candidatus Muproteobacteria bacterium RIFCSPHIGHO2_12_FULL_60_33
CTCGGTCTCGCGCCGGGTTTCCTTCTCCGGCTCGGGACGCGGCGCGGACTTGGCCTTTTCGATCATCTGGTCCGCCTCTTTCCTGGCCTTTTCCAGGGTCTTGGTCACCTGCTCGCTCTCACTCCATTTTTCGTAGCACATGGGGATAAACCTCCTGCCCTGCCTTGGGCGTACTTCGCATGAACGTCCATGCGCAAATCAACTTACTCCGGTAAGGAAAAATATCAATTAAAAATTTTTTATGTTTCACCCCGGGCGTTTCTCCAGATCACGCACGAAAAAACAAAACACACAGAAAGAACATGGCAATGGGTTGCCAAACCCTGTTTTTGAGTAAAAAAATTTGCCTGTCCCTTTTCGTCCTGTTATTGACCTAGCACGATTGTACTTGAGCGAGGGCAGCACGCGACGAGTCTTCCATGCCCTTGATGGCGATACGTACGTGCCGGGTCAATAACGGAAATCATGTGAATTTTCGTTTATTGAGGCGGCAGGAAGACGTCCATCCGGGGGCCAAAGCAAGGCAATAGGTCATCCCCCGTTCAAGTCGATTCATGCCGCCTCAATAACCCACCAACAATCAAGAAGGAGACAGACATGAAATGCTACAGCGTTACAAAAGACGGCGTTGTTCCCGGCATTCAATTCCGGCGCGAGCCTTATCCCCATGTCGCCGTCGGCGACCCGGCCTTGGCATCCGCCGACTACCGGCGCGTGGAAATTGATACCGCGCCGGCAGACAGCGCCGGCGGCAAGGGACCGCAGGCGGAAACGCCGGTGAATCTGGTGGTGCTGAAGAAGGGCGATGAGGTGAAAATTCACTGGGCTCAAACAAAACCGCGGGCGCGCCGCGGCCGGAGGGGTTCGCGGCTGTTTTGACCCATTCTAGGTACCGGGGTCACACCCCGGCCCGCTTTATTCCCTCCGGACGCATACCCCCGCGGGAGCATGCGGCCACCGTTGACCGGCGCACCCGAATAACAACAAGATAGCGATATTCACGGTCACCCGGGATCAATCCATGTCCGAGAGGTATCCTATCGTCGCTGTCACCGGCTCTTCGGGCGCCGGGACGACCACCGTGCGCCACGCCTTCCAGGATATTTTCCGGCGCGAAGGCATCACGGCAGCTTTCGTCGAGGGCGAGGCCTTCCAGCGCTACGAACTTGAGGAACGCATGCGCCGCATCCGCCAGGCCCAGGCCGAGGGAAAGATGCTAAGCCTGTTCGGGCCGGAGATGCACCAGCTCGACCGGCTCGAGGCCTTCTTCAAGGAATACGCCGAGCACGGCACCGGGCAGATCCGGGAATATGTCACGCCCGACAACCAGGACGAGCTCGGCTTCCCCGCCGGTACCTTCACGCCCTGGAAGGCGTTGCCCCCCAAAACCGATTTACTGGTCTACGAAGGCCTCCACGGCGGCATGGTCGCCCGCGCCTGGACGCGCCGGAAAATGAGCCCGTCGCACAACCCCGCCGTCATCGAACGGCGCAGCGCCACCAACGGCAACAACGGGGTGGATATCGCGCAGCACGTGGACCTGCTGCTCGGCGTGGTGCCCGTGGTGAACCTCGAATGGATACAGAAGATCCACCGCGACACCAACGTGAAAGGGCGTACACCGGAGGCCGTGACCAACACCATCCTGCGCCGGTTGCGCGACTACACGCATTTCATCACGCCGCAATTCTCCATCACCGACATCAATTTCCAGCGGGTGCCGGTGGTGGACACCTCCAACCCCTTCATCGCGCGCAACGTGCCGACGCCGGACGAAAGCGTCGTGGTGATCCGCTTCCGTGACCCGGCGAAATACGATTTCCCCAATCTCATGAAGCGCATCCACGGCTCGTTCATGTCGCGCCCGAACACCCTGGTCATCCCCGGCGGCAAGATGCATCTGGCCATGGAGATCATCTGCACGCCGCTGGTGCATGAGCTGCTGGAAAAGCGGGAAACAAACTAGAACCTTTCTCAAAAAAATCGACCGTAGATGAACGCCGATAAAAACACAGATGGACGCAGATGGAACTGAGAATAAAAACCTGAACCAGGCGTTTCTGACCAAAATTATCTGCGTTTATCCGCATAACTATCTGCGTTAATCTGCGGATGAAGTATTTCTCTCTTAATGCCGCGACGGCTCGATGGTGGCGTCCAGGTTGAGTTTGTCGCAGAAGCTGGTGAACTCGTCGCGCAGGCGGCCGATGTGCACGTCGGCCGGGATGCTCACGGTCATGTTGAGCGAGAACATGGGCGTGCCGGTGTGCGCGGCGGGATAGGTCCACGTCCCCAATTCCTCGATGTTGATCGCGCGGCTGGCGAAAAAATCCGCGACCTCGTGCACGATGCCTGGATGGTCCATGGCCACGACGTCCACCGTGTAGGGCACCCGGTCCGGCGCGCTCGCGCGCGGCTCGGTGTGCTTCGACAGGATGGTCAGTTCGAGCTTTTTCTCCATGGGCGGGAGCTGCCGTTCCAAGCGCGTGATGGCGCCCCAGTGGCCGGAAACCATCAGGATCAGGGCAAACTCCCCACCCAGCACGGTCATGCGGCTGTCCTCGACATTGCATCCGCTGTCGAGAATGGCTTTGGACAATTCATGGACGATGCCGGGACGGTCCTTGCCAAGCGCGGAGATGACGAAATATTTTTTCATGGCGGGGGTGGAAATCGGGCCTCAATTGCCCGTGTCGGGAAGAAAGTTTATCGTTAACATCCCTTCGCGACCAGCCGGACGAACCATCGTGCGCCAGTATTGTCGGGATATTTACCTTCACGGGCGTTTTCAGGCGCTATGCGGACTTGCTGTCCGGAGGAAAACCGGGCGCTTGAAATCCGCTGACCTTCACCGCGTCCCCTTGCGTCGCCCCAGACTTTCGAGCCACATATCCACCCTGCCCCACAGCCGTTCGCGCCAACGGGCGTGCCAGGGACGGCGACGCCAGTCTTCGTAACGGCACTCGATGCTGTTCTGGAAATCCTCCTCGAACATGGACCGCGCCGCCTGGGCGAACACGGCGTCATCCACTTCCTGATTGGCCTCGAGGTTCCAGCGCAGGTTCCAGCGGTCGAGATTGCTCGAGCCGATCGAGGTCCAGTCGTCGCACAGGACGGTCTTGGCGTGCAGAAACCGCGGCTGGTACTCGAAAATGCGCACACCGGCCCGCAGCAGGTCGCTGTAGAAGCGCCGCCCGGCGTGGCGGATCGCCGGGTGGTCGGTGTAAGCGCCGGGCAGCAGCAGCCGCACATCCACGCCGCGCCTGACAGCGTGCTCGAGCACGCGCCGGAGCTTGCGCGACGGGACGAAATAGGCGGTGGCGATCCACACGCGTTTTTCCGCATGGCGCGCGCGATTGTACAGCGAACGCTTGATCTCCTGAATCGCCAGGGCGCTGGTGATGGTGACGCGCCCCGGCATTCCGTCGGCCATGGCCGGCGGCGCGGGTTCGGGCAGATCAAGGGGCCTGGAGGCGTGGCGATTCCACACGCGCAGGAACAGCGCCCGCCAGTCCGCCGCCACGGGGCCGTGCGCACGCACGGCTGTCTCGCGCCAGCTTTGTTCGGGATGTGCCGGCAAATCGAACTCGTCGGTGATGCCCGCGCCACCCACAAAGGCAACCTCGCCGTCCACGACCATCAATTTGCGGTGATCGCGGAACATGTTGCGCAGCAGTTTGCGAAAGTGGAGCGGATTGTAAAACACCAGATCGACGCCGCCCTGAGTGAGCTTCTCCCGATCCTGTCGGGTAAGTCCCAGCGCGCCGAAGTCATCGAGCAGGAGTTTGACGACCACGCCGCGGCCGGCGGCGCGCACGAACGCATCGATGAAGCGCGTGGCAACCCTGCCCGATTCGAAAAGATAGATTTCCAGCAGCACGTGATGGCGCGCCCATTCGATGGCCTCCAGCATGCGCGGGAAGAAACGCCGGCCGTCCACCAGCAGCTCAAAGCGGTTGCCAGGGCGCCAGGGGAACAGATATTTACGCAGCGGTTTCGTATTCATGGGGAGTCGCGACAGCGCCTTATCCATTGCCCGGCCACGACTCCCTCAGCGGGAATCCTTCCATTCCTTGACGACCAGTCTCCGATGGCTTCCCTTCCACTGCGACAGGCACAAAAGCCTTCCCGCGCTATCCACGTCGAGATCGTATAGGGGCGCGGTTTCCCTGATCTTCCTGAGTCCCGACTTGTCGTAAACAAACAGGAAGTTCTCCCTTTTTTCATAGTCCGGACCGGTGCTGACCTGGAACAGCACGCGGTCGCCGCGCGCGTGCTCCACGCGCAGGCCGGTTTGCTGGTAGTTCTTCACGGGAAAATGGTATAGCAGCGCCAGCTTGCCGCCGGCGTGCCGCGCCAGCCAGGCCTCCTGACCGTAGGACACGAGCAGGATAAAGGCATTGCCCGAGGCGAACCCGCCCCGCAGGCTGTAGATCCACGTCTCCGGGATGTCCACGAGCCTGGTCATCTGCCTGCTGCCGGCGTCGAGATACCAGATGTGGTTGTCCTGCTTCCAGTAATTCTTCTGCACGATGTATTTTTTCTCGCCCACCTTGAAGCCGTTGGCCAGCGCGTTCGCCAGCACCGGCGGCGGGACGGAGGGAAACGCGGCGGTCAGCTCGGGCGTCAGCGCCTCTTCCTTGCCGGGCACATCGTCGGCCAGCGAGAACGGTTTCTTTCCGATCAGTTTGCCGGCGGCCACGTCGAAAATCAGATCGATGCCGTTTACGTCACCGTCCGAAATCCCGGCCTTGAGCGTGGTGGCGTCCTTCCAGCTGAATCCGGCGACGAAACTCTTGTACATCGCGAATTCGCGCGAGCCCTTGGCGTCGAGCAGGGTGGTGACCTTGAGCGTTTTGAGATCGAGCGCCTGGATTTCCGTCAGCTCGGTGTTGCCTTGCATGACAACGCGCGCGAACGCGAGGTAACGCGCGTCGGGCGAGAAGTGCGGCAGCACGTAATCGCCGTCCTCCAGCGTCATGAGAATTTTTCCGGAAGCCGGGATTTCGCCCGCGGGCCGCAGCGGCAGCGTGGAAAACGGATTCGCCAGCGCCGCCATTGGCAACAGGCCCGCCGCCATGAACACCGAACGCATCCAACGTCGCATTAATGAAGCCCTACTCGCTGCGCTCGTTCGTCCTGGCATATGACGAGAAGCCCTACTTCGCTGCGCTCCGTTCGTCTTGTCATAACAGGTCGCCCTGCTCCGCTGCGCTCCGTTCGTCCTGTCATAATGCGAGTCCCCGCTCCCGTCCCCCGGTCGACGCCGCCCAAAGAATATACCTCCCGCGACCGGAAGGGGAGGGTTCAGCGCGAGACCACGTTCAGTGCTGGATTTCGCTGGCGGTGAGCTGCTGGATCAGTCCCTGCACCGTCTCGGGTTCCATGTCAAAACCAAGCTCGGAGTCGGGGTTGAGCATGATGCCGTAGCCGCTGCCCATGTTCTGCAGCACCCATTTGAACGACTCAAGAATGCCGCCGGTGAAACCGGGGTAGTTCTCGAGGAAGGGCTTGGCGCGCTCGGGGCTGGAGAACAGCGCCAGGATGGGCGTGCCCTCCTCGGCCGACAGCACCAGTGGCTGGGCACGCGTGGAGCGCTGCACGTTGAGCACCGGCGCCTTTTCATCCTGCACCGGCATGAACACCTGCGATCCCATGAGCGTCTTGAGCAGGTCGTCGCTCGTGATGTGGCCTTCCTGCGCCTCGAGGATTTTCGCTTCCAGTTCGTTGCGGGCTTCGGTGTCGGTCATGGCATGTCCCAAAAAATGAGCCGCCATGCTCGGGTATCCCGCCACCGATTGCAACCCTGTGATCGTTATGGTATTGCGCCGGGTTTTTGGCCGGCGCTCAGCGCGCCTGCGGCGGATTCGGCATGTCGGCGACGACGTTGTACCAATGGGTCGGAATGTCGGATTCGTCGAGCAGGATTTTTGTCTGAGGCATATGGTTCTCCGGATCAAACCGCTAACCGTTTTGCGGCCCCCTTGGTCGATACCCCCCGAAGACGGCTACTTAATGCCAGAACCCGGGTACGGTCAACGTGGCGGCTGTGGTAATCTCGGGCACGTTGTCATTGCCAGATCGATCCCACGGCGCAAGCGCGGAAAAATCAGGGCGGATCGAGGCGCCAGCAGATTTTGCGGAATAGACATCTTCCAAATAAAGAAACCCCGCCCGACATTTCCGTCACCACCCACCGGTATTGAACGAGGAGAGCTGCGGTGAGCATAAAAAATAATCAGCCTGACTGGGACAAGATCGCCGAAAAATTCGACGTGTGGCTGCCGCACATCGCGCCCGTCGGCGAGGTATTGCTGGCCGCGCTGGATGCCAAACCAGGCGAACGGATTCTCGATCTGGCGTCCGGCACCGGCGAACCGGCGCTGACACTGGCGCGGCGCCTGAAGGGGCATGCCAACATTCTCGGGATCGACACCGCGGATGGCATGGTCCGGGTCGCGCAGGCCAAGGTGGTGAAGGAACGGCTCACGGGGATTTCCTTTCGGTGCATGCCGGCGGAACAGCTGACCTTAGAGGACAACACTTTTGACCGTGTCCTGTGTCGCTTCGGCGTAATGCTGTTCACCGATCCGCTGCAGGGGTTGAAGGAAATGCACCGTGTGCTCAAACCGGGCGGCCGCTTCGCCCTGGCGGTGTGGAGCACGCCGGAAACCATGCCGACCCTGCATTGGGCGTATGAGACGTTCAAATCCCGCCTGCCCGAAGATCTGCACCCACCGCTCGCCAAGGTGACATCGATGGGCGCGCCGGGCCTGCTTCAGGACCTGCTCAACGAAGCGGGGTTCTCCGGATTTTCGGTCGAGCCCAGGGCGTTCAACTACCAATTCAGGTCTTTCGACGACTTCTGGGACACGGTGGAGGCATCGGACATTCTCAAACAACAATACGACGCCCTGCCGCAAAGCGAACGCGGCAAGATTCGCGATGAAGTGGGGCGTTTTGCCCGGGATTTCATCCACGACGGGCAGCTGAGAATCCCGCATGAATATCTGGTGGCGGCGGGAAGCAAATAATCCCTCTCGCCACTGCGGGACGGGGGCCTCAATACCTACATATCGTTCAAATAAGACTTGGCTTCCTCGCCCGGATTGGGCAAACCCGCCACGCGCCACGCGCCGAGACAGGTGGTGAAACAGGTCATGGATCCAATGCCTGTCCTTGCCGTGGCGGCGGCAGATGTGGCTCATGGCGGGGGCCACACCGAACTTGGCGTAGTGTTCGCGTAGCGAGCGGATGACTTCCCAGTGCTCTTCGGTAAGCTTGCCGATGCCGTCACGCCGGGCGATTTCGGCGGCAACCGCTTCGCTCCAATCTGCCGGGTTCTCTAACAAGCCGTCTTCGTCAAATTTAACTTCTGGGCGTTTCTGAATCGCGGACACGTGACACCTCCTTTCCCGATTCCCCGGATGATAAAGCGACCTCCAATTTCATTATGCTACTGATTCAGGAACAGCGCCCGTATAGTGATACGGCAAATGTGGGATTCATTCAATGACCGGTGGCCGCTCTCGACATACCTGTCTCCCGCGGCAGTTGTGCATCCTGCACATCGCCGGTCAGGAACCAGCCACATTTAGTGGCTAGTCCCCGATGAACGGGTGATTTTGTTGTAAACGTTGTACTTTCCGGACGGTTTTTTCATCGGCAACCGTTTTACTTCCTTGAAGGTCGCGGCGTCGTACACCACCAGCGCGCCGTCCATTTCCCACACACTGACCAGTGCGTATTTGCCGTCGCGCGTGAATTCGGTGTGCGCCGCGGTCTTGCCCGGTGCGGGCGTGAGCGTCTTCACAACCTTGAGCGTACGCTTGTCGATGATCTGGATTTTGTCCTCGTCCTTCGGACTCATCATGACATCGACCCAGGCATAGGGCGTGTTCTCGTGCGAGCGCATGAAAAAGCCGGGTCCGAGGGTCTCGATACGCTTGATGGTTTTCCAGGATTCCATGTCAATGATGGAAACGACGCCTTCCTTGAGGTTCGGTGTGGCGAGCACCGGCGTGCCCTGCCAGTCCCAGGTGATGCCCGAGCCGAGATGCGGCAATCCGGGAAGATCCACGTCAGCGATCTTGCGGCCCACGATCAAGTTCAGCACCTGCCCGTTCTTGCCGTTGCGCGCCGCGCCGATCAGGTGCTCATACGGTTGGTCGAAGAAAAAATCATCGAGATAATCCTCGAGCCGGATGCGGCGCACCGGACAATCTTGCCGGGAGCAAGATTGGACGCGCTTTAGCGCGCCCGCAGGGCGAGGGCCAGGATGGCCCGAGTCAAACGGTCCCTTGGCTGCGAGCGCCTCGCCCATGCGGTAGTCGTGCACCAGCCCCGGGTAGATCGGTTCGGCCTTTTCATCGTAGGGAATTTCCCACACCTCGGGGATATCCTTGAGCGCGGCGATAAAGCTCTTGCGCGGCGCGGCATCGTAGACGGCCGAGACGCGCGACGTCTTCCCCTCGCGTCCTTTGACCTCGATCACCTTGAGGGGAGTCAAATCACGCGCATCCAGTATCACGATGCTGTGTGGCAGGTAATTGCCGACGGCGACGTATTTGCCGTCGCCCGAGACCGCGGCGTTGCGCGTATTGATGCCGGCGCGAACCTCGGCGATGAACTTCAGGTTGTAGATGTCATATTTCGATATCCAGCCGTCGCGCGAGGCGAAGTAGACGTAGCGCCCGTCCGGGGAATATTTCGGCCCGCCGTGCAGGGCGAAACGCGTGGGGAAGCGCGCGATCGGCTCAAAGCGGTCGCCGTCCAGCAGCGTGGCATGGTGATCGCCCAACTCCACCACGATGAAGAGATTGAGCGGGTCCCTGACCTTGAACACGGGCTTGTCCGAAAGTTTTTCCCCGGGCTTGACGTGCAGCAGGTGTGACGCGCGAATTTCCGTCATGCCCCAAGGTGGGACTTCCGCCAGGGGCTGGTAGATCAGTTCAGCGAGTTGCGCGATCTGCTCAGCGGCAAGTTTGTCCTTGAATGCCGGCATCTGGGTCGCGATGCGCCCGTCGTGGATGGCGGCGACCGCCTCCTCGCGTTTGAGTCTTCCGAGGTTCTCCGGCAACAGCGCCGGACCCATCTTTCCGAAACGATCGGCGCCATGACAGGACGCGCAGTGTTCGTTATACAACGTGCCGGTGTCGTTGACCGAAAAAGCGAAGGCCACAGAGATCACAGAGAAAAGCGGGAATATCAGGATGAAAACCTTGTTCACAAAGCTCTCTCTGTGCTTTCTGTGTACTCTGTGGCCAATTATTATTTGCTGGCAGTGATGGGAATGCGGGTATAGGGCCGGTTCTGCAAACGCTCGCCAAGGCCTTCCACGCCGATCTCTTCATCAGTGAGATAACAGGCCGGGTCCTCGGCCCAGGGATCGTTGGTCAGCTGATGTGCGCGCACGCGAGTATTGCCGCCGCATATATCGAAATACCGGCAGGCGCCGCAGCGGCCCTTGATCGTGCGCGGGCTGGCCTTGAGTCCGGCCATAAGTGGGTCGGAAACATCCTGCCAGATCTGCGAGAACGGCCGCTGCTTCACGTTGCCGAGCGTGTAATGCCACCAGAAGGTGTCGGGATGCACCTGACCCAGGTTGTCGATGTTCGCGATGTTCACGCCCGAAGAGTTGCCACCCCACTGCGCGAGCTTGGCGCGCATATGGTCTTCCAAGTGCGGGAAGTGCTGGCGTACCCAGAACAACAGATACACGCCGTCGGCGTCATTATTGCCGGTGACGAACTCCTTACGCAGACCACGCTGCGTGTAGTCCCAGCATTTGTCGAATAGCAGGTCCATGGCCCAGCGCGTCGTTTTCAGGATCACGTCGTCTTTGCGGTTGATGTTGCCGCGCCCGGCATAGTTGAGGTGCGAGAGGTAGAACTTGTCGATGCCTTCGGCTTCCATGAGATTGAGCAATTCGGGAAGCTCCGCGGCGTTGTCCTGCGTCATCGTGAAGCGCATGCCGAC
>MFTB01000009.1:0-1408 GCA_001785195.1 Candidatus Muproteobacteria bacterium RIFCSPHIGHO2_12_FULL_60_33
CGCGTTCGACTTCAGGCGACCCCGGCCCGCACTGGCGTCGCTACGCTTCCTGCTTCGCTCGCCAGCCCAGGGCAGACCATCCCTGGCCTGCCCGTTCGGCGGCGCGAACGTTCACAGAACGTCCGCGACCCCTCCGCCTCACCCCTGTGCGGGCGTTCGGCGGCGCAGATGCACATTAAGTGCATTCTGCGACAATTTCGCCGGGAGCGAAATTGGACGCGCTTCAGCGCGCCCGCAGGGTGCTCACCAAGGACGGTGCGCATCAAACCCCCGCCTCACCCTCGCGCGTGACGAGTATCCACGGCCGTGTCATGGCTGGTTACTTATAAAGCACCGACGGAAGCCAGAGGCCGAGTTGCGGGAACACGTACAGCAGTACGAGCGCGATCACCTGGATGCCCATGAAGGGCAGCATGCCCCCGAAAATCTGGTTGAGCGTGACGTGCGGCGGGGCGACGCCCTTGAGGTAGAACGCCGCCATGGCGACCGGCGGCGAGAGAAAAGCCGTTTGCAGATTGAGCGCCACCAGCAGTCCGAAGAACAGCGGGTCGACGTTGAAGTGAGTGAGCAGCGGCAGGAAGATCGGCATGAAGATGATAATGATCTCGGTCCACTCGAGCGGCCAGCCCAGGATGAAGATAATGAACTGGGCCAGGATCATGAACTGGATCGGCGTCAGGTCCAGTGACAACACCCACTTCTCCACCACCTCCTGCCCACCGAGCAGCGCGAACGCCGCCGAAAAGATCGCCGAGCCGACGAACAGCCAGCACACCATCGCGGTCGTTTTGGCCGTGAGGAACGATGATTCCTTGACGATCGAGCCGAGTTCTTTGAGCGTGGTGCCGGCAATGGTGGCGTAACTCCCGCCGTTCGGTCGTTTCTCGCGCCAATGCGCGGTGAAACGGTACACCACCGCAAGCATAAATCCGCCAAAGGCGCCGACCGCCGCCGCCTCGGAGGGTGTCGCGAATCCGAACACGATCGAGCCCAGCACGGCCACGATCAGCAGCGCCAACGGGAAGAACGAAGTGAGCAGCATCTTGAACACCTCGAGCCGCTCCCAGTTCCAGCGCAGGTAGAGATAGGCTAGAGCGGCGACACAGAGTCCGAGCGTGATCCAGAACCAGTTCGGCGGCGGCAACCGCTCGGTAGCTTGGACTTCAGCGGCCGGCACCGTCGCCTCCGGCGGTATGCCCTCGGCGGCACCAGGCGGCGCAAGCGCTTGCGGCTGTTCCGCCGGAGGTTCCTGGAGTCCCGATTGTTCTTCTGGCACCGGGGCCTGGCCAATGAGGCCGGTCTGCTCTTCCTTTATATCCGCCGCAACGCCGGCGGTCGCTTCGATCAATCCGGCGGTGCTGGCCTCGATCACCGGCGCCGTCGCCGCGCGATACGTTACCGCGAGCAC
>MFTB01000009.1:1416-5717 GCA_001785195.1 Candidatus Muproteobacteria bacterium RIFCSPHIGHO2_12_FULL_60_33
ATACGTTACCGCGAGCAACGCGGCGACCGCGAGCGCCGGGAGCAGCGTGACCAGCAACTGCGCCGCCGCCGTGTGTTTCGCCACACCGGCGCCGGCGCCGAGCGCGCGCGAGAGGCCGACCAGCGCATTGCGGCCGCGACCCGCCAGCTGCTGCGCGAACGCCGGAAGCTCGACGCGCTGCTCGCTTTCCGGCAGCGGGGGCATGAGATTGGGTTTGAGCTTTGCCAGCACGATCACGTAACCCACATAGAGCCCCGCGAGCATGATGCCGGGAAAGAAGGCGCCGGCGTAGAGCTTTACCACCGATACCCCCGCGGTCGCGCCATACACGATCAGCAGGATCGAAGGCGGGATCATGATGCCGAGACAACCGCCCGCTGTCACCGAACCGGCCGCCACCGAAATGTTGTAGCGCGCCTTCAGCATGGCCGGAAACGCGAGCAGGCCCATCAGCGTCACGACGGCGCCCACGATACCGGTGGCCGTCGCGAACACCGCGCAGGTGATGATCGTGGCCACCGCGAGCGAACCCGGCACACCCGACATGGCGAGATGCAGGCTCTTGAACAGCCGGTCAATCAGGGCGGCGCGCTCGACCAGATAACCCATGAACACGAACAGCGGCACCGCGATCAGCACGTCGTTCGACATCACGCCGTAGGCGCGCAGCACCATGAGATCCAGCACCTGCTGCACCGCGAGGTCCGGGTTGACGCTGCGATAGGCGAGCCAGGCGAAGAACACGCCCATGCCCATGAGCGTGAAGGCCGTGGGAAAACCGAGCATGATCGCGACCACGATCATCGCCAGCATCAATAGCCCAAGGTGGCCGTTGGTGAGTTGGCCCCAGGGTGTGAACACGATCACCGCGCCGACAATGATCGCCATCAGCGAGAAGCCGAACCACAGTTCCTTGCGCAGCTTCACTGGCGCGGTTCCTTGCGTGTCACCAGTTCGTCGAGCTTCTGAATATCCTCGTCCCTGACGTGCACCATTTCCTTCAACTTGTCCACGTCAACTTCCTCGACATCTTCCTCGCGCGAAGGCCAATGACCCTGCTTCAGGCAAATGACGCAGCGAATAATCTCGACGACCCCCTGCAACAGCAGGATCGCTCCGGCGACCGGGATGACGGTCTTAAAGGGGTAATACGGCGGGCCCCCGGCGGTGATGTTCGAACTCTCTCTGATCGCCCACGACTCGGCGGCGTAGAAGTAGCCGGCATAGGTGAGCGCGATCACACCCGGGATGAAAAACACGATGTAAAGCACGAGGTCTATGGTGGCCTGTGTGCGCGGCCGGAAGAAACCGTACAGGACGTCCCCGCGCACGTGGCCGCCCTTCGCCAATGTGTAGGCCCCGGCCATCATGAACAGCGTGCCGTACAGCATGATCATGGCGTCGAAGGCCCAGGCGCGCGGCGCATCGAGCGCGTAGCGCGCGAACACCTCCCACGAGACGTGCAGCGTGAGCGCGACGATAAACAAGGAGAATGCGTGCCCGATCCAGGTACTCAGCTTGTCAACAAAGAGCAGAAGTTTCTGCATAGTTCAGAGAAGCGTATGTGGCATGCCCTTCTTCAAGCTTACGCCGCAGGAGCCAGAAAACAAACAGCCATCCGGCTCACGCCGGATGGCTGTTGCGGGTTGAAGCCGCCTAGGTCTTCTTCGGGGCTGGCTTCTTCGGCCCGAAGTAATGGTTATAGGCCATGCGCGTGCTGACCTGGGTATCGAGCTGCCAGCGCACCGCGCGCTCGGCGAATTTGCGCTGCGATTCGATGACCTCCTTGAACAGCGGGTTGGCCGCCGAATACTTCGCCATGACCCCGTCGAAGATATCGAGCTGTTTCTGCAGCACCGAGTCCGGAGTTTTGTAGACCTTCACCTTGTCCTTGGTCTGCAGCTCGATGTAGTCCTTCGAATAGCGGTCGATCGCCTTCCACGACATATCCTGGGAAGCGGCTTCCACGGCGTAGGCGATGATCGCTCTTAACTTCTGCGGGAGCGCATCGTACTTCGTCTTGTTGAACGTGACCTCGAACTGCTCGGCGTTCTGGTGGTAGCTCTGCAGCATGTACACCTTGGACACGTCGGCGAAGCCGAGGAGGCGGTCGCTTGATGCGTTGTTGAACTCCGCGGCGTCGATCAGCCCGCGGTCCATCGCCGGCACGATCTCGCCGCCGGGCAGCGCGGTCACCGCCGCGCCCAGGCCGGTGAAGAGGTCAATCGAGATCCCCACCGTGCGGAACTTGAGGCCCTTGAAGTCAGCCACTTTGGTGATCGGCTTCTTGAACCAGCCGAGCGGTTGCGTCGGCATCGGCCCGTAGGGGAAGGACACGACGTTGGCGCCGATGGACTGGTACACCTTCTCGAGCAGCTCCTTGCCGCCGCCATACTTGTGCCACGAAAGCAGCATATTGGCGTCCATGGCGAAGGCGGGGCTCGATCCCCACAGCGCCAGGGCGTTCTGTTTGCCGTAGTGATAGACCAGCACGCCGTGACCGCCGTCGAGCGTGCCCTTCGATACCGCATCGAGCAGACCGAAGGCCGGCACCACCGCGCCCGCCGGCAACACCTCGATCTTGAGTTCGCCGCCGGTCATGTCATTGACCTTCTTGGCGAAGTCGAGCGCGTACTCGTGGAAGATATCCTTGGTCGGCCACGTGCTCTGGAAACGCAGCGACGTGACCTGCTGGGCCTTGACGATCGCCGGGAAACCGATGGTCGCCGCGCCACCGACGGAAGCCGCCGTGGCCGCGAGAAATTTCCGGCGTGTCATCGAGCGGGATTTCTTCAGGCTGGCGGATTTCGATTTGCTTGTTTTCTTGTTCATCGCTTCCTCCTTGTTGCAGGTTGTATGTGAGGTTAAAGCATCCTTAACACTACCGCTTTAGTCTACTCTTGAGTGTCGGAACATATCCAGCAATGGTCTCGATCGGCTGGCATGGCCCATTATCCCCGGCGTGGTGCTATGTTCTTGTAAATCAATCCGGTACATAACAGGCGTCTGATAACATCACGTTTCATGTCAGTTTCATTTTCACGATGCGCAACAGGCACGCGATTCAGCGCCAGTCGCAGGGGGCAGGACCGACTGCCCGGTCAAGGGATACAGTGCCCGTGCTGGATTACGCCAGCGAAACCTTGCCCGGCATGCCCGGAATCTCGCGTACCAGCCGCGGCACCAGATAGCCCGGCAGGCGCCTGTTAAGCTCCGTCATCAGCTGCCGCGCCGCGGTTTCGTTTACCTCGAAATGCGCCGCGCCCTGGACCTTGTCGAGCATGTGCAGGTAATACGGCAGTACACCCGCTTCAAATAATTTTTCGCTCAGCGCCGCCAGGGCATCGGCACTGTCGTTGACACCGCACAGCAACACGGACTGATTGAGAAGCTCCGTGCCAATCGCCTTCAATTCACCGAGCGCCGACCGCGTTGAGGCGTCGATTTCTTGCGCGTGATTGGCATGCACCACCATCACCGTCTTCAGTTTTGTGTCGCCGAGCCAGGCCAGCAGTTCATCGTTGACGCGTTCGGGCAATACGATCAGCAAGCGGGTGTGAAGGCG
The DNA here is from genome assembly GCA_001785195.1 of Candidatus Muproteobacteria bacterium RIFCSPHIGHO2_12_FULL_60_33. Lineage (GTDB taxonomy): Bacteria > Pseudomonadota > Gammaproteobacteria > Acidiferrobacterales > Sulfurifustaceae > Sulfuricaulis. The sequence goes on from MFTB01000009.1 coordinate 4,982, forward strand.
CAGACGTCTGAGATGCGGGATGGTTTCCAGTTGCCGCACGAGTTCCGCCAGGCGGCGATCGGATAATGTCAGCGGATCGCCGCCGCTGAGGATAACTTCCGTGATCGTGTCATCGCCGGCAATGTAGTCCAGTGCCGCGCGCCACTGGCCGGCAGCAGGATTGGCGTCGGCGTAGGGAAAATGGCGGCGAAAACAATAACGGCAATGCACGGCACAGGCGCCGGTGACCGTCAACAGGACCCGTGCCTGATATTTGTGCAGCACACCGGGGGCGGCCATGGCGGCGAGATCACCGATCGGATCGTTGTTGAAGCCCTCGACCGCGAGACACTCCGCGGCCAGCGGCAGTACCTGCCGCAGCAAGGGATCATGCGGATCGCCGTGGCGCATGCGGGCGACGAATTCACGCGGGACGCGCAGCGGGAAAAGCCGGGCCGCGGCCTGGGCGGCCGGCAGCCATTCCCCGTCCAGCCCCACAGCAGCGAGCAATTCCGCCGGATCGGTGATGGCGCGGGCCAGTTGCGACTGCCACGCGGGCACCTGCCTTAAAACGGAAGTTCCGGGTATCATAGCGCGCTCCAAAATTAGCAAGCGCGTGCGCAGCACGCAACAGCTCGCCCCCTTCTCCCCTTGCGGGAGGTGAGGCGGGGTAATCGCGGATGTCCGGGGGACATCCGCGCCGCCGAACGGGTGCGCGGGATGTTCGCGTGCCCCGGCAGGAACCGATGGGGATGAG
>MFTB01000009.1:5756-6463 GCA_001785195.1 Candidatus Muproteobacteria bacterium RIFCSPHIGHO2_12_FULL_60_33
TCTCCCGCTCGCGCGGGAGAGGGGGAGTTGGTGAAATTCTTTTTTAAATAATGGGTGTGTGATGGCAACTTACAATACGAATGAATTCAAGGCCGGCCTCAAGGTGATGCTCGACGGCGATCCGGCCACGATCGTCGAAAACGAGTTCGTGAAGCCCGGCAAGGGCCAGGCCTTCAGCCGTGTCCGTATTCGCAATCTTAAAAACGGACGCACCATCGAGCGCACGTTCAAATCCGGCGAAACCATCGAGGCCGCGGACGTGGCGGACGTGGAAATGCAGTACCTTTATAGCGACGAACAGTTCTGGCACTTCATGAACCCGCAAAGCTACGAGCAGATGGCGGCCGACAAAAACGCCGTGGGCGACAACGCCAAGTGGCTCAAGGAACAGGACGTATGCATTATCACCCTGTGGAACGGCGTGCCGCTGACCGTCGAGCCGCCGAACACGGTGATCCTCAAGGTCGTCGAGACCGATCCGGGACTCAAAGGCGACACCAGCGGGGGCGGCGGCAAGCCGGCGACGCTGGAAACCGGCGCCGTGGTGCGTGTGCCGTTGTTCGTGCAAAAAGGCGAGGCCATCAAGGTCAACACCCGCACCGGCGAGTACATCTCGCGCGCCTGACCGATGACAACCGACGCTTCCGGTGACTGGCAACCCACCGCCGCCCTGGAAGTTCTGAAGCTCCGCGCCCGGCTGCTCGAAC
>MFTB01000010.1 GCA_001785195.1 Candidatus Muproteobacteria bacterium RIFCSPHIGHO2_12_FULL_60_33
CCGCATGAACCGGCCGTCGGTCAACCTCGGGATGATTTTCGGCGCGATACCGCCGGCGATATAAACGCCGCCCGTGGCTCCCGCGGTCAAAGCCAGATTACCTGCCTGCGCGCCATAGATGTCGACGAACAAATCCAACGTCTGGTTAGCGAGCGGATCGTTACGTTCCAGCGCGGCCTGCGTGATAGCCGCGGCCGGATCGTCGGCCTGCATGGCCTTGGCGACCGCCGGGGATTCCGGCACCCCCCCGCGCGCTTTCAGAAAATCATAAAGCTGCACCAGACCGTGACCGGACAGAACCAGTTCCCAGGAAGTTCGGCCGACGGTTTTCAAAAGATGGCGCGTGAGCTCGAGCTGCAATTCATTCGTCGGGGCGAAATTCGCGTGCCCACCCTCGGTGGCAACCGGCACGTAATGATCTTTGTTCCAGATCAGTATTCCCTGCCCCAAACCGGTGCCGGCGCCGATCACGGCGCGCGGGCCGTGTTCTACCGGCTCGCCCGGCTGCAACACAACCAGATCTTTCGCGCCGAGCGCTTCGATGCCGTAGCCGACGGCCTGAAAATCGTTGATGAGGCGAAGTTGGGGAAATTTGAAACGGCGTTTGAGTTCCTGACTGTGTATCTCCCAAGGCAGATTGGTGACCTTGACGCTTTGGCCTCTCGCCGTTGTCTTGACCGGCCCGGCGATGCCGAAACAGACGGCCGTGATTTTTTTATTTTTCTCCTGCTTAAGGAATTCGTGGATGATGGATGACAGGCTGTCATAAGACGCGCTGTCGAATCGCTGCTCGCGGACAGCACGACACCGCCCGGCCTTGCCTTCCGCGATTTGCAGCAGTGTCTTGGTCCCGCCGATGTCACCCGCCAGCACGCGCATCTCAATTCATCCCCATTGTCATGAACAGGACATCACATTGTGGGGATGATGGCAAGATTGTTATACTGGCCGGCATCAAGCCGGGGTGGCGGAACTGGTAGACGCACCAGACTCAAAATTTGGTGGGAGCGATCCCGTGTCGGTTCGATTCCGACCCTCGGTACCAATCAGATGAAGGGGCTACAGCGATGTGGCCCTTTTGATTTTTGGTCCCGTTTTCTGCTTGTGCCAGATTTGTGCCACAGTTATCCACAACACGCGGCTTCGCCAGCTTCTCGGCGTACTCCGCCCGACCGACCGTCTCGTGAAGGCACCAGGGCCTACTTCAAGGCGGAAACCCGTTCTCCGGTGTTCCCGGAACTGCGGCAGCTTTTCGAGAAGACCGCGGGACTTATCCCGATCTTGGAGCAGATGCTGAGGCCATTCGGGAACAAGATTCATTGTGCCTTTGTCTACGGTTCCGTGGCGCGAGGCCAGGAACATGCCATGAGTGACGTGGATTTGATGATTATCGGCAGAGCGGGCCTTGCTGATCTGTCGCCGGCGCTGCGTAAGGCGGAAGCACGTCTCGGGAGAGAGATCAACGTCACGGCCTATTCCCCACAGGAGTTCCGCGAGAAGGTCAAGTCGCGCGACCATTTCCTTACGACGGTTCTACGGGGGCGCCAACGGTTTGTGAAAGGAGGCCGGAATGACCTGGACGAAGCTGTTGGCAAGTAAGGACGCCCAAAGGCACAAGACCTCCAGGAAAGAGCTGGACAACATGCGGGCTCTGATCGCTCGCGACTTGGGCGACGCCGCCATTGCGGGTCTGTCCGCGGATCGGAGGTTCGCCACCGCTTACAACACCGCACTCCAGGCGGCCAACATGGCCATTGCGTGCGCCGGATATCGGATCGCCAGCAAGATTGGACATCACCGTCGCTGGCGCGGGTCGTTTCAGATATCCATGGCGGCGTGATTTGGAGTTCGCCATGTACACCTGTCGCAGCGTGACCGATAGTTCGCCGGGGACAGGCAAAAACGTGTCTATGCGGCGCGAGCTTTTTTCGATTGCCGGATCAGGCACTCGGCCGGGATGCCCAATCTTTTGTGCAGGGCCCAGATCATCTTTAACGTCAATGGTCGCTTGCGGCCGAGAATCTCATACACGCGGTTGGAGCGGCCGATCATCGGTTCGAGGTCTTTCACGGATAATCCTTTGCTTTCCATCGTGTACTTGATCGCTTCGACGGGATCGGGCAGGTCGAGCGGGTAGTGTCTGGCCTCGTACGCCTCCACCAGCGTGACCAGCACCTCCAGCCGATCGCCCTCGCGCGTACGCGGCTTGGCATGCATCAAGGCTTCGATTTCCTTGAGCGCCGCTCGGTAATCGGTCTTGGTCTTGATGGGTTTGATGTCCATCGTCGTGTCTCCGTCAAATGGTTTGCGCGTCGATCCGGTCGTACTGGGCATGGGTCACGATGAATCGGACATACACCACGCGGTAGGCGTAGTTGATCCAGACCACGATGCGGTATTTGTTGCCGGCGATATTGAACACGGCGCGCCCGTCCTTGAGGATACTGGCGGTTCGGACATCGCGCTTCACTTCCGCCGGCGATCCCCAGTCGGCCCTGAGCGTGTGCCGGTACCATGCGAGCGTGGGTTCCTTGGCGTCCCGATGGGCCGGATTTCGTTCCCAGAACGCCTTCAAAGTGCCCAGCGCGATCACCCGCATGGACAAGATGATAGTCCCAATATGGGACTACTGCAAGGGGTCATGACAACGCGACCGGGCCCCTTCTCTTTGCGGGCCCTGAAACTTTACTGTGTCGAACAGGCGAGCCGCAGAGGTTCACCGCGCGCGGCGCCGGCCGGCACGGAGACGGCGTAGACCGTCGCGCCGGCTCCGCATTTCCACTCGGCGGTGAAATTCTTGGCGCAGTTCGGCGCCGGATCTTCCAGCGCAGCAGGGTCGATTTTATATTCGCACAGGGCTTGTCCATCGCAGGCACGCGACACCTGGGCCGTGGCGTTACCGGGCTTGGCGCCGCAATTGTTTCCATAGCTGCCGGATATCACCTTGATCGTTGATTTGAGATTTTCCAGTTTTCCACTCGCGCCCGTCTTGTCCGCCGGTACGGCTCCACCCGGAGTTGTCATGGCGAGCCTTACCATCGGACCATCCGGGGTATCGCCCGATGCCTGCGCGAGCATGGATGGCGGGGTACCCATGGTTTCACGCAGCTTGTCCCGCAGATCTCCCGCCTCGTTAAAGTGCATCGCCAGACCCGCGCTCAAGAGAATCGCGCCCACGATGGTCGCGCCGATCCGGCCGATTTTTCCGGGCTCGATTTTGCCCTCGATCTTGCCGAGCACCGCAAGCAGGAGAAAAATAATCGAGGCAAGCACGAACATGCGCGCCAACGGGACGTCTACCAGCCTCAACATGATGTCTTGCATATATTTCGTCATCCTTTGTTACCCTGGAATTGCCATGGACCCCATAGTGAAGATAGTAGATAGAGTTCCGGCATGCCATCCGGCCAATGATCCGTCTAGGTTCGCCGCTGGTCGCGGTTTGTGACGAAAAAAAGCAGGGGATGAAACGGAAAAAAGCCCGGGATTGCCCGGATCCGGCGGCTAGGCAACCTGGACCGGGATGGAATTGCGCGTGTGGGTGATGTGGTTGCGACTGTTGACGTACACCAGGCGCGGCTTGAAGGTGGCAAGCTCCTTCTCCTCGAACTCCGCGTAGGCACAGATGATGACGATATCGCCGGGCTGGGCCTTGTGCGAGGCGGCGCCGTTGACGGAAACGATGCCGGAACCTTCCTCGGCGCGGATGGCGTAGGTCGAGAAGCGCTCGCCGTTTTTGAGGTTATAGACCTCGATGCGCTCGTATTCGCGGATGTCAGCGGCATCCAGCAGACGGCCGTCGACCGCCACCGATCCCTCGTAATCAGGCTCGGAATGCGTGACGGTCACGCGGTGCAGCTTGGATTTGAGCATAATGCGGCGCATGGAACCTCCGTCGAATGTTTATATTATCGGGTCTAAATAGCGCGTTTTCAAATCACGATTTCAGCTCGAATTCAACGTTGTCGATGAGTCGTGTCTGCCCCAGCCATGCCGCCGCCAGCGCCACCAGTTGACGATCATCCGGGCCCGGCTTTTGCAGGTCTTGCTGGCGGCGAACGCTGACATAATCGGGCCGGAACCCGTCCGCCTCCAGTTCCATGATGGCGTTTTCCTCCACCGTCTCCAGCGCCAGACCCTTGTCCCGAAAACGATCACGCAAAGTACCCAGCGCCTCGTACAGGTGAGGAGCAACTTTGCGTTCGTCGGGTGACAGATAATTGTTGCGTGAACTCAAGGCGAGTCCGTCCGGTTCACGCACCGTGTCCACGCCAATAATTTCCACCGGCAAACCAAGATCGGCCGTCATGAGGCGGACAAGCAACCATTGCTGATAATCCTTTTTGCCGAAGACGGCGACGTCGGGTGTCACCAGGTTGAACAGACGGTTCACCACCGTGGTGACACCGCGAAAATGTCCGGGACGGAACGCACCACAAAGCTCATCGCTCAGGCCCGGCACTTCGACGACGGTCTGGGCCGCGCGTCCGTGCGGATACATCTCGGATTCCGCCGGCCTGAACAGCAGGTCCACGCCGGCGGAGAGCAATGCCACCTTGTCATGCGACGGCGTGCGCGGATAGGAATCAAAATCCTCGTTCTGCCCGAATTGCAGCGGATTGACGTAAATGCTCGCTACCACCGCCTGCGCGTGATGCCGTGCCTCCTGCATCAGGCGCATGTGCCCGGCATGCAGATTGCCCAAGGTCGGAACGAAAGCAATGCGCTTGTCGCTTTGTCGCAACCGCGCGATCTGTTCCCTGAGACTGACGACGGTTTCAACCGTAATCATGACGACTGGAAGCTGTGCTCCGGACCCGGGAACGCGCCGGATTTGACGGCGGCGATGTAGGATTTGACCGCCGCTTCGATGCTGGTAGCGCCTTGCATGAAATTTCTGGAGAACTTGGGGCTTGGCCGCGGGTAAATGCCGAGCATGTCATGCAACACCAGTACTTGACCGTCGCAGTCCTTGCCGGCACCGATGCCGATGGTCGGAATCTCAAGTTCGGAGGTAATCGTTTTCGCCAATTCCGATGGTACCGCTTCGAGCACCAGCAGGGACGCGCCGGCCTCTTGCAGAATTCTGGCGTCGTGACGAATCCGTTCCGCGGAGGTCACCTCGCGTCCCTGCACGCGGTAACCGCCCAGTTGATGCACCGATTGCGGCGTCAGGCCCAGATGCGCGCACACCGGAATGCCGCGCTCGACCAGAAACCGCACGGTCGCGGCCATCGGCTCGCCGCCCTCCAGCTTCACCACCTGCGCCCCGCCTTTCTGCATCAGGCGTCCCGCCGAGGCGAAGGCATGCGCCGGGCTTTGCTGATAGCTCATGAAAGGCATGTCCACGATGATCAGGGCGCGTTTCACCCCGCGCGCCACGCAACGGCTGTGATACACCATGTCGGCGACACTGACGGGAAGCGTGGTGTCGTGACCCTGCATGACCATGCCGAGGGAGTCCCCGACCATGACCATGTCAACACCGGCGTTATCGAGCAGGCTCGCGAAACTGTAGTCGTAGGCGGTCAGGCAGGCGATCTTCTCGCCCCGGCGCTTCATTTCCTTGAGCGTGGTGAGCGTGACCGGCTTCACAGATTGGCGGCGAGAGGATTGAAGAAATGGCGGCCGCTGCGAATCTTGCGGATGTGGGAGAGCAGTGTCTGGAAATCCGCCTCGCGGTCCACGATATTGATCCGCTCCGCGTTGACGACCAGCAAGGGCGCCGCCGTGTAGTGGTGAAAGAACTGGGTATAAGCGTCCACCAGGGTTTGCAGGTAATCGCGCTCGATGAGGCGCTCATACTCGACGCCGCGGCGGCGCACGCGCTCGTGCAGGACGTCCACCGGCGCTTGCAGGTAAATCACAAGGTCCGGCACCGGCAGGTTCAGGCTCATCTGGGCATATACCTGCTCATATAGTCGCAACTCATCGTCATCCAGGTTGGCACGCGCGAACAGCTTGTCCTTGTCGAGCAGGAAATCGGAAACATAACCGCTGCTGAACATGTCGCTCTGCTTGATCTGCTCGATCTGGCGCGCGCGTTGGAACAGAAAAAACAACTGGGTCGGCAGCGCAAACGACTTGCGCGACTGGTAAAACCGTTCGAGAAAGGGATTCTCCTCCGGATGCTCGAGCAAGGGCTTGGCGCCGAAGACTTCCGACAGACGCATGGCGAGGCTGGTCTTGCCGACGCCGATCGGCCCTTCGACAACGACATATCCTGGATTATTTATATTCATATTACTTTTGGAACCGCAGATGAACGCAGATCATGAATAAATAAAAACAGTACTTTGTCTTTATCCGCGTTAATCAGCGTTCATCTGCGGTTTCTAAATTATTATCAATCTTTTAGTCTTTCCACTCGTTGTCCCGTGCAAACCTTCAGTAATTCACGCAGCGCGCCGCGTCCCGGGACGATCAGATCGGGCTCGATTTCGTGCAAAGGATACAGGACGAAGGCACGTTCGTGGAGTCGCGGATGCGGAATGCTCAGCTCCTCCGTTTTTATCACCTGGTCGTCGTACAGTAACAGGTCGAGATCCAGCGTGCGCGGACCGCCCCTGTCCCCCTGCCGCACGCGTCCGTGCACGCGCTCGATTTCAAGCAGGTTCCGCATGAGTGCCGCTGGAATCAACCCGGTGCGTACACGGCAGACGGCATTGACGAAATCCGGCTGGTCACGCCATCCGACTGGCGCGGTACGATAAAGCGACGAACACACTTCGACGTGTGTCCGATTCAAGCGCGTCAGCGCCGTGACACCGGAACGTACCTGCGCCACGGGATCATCCAGGTTGCTGCCCAGACCGATATAGGCGCGCGCTGTATTTTCCAGTGGCTCACTCATGCCTTGACGCTTGGGATGATGATGGCTTGCGTCGACGACGGCGACGTCGCTTGCCGCCACCACCGGACGTGGCGAATTCCGCCACCATGACACCGCGCTCATTCTCACCCACGCTCTGAAAACGCGTCCACCAATCGGCCAGGGCCTGGTCGGCCTCGCCGGTTTCGGCGCGCAGCAGCAGAAAATCGTAGGCCGCGCGGAATCGCTTGCTCTCCAGCAGGCGAAACGCCTGCTGCCCGGCGCGCCGTTCAAGGCGGCCTTGCATGCTCCAGATTTCGCGCATCGGCACGCTGAACCGCTTGGGGATGGTGACGTGCCGCAACTGCTCGCGCAGCACATGTTCCGCGGCGCGGAACATGGCGTCATGACCGTTCATGCCGCGCATAATGTGTTCACCCATCTGCTCGCGCACCGGCTCCCACAGCAGGGCGGCAAAAAGAAACGCCGGTGTCACCGGCTTGTCCTCGTTCACGCGCGCATCGGTGTTGGCCAGCGCGCGCGGCACCAGCGTCACGGGGAAACCCCCTTCCTCGTGCTCGAGACTTTTTTCCGTCAACGGAAACAAATACTGGAACAGCCCGTAATGGCGCAATAACTCGTAGGTTTCGAGCGCGTAGCCGCCATGAAACAGCTTCAGCACTTCCTCGAACATCCGTGCCGGCGGCACGGAAGCCAGCAACGGCGCGAGGTCGCAGATGGGCGCGGCGGTCTTTTCCTCAAGCTTGAAACCCAGCTTGGCGGCGAAACGCACCGCGCGCAGCATGCGCACCGGATCCTCGCGGTAGCGCGTCTCGGGATCGCCGATCACGCGCAGAATGCCGGCCTTGAGATCCGGAACTCCCCCGACATAGTCGATGACGCTGAAGTCATGGATGTCGTAATACAGCGCATTGACGGTGAAATCGCGCCGGACGGCGTCTTCTTCCTGGGAACCAAAAACATTGTGATCCAACGCACCCGCCGGGGAATCGTGTTCGACATCCTCCCCTTCCGTTTCTTCCTCCGTAGAAAGGGGCTCCTCGGAAATGTCGCGGGGAATGGCGCGAAAAGTGGCGACTTCGATGATGTCCCAGCCGAAACGCACGTGCACCAGGCGAAAACGCCGGCCGATGATCCGTGCGTTGTGGAACAGCTTGCGGATTTGCTCGGGGCGCGCGTCGGTCACGACGTCGAAATCCTTGGGTTCGCGTCCCAGCATGAGATCGCGCACGCACCCGCCTACCAGCAGGCTGGCGTAGCCGGCGTCTTTCAGACGGTGCAGGACCTTGAGGGCGTTTTCGCTGATCTGCGTGCGCGTGATGATGTGTTGCGCACGCGCAATGATGACCGGTTTGTTAATCGTTATTCCACCTGTCCGCTACAAAGCCTATGGTCGGTGTACGTATAATCTGTTGGTGCTTTGTCGGCCGGTACGTATAATACCACCGCTTTCGGCGCTACGCGCGCTATCCCCCAATGCTCCCATCGTCTAGTGGCCCAGGACGCTGGCCTCTCACGCCGGTAACAGGGGTTCGAATCCCCTTGGGAGCGCCAAAACCAAAGAGGGCCCATAAAGGGCCCTCTTTGGTTTTGGCTGACGCACCGATCTATTGTGCTTTCGTGCTTGTACCGCGACCGCCCTTTTTCAACAAATCCACGATACGCGTATAGCCACCGCGTTCGGCGATCTTTTCCGCCGTGTCACCGCGTCCGTCCTTGGGGATCACGTCCGCGCCGTTGTCGAGCAGCATCTGGACGATATCGCTATAACCTTTATATGCCGCCGCCATCAACGGCGTCTTGCCGCTCACGGTGCGCACATTCACGTTCACGCCCTGGCTCAACAATGACTGCACCACGGCAATGCGTCCCTTGAGTATGGCCGTGAACAGTGCGGCCGCGCCGTGCGCAGTTTTGGAACGGCCGCTTCTCTCGAGACCGGTCGGCAACTTCAGCAGGCGATTGCTGAGAGAAATTACGATCATGGCCACCAGCCCGAGAAGACTGACCTGCGGATCGATACCGAATTCCTTGGCGATGTCCGCGGGCACGTTGGCGCCGGCGGCAAGAACCACGATAACCACGATAAGGGTGAATTTAAGATATCGGACCAGCGCGACCGCGATAACGGCGATCAAACCGCCGAGCAGATAGCGGCGATCGAAGCTGATCCAATCCGTCCATGCGGCTGGCAGATTGGCTCCGATACTGAGCAGCACGACAACGGCGACGAGACCCCAATCCCGCGGCGATTCTTTTAATATGACCACAAAGCCTCTCCTCTGTTTCCTGTCAGACCGTCGCCGCCACTACCCCTGTTGCGACACTTAGCCCTAAGTCTAGATGCATTTTCCGCCCTGTGAAGTCGGCAGGAATGCGAAAACCTGGTGCAGAATACCAGAAAACTCCGGGCATTCCGGGTAATAACCGCTGGCGACCGATTCATCCGCCCTTGTTCCCGAGAACACGCGCCAGCCAGCGGGCGATGTCCTGGATTTCGTCCAGCACCACGGTGTGCCCCATGGCATAGGTATGCCACTCAAGATGAAGCCCGCGCGCTTCCATCTGTCCATGTGCCTGCTGCGCCAGGTCGAACGGAATCATGCGATCGTCCGTGCCATGCGCCATGAAAACCGGGATCGTGGCGTTGGCCGGATCGACCTCAGCCATCAGGCTCTCGGCAAAAGGCACGGGTGCGGACAAGGACATAATTCCAGCCAGTGACTTGGAATAACGCAGACCGGTATGCAGCGCAATCGCCCCGCCCTGGGAAAATCCCGCGAGTACGATGCGCTCACAGGCGATCCCGCGCTGGATTTCATTCTCAATCAGGCCTTGCAGGATTCTTTTGGATTCGCGGATATGTTCGAGGTTCTGCTCAAGTCCGCGTTCGGACATGGCGATATCGTACCAGGCGCGCATGATATAACCGCCATTGATGGTCACCGGTCTGTAGGGCGCGTGCGGAAACACAAAGCGCAGCACAGGCTGTGTCGGCAACCGCAGTTCGGGAATGATGACTTCAAAATCCTGGCCATCGGCGCCCAATCCATGCAACCAGATGACGCTGGCGGAAGGCCCAGAGCCCGTTTCGACTTCAATGGCAGGTTCGTCGCGCGGCCGGGCATCCATGCGTATTCAGTCTTCCCCGCGATAGACACAACCGGCCGTGCAAGTCTCGCGCACAATGACTTTGGAAAGCACGGGCAATGCGGGCTTGAGCTGGCGCCAGATCCAGCGAGCGAGGTGTTCGCTGGTGGGGTTTTGCAGACCTTCAATCTCGTTTAAATAATGATGGTCGAGCTGTTCATAAATCGGTTGGAAGGCACGGGACAGGTCGGCAAAGTCCATGATCCAGCCGGACGGCTCCTGCACCGGTCCGGCAACGTGAATCTCGATCCGGAACGAATGGCCGTGCAGCCGACGGCATTTGTGGTTTTCCGGCACGTTCGGCAAGTGGTGCGCCGCTTCGAGGGTAAAAATCTTGAATATTTCCACGGGAATAACCGGACAGAAAAAATGAATAAACAAGTTTAACGACTTTCGCGCGCGCCGGAAACCAAAGGCCGTACTCGCGGGAGTCCCGGCACGGCGCTAGAATACCCTCGCCTTCCAGCCTGGACTGATTCATCCCTTAATATTGAAGGAAGCTCTGAATGAAATTGACCGCCAGGACGCCAGGAACGCCAGGTATGAGAATGCCCAAGAATCATTTTTCCTGGCGACCCTGGCGTCCTGGCGGTTCAGAATCATATTCATTTTGTTACAAGCTTTTCTTAAGAGTATTTTAAAGAGAAATCATGACCCAACCTCTTGTGCGGCTGGTCGTGGAGCCGGCGGAGCTGGAAAAACATCTCGGCGCGGAAAATCTCCTGATCGTGGACCTGTGCCGGCCCGAAACCTACGCGCAGGCCCACGTGCCCGGCGCGGTGCATCTGGATTACGCGCAAATCGTGGCCGCGCGGCCACCCGCCATGGGCATGTTGCCGGATGCCGCGCCATTGAGCGACGTGCTCAGTTCCATCGGCATGACACCGGACCGTCATGTCGTGGCCTATGACGATGAGGGCGGTGGGCGTGCCTCGCGCCTGCTGTGGACGCTGGATGCCCTCGGCCATTCGCGTTATTCACTGCTGAACGGCGGCCTCCATGCCTGGCTCAATGACCGGCATGGGGTTAGCAACGAGCCCGTCAAGAAAGTACGGAGCGATTATACGGTGAAGTTTGACAACAAGGTCGTGGCCGACAAGAACTACATCATGAAACACCTGCGCGACGCGGGAGTGATTATCGTGGACACCCGCACACCAGCGGAATATCGCGGCGAAACCCGGCGCGCGGAACGCACCGGCCATATCCCCGGGGCGGTCAACTTCGACTGGATGAACTCCATCGATCAGGCACGCAGCGTGCGTCTGAAACCGGCGGATGAGTTAAAACGGGTCCTGACCGGACTTGGCGTGACTCCCGACAAGGAGGTGATTACATACTGCCAGACACATCACCGCTCGGCACATACTTATATAGTGTTGAAAAGCCTGGGCTACCCGCGGGTGCGGGGCTATCCAGGCTCGTGGTCGGAATGGGGCAACAGCCCCGAGACGCCTATCGAATGAAGGGCCAACCGGCGTCGCGGCGATAATCCTGTCTGTGGTTATCGGCCTGCGCCAACCGGCGCGCGGCACGATCGCGCAACAGCACGGCGTAGATATCCCCGACGTAAACCATCGCGGCCGTCTCCTGCCATCCGGCGTCATCCGTCTTGGCGGATGTCAGCGCCGACATTCTCGATTTAATGTTATTCAGCCACTTCTTCATTTCTCCCCCTCCCCTCCACGCCGGTAATTCGGGCATCGCCATCATAATAAATGGCAATTCCCGTGCCACTCACGGCGTAGATGAGAAATAATCAACGAAACATGCTGATTTGAAAATTATTTCCTGAATAAAAATCCCACAGCGGCGAATCACATGACCGGGATGAACGGTCGTAGTGTAAGATTCCGCTTACAGATTCATGCTGGCAATAATATCTCCTGCACAGGAATTTCCTCATCGCCACTCCTTCAGAAAAAATCTTGCTGCGATCAATCAAGGATTTAGCGCGTGCGTTGGGAATGATGCACGATTATCGCCACATCCGGTAAGATGTAAAAAGTCCCGACGAAACATCATCAGATCAGAGCCGGGGTACTCTTATGATGAATAACATCTGGATTCTGGGGGCCCATCGGGGGGTGCACGGCTTTTTGAAAACAAAGGACCCGGCAAGGGCCTGAACCTGCTGCATGACATCCCCCATCCCGCAGGCCGGCTGAAAAACAAGGACATCGGCGCCGACAAGCCCGGACGCAGCTTCGACAGCCGTGGACAGGCGCGCCATGCCCTGAGCTCCGAACAGGAACCCACGGAGCATGTGGCGGAACAGTTCGCCAGGCAACTGAGTTCGATGCTGGATGACGGACGCCACCCGCAGCGCTACGGGAAACTCGTGCTGGTTGCCGAACAGCGCTTTCCGGGAAACCTGCGCGCTGCCTTAAGCCCGCCGACCGCCGCGCTCGTCACGGCAGCCGTGGACAAGGACCTGGGGGGGCGTGGACCCGCACCACGTGCCTAAATACCTGGGTGGCGTCATCCGGCTCTAAGCCGGATCCCAGCGTTTACTGTTTCACCCGCCCTCCCGCCCGAACCGCCGCGACCGGGTGGTCCCTCCGTACCTGCCATAGAGCGATTCCCACCGCTAAAACCAAACTACACTTAGGCTAAAGCCTCAGCAGACGGGGCGGTGTCGAAATCTCATGGATCAGCGGCAACTACGCGCGGAGGATCTCCTGCTTCTTCGGGAGAAAGCCTCGAAATACGCTCTGTATGGTGTGTATATCGCCAGTACCAGTGTCGTCATCGCGACACTGCTGGTGAGTTACGTAATGCAAGGCGATATCACCCTCGATAGCATCATTCTCGCCCAAACCTCCAACATCGCCCTGTGGACCGTGGATGCCATGCCCTTCCTGTTCGCCATGTGGGGACAATACGCGTCCTACCGCATGGCGCGCGAAGCCGACGAATTTGTGCAAACCAGAACCCAGTCGCTGCGCGAGGCGCTCACTCGCGCCGATTTCACCAGCAAGGCCAAAAGCGATTTCTTCGCCAAAATGAGCCACGAGCTGCGCACACCCATCAACAGCATTATCGGGATGAGCGACTTGGTGCTTGAGACAAAACTGACCAGGGAACAGCACCGTCACGTCGACATCATCAAATCCTCGGCCAGCGGCTTGCTCACCCTGATTAACGATTTGCTGGATTTCTCCAAGATAGAAGCGGGAAAGCTTGAGCTGGAAGAAATCGAATTCGACTTGCGCGATTGCGTCGAAAAATCCGCCGCGCTGCTCGCACAACAGGCGCATGCCAAGGGACTCTCGCTCACCAATCTGATCCAGAACGACGTGCCCAGCCGCCTGCTCGGCGATCCTGGGCGCTTGCGGCAGATCATTATTAACCTGCTCGGCAACGCCATCAAATTCACCCCTACCGGCGAGGTTGTCCTGAGCGTCAAAAAGCTTCCCGACGAATCCAAGGGTCGAGTGCGGCTGCACGTGGAAGTCGCCGACACCGGCATAGGGCTCTCGGCAAAAGATCAGGCAAAACTGTTTCAGCCCTACAATCAGGCGGGTACCTCAACGTCGCGTCGCTACGGCGGCACCGGTCTTGGTCTCACGATCAGCAAGGAACTGGTGGAAGCCATGGGCGGACAAATCGGCGTGAAGAGCCAGGAAGGCAAGGGCAGTGTTTTCTGGTTCACTGCCGATTTCCGCAAGCCTGCCGCGATGAGCGTTGTCCCTTCGCCCATGCGGATTGACCTCAAAGGATTGCGCGTACTGGTGGCTGACGGCAATTTCCCGGCGCGCGTGGGGCTGGTGGACCAGCTGAAAGCGCTGGGCCTGGAAGTGCAGTCCATCGGTAATGGCAACGCGGCACTGCAAATGATTCGTTCCGCCGCCGGATCGGACTTCCACTTCGATCTGGTGCTGGTGGATATGTTCCTGCCCAACCTGAGCGGCGAAGAACTCGGGTGCGAAATCAAGTCACAGCCGGAAACACGCGATACCGTTCTGGTCATCCTGACCTCGGCGGGCGTGCGCGGCGATGCACAGCGACTGAACCAACTCGGCTTTGCCGGTTACTTCGGCAAACCCATCCCTCCGGAAGACCTGCAAGATGCGTTGAAAGCTGTCATGGCGACCCGGTCCATGGATGAACAGGAACGCCAGCGGACAGGCCTGGTCACCAAATACACGTTGTCCGGGATGCGCAAAAAACTCGCGCGCCTGCTGCTTGTGGAGGACAGCGACATCAATCAGGAAATCATGCTGAAAATGTTGTCCAGATTGGGCTACTCGGCCGATATCGCGGAAAACGGACGTGTAGCCATCCACGCAGCGACGCACGAGGATTACGGCCTGATTCTCATGGATCTGCATCTTCCGGATATCAGCGGAATTGAAACCGTCGAGGCCATCCGCGCCCTGCCTGGCGTGCGCGCCAAGGTTACGGTCGTTGTGCTCACGGCGGGCGCATCGGATGAGGAAATAGCGCGCTGCCGCGCGCTGAAGGTCAATGATTTCCTGACCAAACCCATAGACAGCAACGTACTTGCCGACACCTTGAAACGCTACCAGATATCTCCGGTCTCCGCCGCGGAGGAAGCGCCGCCTTCAGACGGACCAGTTATTGCATCAGCCATGGAAAAAAGCGCCGTAGCAGACTCTAAACTGGCTGAAATCTTCGTCAAGGAAGCCACGCAGAGACTGAGTTCACTGCATGAAGCGCTGGCCTCCAACGACGCCCTGCGCGCCGCGCGCGAGGCACATACCCTTAAAAGCTCAAGCGCCTACTTCCAGGCTGATGCCATGCATGACGCGGCGGCACGACTCGAGGAAATGGCGGACAGCGGGCAGCTCGGCAAAGCGAAACCGGTGCTGGAAAAACTCGAGGAAGCCTACGCCCGGCTGCGTGACAATCTGACAAGGAATAAAAATTAAGGAAGGTCTGATTAATTATGATTATTTGACGCCAAGGCGCAAAGAAAAAGCTCGGAAAAATAACTGAAAAAATCTTTGCGTCTTTGCGTCTCTGCGTTGAAAACTAATAAATCAGAGTTTCCTTAAAGATAATTCCGCAAACGCGACACGCCCTCGCGCAGATTCTCGAGCGTGTTGGCGTAGGAAAAGCGCACATGCTGCGCCGCCCGATGACTCCCGAAGTCGAGGCCCGGCGTGATGGCCACCCCGGTTTGCTCCAGCAGCCCGAGAGCAAAGGCCTGGCTGTCAGCGGTAAACCGCGAGCAATCCGCATATAAATAGAAGGCGCCTTGTGGGACCAGCGGGATCTCAAAACCCAGCTCACGCAAGGCCGGCAGAAGAAAGTCGCGCCTTTCACGAAAAACATCCCGACGGTTCTGCAATTCCTGCTGCACCACGGCCTCGAAAGCGGCCAGCGCAGCGTATTGCGCCGGCGTGCTGGCGGCGAGAAAAATATTCTGGGCCAGTTTGTCGATGGCAGGGACGTAAGAGATTGGCGCCACCATCCACCCCAGCCGCCAGCCGGTCATGCCGTAATATTTGGAGAAACTGTTCACCACGAACAGATTCTGCGAATGCGACAACGCTGTCACCGCCTCTTCCCCGTAAACGAGACCGTGATAGATCTCATCCACGATCAATACTCCGCCCCGTTCTTCCACGGCCCGGACTATCTCGGCCATCCCATCCGGCGGAATAAGGGTGCCCGTGGGATTGGACGGTGAGGCCAGCAGCACGGCCACCGTGCGCCTGGTCCAGCGTCGGCGAACCAGATCGGCATTCAACTGATATCCGGTCGAGGCATCCACCGGGATGGTCAGTGGCTCACCCTCGAACAGACTGACAAAATGGCGATTGCAGGGATAGCCAGGGTCGGCCATGAGCACCTGATCGCCCGGATTGATCAATGCGGCAAATATCAGTTGCAAGGCGCCGGAGGCGCCGGGCGTGACCACCACCCTGCCGGCATCCGGCCGAACATGGGCCGGATAGCTCGAGGCGATGGCGGCGCGCAGTTCCGGCAGGCCGAGCGCGGGGGTGTAATGCGTGTGCCCAGCCTGGAGCGCCGCGATGCCCGCCTGAACGATCGCTGGCGCCGTGGGAAAATCCGGCTCGCCGATTTCCATGTGGATCACGGAGCGGCCCTGCAACTCCATGGCACGGGCACGGGCAAGAATATCCATGACATGGAACGGTTCGATCTTCGAGAGACGCGCAGCGGTTGGGTTCATGGATCGGACAGCAATTGCCTGATCAATGTGAGATCGAGAATTCTCGAGCCGTTCGCCGGCGGCCCGGACAGAACCTGAAACGCCCGGCCGGGTTCTCCGAAATGATTCAGCACGATTGTCGCGCCGCGGAAATCATGTTGACGTGTATAGTCGTTGACGGTGATGACGGTCTTCAGTCCCGCCGCGTGCGCCGAGCACAGGCCATTTTCGGAATCCTCGAAGGCCATGCATTGCGCGGGCGGAAGTTTGAGCTGTTCCAGAACATGATGATAGATATCAGGCGCCGGCTTCTTTGCCGGCACCACGTCACCCGCGCCAATCGCTTCAAACCACGACTCGGCATCGGGCGAGACGGTATGCTGTAACAAGGCGCGGACATTGGCCGGCGTGGTGGTCGTGGCGATCGCGAGGCGAATCCCTGCCTGGCGCGCCTCATCGAGCAGGCGCCGCACACCCGGTCGAAGCGGAATACCACCACGTTCCAGCAGGTCGGTGTAATGACGCGTCTTGGCGGCGTGCAAACGTTTTACCAGTGCGTCGAAATTGGCGGGTTTTCGATAATCCGGACGATAGCGTTCCACATAATGGCGCATGCGTTCCTTGCCGCCAGTCACCGTCAGGAGTTCGCCGTACAGACCGACATTCCACGCCCAGTCCAGCCCCGCCTCGGCGAATGCCTGATTGAAGGCCAGCCGGTGCCCGTCACGCTCGGTATCGGCCAGCGTCCCGTCAACATCGAAGATCAATGCCTTGAGTGTCATGAAATTATCCACAAAAACAGGTCAAATTCGCTGTTACGGCAATACGTGTTGGCGGCATCTATACTCTTTGGTTGCGGCTCCGGAAGCTTTCTGATATAGATTCGCGCTTATTTTTTTACCCCCCACCCTTCAGGGGCAACATTATTGCAGGAGTTGAGGCATGCCGGCCAGAAAAAAGAAGGAAAAGGAACAATCCATCTCGCCTGTCATGGGCATCAAACCCTACGCGGCGAAAAAGGGCGAGAAGTACATGAACAAGAAACAGCAGGAACATTTCCGTGCTGTGCTGAACGCGTGGAAAAGCGAACTGGAAGACGAGATCGCCCGCACCGTGCAACAGATGCGCGATGTGCCGGAAAATCCGCCTGACCCGAACGATCGCGCGAGCCAGGAAACCGACATGTCCCTCGAGCTGCGTTCACGCGACCGCGAACGCAAGCTCATCAAGAAAATCGACGAGGCGATCGAACGCATCGAGACCAGCGACTACGGCTACTGCGAAGTCTGCGGTGTCGAGATCGGTGTGGAGCGTCTTGAAGCCAGGCCCACCGCGGAACTTTGCATCGACTGTAAAACACTCGATGAGATCCGCGAAAAACAGATGGGTTGAAGTCGTCTTTCCAGCGAAATTCCCGTCATCATTTCCGTGAGAACACCTGTCGACAGACAGGTGGCGTGGCCGCGAACAAGTCCGACATCGCGCGCATGAATGCCTGCTATCATTCACATAACGAGCTGATTGGCTGACTCATGGAACTTCCACTGCTGATCAAGGCACTGATTCTCGGCATCATCGAGGGATTGACCGAGTTTCTGCCGGTATCTTCCACGGGACATCTGATCATCGTGGGTGATCTGCTCGACTTCAACGACGACAAAGGAAAGGTGTTCGAAATCGTCATCCAGCTCGGCGCCATACTTGGCGTGGTCTGGGATTATCGGGCACGTGTCGGCCGCCTGATCACGGGATTGAACACAAAGCACGAGCAGCGTTTTCTGCTGAACCTGTTCATTGCGTTCCTTCCCGCCGCGGTGGCGGGCCTGTTGCTGCACCAGCAGATCAAGACGTACTTATTCAATCCCATAACCGTGGCGTGGGCGCTCATCGTCGGCGGGTTCGTGATCCTGTGGATCGAACGGCTGCCTCTACGTGTGCGCGTCACCAGCATGGAAAATCTCGGTCCGGTGGACGCCTTGAAAATTGGCATCGCCCAGACATTTTCGCTCTTCCCCGGCGTGTCGCGCGCCGGCGCCACCATCATGGGCGGGTTGCTCGCCGGCCTGTCGCGCACCGCCGCCACCGAGTTTTCCTTTCTGCTGGCGATGCCGATCATGTTCGCGGCCACGTTTTTCGAGCTGATAAAAAACCATGCCCTGTTCGAGGCCGCCGATGTCCCGATCTTCGCCACCGGGTTTGTGGCTTCCTTCCTGTCCGCGCTCATTGTGGTCAAGATTTTTCTGCGCTTCGTTTCAAATCACAATTTCACGTCATTCGCGATTTATCGCATTGTTTTCGGCGTGCTGGTCTTGTGGTATTTCCGGTAGCCAACTGTCATGGAGATCATCGCGCAGGTTATTGACATCTTTCTGCACCTCGACCATTACCTGGGCGCATTCGTCCGCGAGTACGGTTCGTGGATTTATTTGCTTCTCTTCCTGATCGTTTTCGCCGAGACCGGTCTTGTGATCATGCCGCTGCTGCCCGGCGATTCCCTGCTGTTTGTCACTGGAACGCTGGCGGCGGCGGGTGGCATGGACGTGACGTGGATCATCGTTATCCTCATCAGCGCGGCAATCTGCGGTGACAACACCAATTACTGGGTCGGCCACCACCTGGGCCCCAAGGTGTTCCGCCGTCACGATGCACGATTCCTCAACCCCCGGCATCTGGAACGCGCACAGGAATTTTACGCGCGTCATGGCGCCAAGGCCGTGATGATCGGGCGGTTTCTTCCCATCATCCGCACCTTCGTGCCGTTCGTGGCGGGCATCGGCCGCATGCCCTACCTCCGGTTTTTTTCCTTCAGTATCCTCGGCACGCTGCTGTGGGTCCTGTCGTTCGTGCTGGCCGGTTATTTCTTCGGCAACATCCCGGTCGTGAAACGCAACCTCACCTTCATGATCCTCGCCATCATCGTGGTTTCGCTCCTGCCCGGCGCGATCGGGTACTGGCGCAGCCGCCGCGCCTAGCGTTACGCCGGTTTCACCGGCATAAACGCCGCCATCGCCTCATTCGGTCTGATATTCAAGCCTATTCAAGACTTTGAATGTGCCCATGGCTGCGCTATGGTTAATCGAATGGACACAGAAACACCCGGCGCCGGCAAAGCCATGCAGGATGCCAACATCCATGCCGGTCATGGAATGAGCAGGATACCGGAACCCCCCGCGCCCGCGGCCGAGAAGGTGCGGGTGCTGGTGGCGGACGACTCGCGCATCATTCACAAGGCCATCAGCAAGATCCTGAGCAGCGAATTTGAACTCATCGAGGCCGAGGACGGCGAAACTGCCTGGGAACAGCTGCTGAAGGATGATTCCATCCAGGTTCTGGTTTCCGACATCCAGATGCCCAAGCTCGACGGCTACTCACTCATCTGCCGTATTCGTGCCACCGACACCGAGCGTGTTCGCAGTATCCCCATCATTGTCATTACCGGTGCGGATGACGAGCTGACACGCGAGCGTGCGTTCGCCTGCGGCGCCACCGACTTCATCATCAAACCCATTGACGGCGTACAGTTACTGGCACGAACCCGCGCGCACGCCAAGCTCGACCAGACTGCGCGCAAGCTGGAGGAAACCACCACCGCACTCGAAGAGCAGACGGCGGTCGATCCGCTCACGCAACTCCACAGCCGGCGTTATCTCATCCAGCACGGGGTGCAGGACCTGGCCTACTCCAGACGCCATAATATCGATCTGTCGGTTATACGCGTTGATATTGATGATTTCCGCACCATCTACAAAAAGCACGGTGACCAGGTCAGCGATCGGATTCTGGTCTGGCTCGCCAAGATTCTGGCGGCCACCAGCCGCACCGAAGATACCGTGGCACGCATCGACAGCAGTGAGTTTGCCATCCTGGCACCGTCTTCCGGGCGCATGGAAGCCGCCGTGCTCTGCGAACGGGCACGCACGGCGGCAGCCGCCGAGCCTTTCAAGAATGAAAGTGTATCCATCCCGCTGACGATCAGCCTGGGCTTGTCCACGCTCGGCCGCGACCCCGGTGAAACCATCGAGGAACTGCTCGCGCTCGCCGAGCAGCGTATGACACTCGCCAAGGCGGCCGGTGGCAATCGCCTCGGCGTCAGCTATCAGGAGGAGGCCCCGAAACCCGAAGAGGCCGTCATCGAACAACCCGACCTCGAAACCGCGCTCAAGATGCTCGGCGCCAACGAAGGCGGCAAGCTGGTGCCGTTTCTGCCGGATCTGATCAATCGTTGCCTGCCCCTGCTGGAATTCTGCAACAAGAAGCTCGACCTCGGATTGGGCTTCGCCATTGAGTCGCTTAAGGACAAGCTCTCCGATATGCGATAATGGCTCCATCAGCCCGATCGGTAGGGACCATGAACAGCCGTGACGCGTTTTACAAAGCCTTTCGTGGAAATTTCAGCAGCCTGCTGAGTTGGCAACAACTCGACGAATTCTGGAAAGTGGTGCGCGGCAAGGCCGATGCCGGCTGGTACATCTACGCCATCGGCACACCGGTTCCCACCCAAATATCCTCAACCGAGGATGTTGTGAAATTCATCAACGAAGTGGATGCGCTCCTGCGCAAAGAGCACTATGAGGATTACTGCGGAATTGTGTACGCGGACAGCAAACAAGATCCCGCGCTGATCAAAATCTTCGATCCCGACAATCTTGGGGTCTCCTGCGGTTTCAGCAACAATCCACCGCTGCCCGGCTGGGTACTGAGCCTGATACCCCCGCAACCGTTGGAAGCCAAACGCCCGTTACCCGCCGGCCGCCTGCGCTGGTGGCAGACGATCTGGGCCCGATACCTGACCATGCCAGTAAGACCCATAAAATGAAAAAAACGGGCCACAGAGGTCACAGAGTGAAAGCCTTTTTTTCCTATCTCTGTGTACTCTGTGACCTCCGTGGCTAAAATCCTGGCTTTCATTTTGATATAAAAAATCTCCTCCATGGATGGATGCTTTCAGCCCGCGTGGTGGTGCCGCGGTCCGCATGCGCAGACCCTGTGGGCGCGTCTGGTGCGGCAGGCACCGGAAATCCGCTTCTGGCGCGAACGTCTGGAACTGCCCGACGGCGATTTCATCGACCTTGACTGGTCTGAACATGGCAGCGGGCCGATCGTGATCGTTCTGCACGGTCTGGAGGGATCATCCGACTCGCCCTATGCCCGCGGAATCATGCAGGCGATCGAGCGCCGCGGTTGGCGTGGTGTGATCATGCACTTCCGTGGTTGCAGCAGCGAGCCCAATCGCCTGGCGCGCAGCTATCATTCCGGCGACACCGGTGATCTTTCCCATTTTATAAATACGCTCCGCCGCCGCGAACCGCGCACGCCGCTGGCCACGGTCGGTTTCTCGCTGGGAGGAAACGTTCTGCTCAAATGGCTGGGCAAGGCCGGCGGCGCGGCGCCGTTGCGCGCGGCCGTCGCGGTGTCGGTGCCCTATGTGCTGCGCGGCGCCGCGGAGCGGTTGAATCACGGCTTCTCGCGACTGTACCAATGGCAACTCTTACGCTCCCTGCGCGGCACCGTTGTCGAGAAACGCCGCCGTATCAAGCTGCCGCTCAACATCCAGGATCTGTCGACGCTGAAAAGTTTCCGCGATTTCGATGAGTACGTCACCGCCCCCCTGCACGGTTTTGACGGCGCTGACCATTACTACACCGTGTCGAGTTCGCGCCAATACCTCAAGGGGATTACCGTTCCCACGCTCCTGTTGCACGCGCGCGATGACCCGTTCATGACCGAAAAAGCCATCCCGGGACAAAATGAACTTTCTGAATCCGTGGTCCTGGAGGTCTCGACACACGGCGGCCATGTGGGCTTTGTAGCGGGCGCGTGGCCGTGGCGAGCGCGTTATTGGCTGGAAGAGCGCATCCCGGCCTATCTTGGTCAGTATCTATAACGGGTAGCGATCACCCGTTATCCTTGAAGTAATCACGTCGCCACCAGGTGTATAGCGCGAAACCCCACCAGCAAAGGACTACTACCACCGCCATCAACACAATCGCCTGCGTAATAAGAGTTTCATCAATGCCTTGCGATTGCAGTTGGCTCTCGAACCCGCTCATCCGGGCCTTGATGAATGTCTCCAGCGCCATGCGATCCAGTATCAACTGCAATTTGTCCAAGGTATAAAGAGCGGTCGTCACGAACACCAGCGTGTAGCCCCACCTTCTCGCGCTCCACAAGCCAATCCCCAGCCCCAGAAAAAGCGCGGCATAAACGAGATGGGAGATACCGGCGCTGATGCCGCCACGAATCTCTCCAAACAGGGGCACTTCGGAAGTGATCGAAAGCAACTCCCACGCGGCCGAGGCCATCAACAGCACAGCGGCGGTGCGGAACGTGAAATGACCCTTTTTTCTATCCGTTGCCATGGGCAAATCCTCCTTGCAGTTGGCGCCGTCAATGTACCTATGCTGGGGTCAGTGTCAATCTCTCGCAGATTTATGTGGCGCCACGGAGGGACATGCTTCGGCCAAGGAACAGTTTCCGCATAATGGCCGTTTTTTGCAGACATCCTTGCCATGGGCAACGATCAGGGCGTGATATTCATTGAATAGTGGCGCTGAAAATTCGAGCTCGCTCTCAAACAAGCCACGCAATGCCTCGTAATGTTCATCGCCGGCAATCAGTCCCAGGCGCGCAAAAATGCGCCGTGTATACGCATCAATCACAAACACCGGACGGTTGAAGGCGTAAAGCAGGATATCATCGGCGGTTTCAGGTCCGATGCCATGAACATCCAGAAGCGCATGACGGAGTTGATCCGTGGAAAGCCTTGCAAGCTTTTTGACGCCGCCCTGCTCCATCACCCAGCGGCACAGGGCTTTCAGGCGTTTGGCCTTGATGTTGAAATAGCCGGAGGGCCTGAGCCAGGCGGCGAGACGACGGGGATGCGCCCTGACGATCACCTCGGGTGACAGCGCTTTAGCTTGTATTAAATTGGAAATCGCCCTTTCCACGTTGGTCCAGGCGGTATTCTGCGTCAGCACGGCGCCAACCATGATTTCGAAAGTGGAATCCCCCGGCCACCAGCGCTGATGACCGTTGGCGGCGAAGAGCCATTCGTAAACTTCGCGAATACGATGGCGTGCCCTCATTCCCTCTCCCGGAGGGAGAGGGAGACGAGCCGTTGCGCGCTGCGCGCGCGTCTCTTTACCCGGGCGGCCAGCCGTGCGTTTCTTTCTGGCAGTCGCGGCACCACGCATAGAGCGCATCATACATCACCATGCCGTGGCACAGCATTTCATGGTCGTCCGGGAACACGCGCGACAGACCGAGCGACAGCGCCATGAGGCCTGGGGCCTGCGGCGCCAGATCGAGCCGGGCCGTGTCGGCGCCACGCACGATGACGGCGAGCTGATGCAGCGCGGGATCGGTCAGTTTGTATTTCTTGAGAAAGGCATCGAAGCTGCACAACTCACCGTCGTGGGACATCTCGACGCCGGGAATGTCGTAGGGAATCGCGCCGGTTTCGCGCGCAACCTGAAGCACATTCTCCGCCGGCACATAAAGAAATTCGGGTGCTTTGTCGATAAACCGCGCGATCAACCACGGACAGGCGACGCGGTCTATTTTCGGACGTTCCCGGGTGACCCATTTCATGACATGTCTGCGCTATTTTCCGACAACATCGCCTCCGGCACCCTTGAGGGCCGCCTTCCCTGGCGGCCGCCCCTTTGCATCCTCAGCTCCGCAAACGGCACATCCATGTGCCGCTCCTGGGGCGCGTTTCAGCGCGCCCACAAAATTGTCGGGGACAATTTTGGACAGCCGGAGGCTGGCCCGAGCAGTTCTACCGCGAGGGCGAGCCCCATGGATGGGGCAAGCAATTTTGCTCCCGGCAAAATTGTCCACGCCTCTATAACTTGAAACGCACATCGCTTCATTTACTAGCTGTCTCTCCACCGCTGGATTTCCAAGCCTCGAAACCGCCTTCAATGTATCGCGCCTTGACGCCCTTCGCCTGCAACTGATCCACCACCGAATTGCTCACCGAACCACCGCGCGCGCAATAGACCACGATATCCCGGTCGAGCGGCAGCGCCGTGCTCCACTGCGCGAGCTTGTCCGGATCAAGCCAGGCGGCGCCGGAAATTTTCTGGCTGTCGGTCTGGTAATCGCTTTTGCGGCGCACGTCCAGAACGAGAACGTTCTTGCGCAGATAAAGAAGCTGCTTGAGGTCATCAGGCGATATGGTTCGGTTCACGACAAACACTCCCGGTAAAGACGAATAACATTGGCCCAGTTGATATTTTGCATGAACGCATCGACATAAGCAGCCGCTTTCGCGCCATAGTCAATATGGTACGAATGCTCATACATGTCGAGCGCCAAAATGGGCACGCCCCGTGCAAGATGACAGGGGTATGATCGGCGGCCCACTGGTTGACGAGCCTGTTGTCGCGCGCCGAATACACCAGCGGCACCCAGCCGGAACCCCCTCCCTGCGCCTTGCCCATGGCACTGAACTCCGCTTGCCAGCGCTCGATGCCCCCAAAATCGCGCATAAGGGCGTCTTTGAGCGCGCCCGGCGGACCCCCTGCTCTCGCCGAGACCGTCAAAATAAAGCTCGTGCAGGATCATCGAGTTGGTCGCGATCAGCTCCTCGCGCTTGAATCCGTTGATCGTGAACACCGGCGCCCTGGCGAAATCGAGCGCCGCGAGCTGCTCGGTGATGGCATTGAGCCGCTTCACCGCGCCACCGTAGTTGTTCTCGTAGTGACTGACGATCAGTTTCTCGGACAGTCCCTTGAGACGCGCGGGATCGCAGGACAGCGGTTTGATCTGGTATAAGGCATGTGGACTCCTCAAGTGACAAGGTAGGTGTAGGCAAGGCCCAGCAGGGCGCACACGCCGATGACCTGCATGATGTCGGCCTTATATTTCCAAAGGGCGATGCAAGCGGCGATGGCGACGATGACGGGGAACCACTCGAAGCTGCCGGCAAACGGCGCGGCTTCCGTGGCCGTGGGCCAGAAGGTATGCCAGGCGAAAAACACCGCCAGGTTGAGAATGACGCCAACCACGGCCGCCGTGATGGCGGTCAGCGGCGCGGTGAATTTGAGCTCGCCGCGTGTCGCCTCGACCAGCGGCCCGCCCGCCAGAATGAACAGGAAGGACGGCAGGAAAGTAAAAAAGGTCGCGACGCTCGCGCCGGCAATACCGGCGGCGACCGGGTTGGCAAACACTTCCTTGGTGATGCCGCCGAGATAGCCTACCCAGGTCACCACCATGATGAGCGGCCCCGGCGTGGTTTCGCCCAGCGCCAGGCCATCCATCATCTGCGGACCGGTGAGCCAGCCGAAGTGCTCCACCGCGCCCTGGTAAACATAGGGCAGCACGGCATACGCCCCGCCGATGGTCAGAAACGCCGCCTTGGTAAAGAACTCGCCCATGTTGTAGAGATCGGGCATCCCGTGTATCGCCGCCATGGCAATCACCCAGATCAGCACGAACACCGCCACCGTGGCGGCCAACCTGCCCCAGGAGAAACGCGCATGAGCCGGCGGCGGGGTGTCGTCGTCAATCAGCGCGGGGCCGTACTGCTTATGGGAGGCGCCATGCCCGCCGCCCGCCTTGAACTTGGCCGGCATGATTTTCCCACCGATCGCGCCGAGCACGGCGGCCGCCAGCACGATCCATGGAAAGTCGATCTTGAAGACGAAGATGCCGACAAAGGCCAGCGCGGCGATGGCCCAGAGGATTTCATTCTTCAGCGCGCGCGAGCCGATGCGCCAGGCGGCGAACAGCACCACCGCCACCACCGCGGGTTTGATACCGTAAAAGACACCCTGCACCGTGGGCACGTCGCCAAAGGCGAGATAGATCCCTGCCAGCAGCGACAGCAGCACGAAAGCCGGCAGGAAGAACAGCACGCCCGCGATCACCGCGCCGCGCACGCCATGCAGCAGCCAGCTGATGTAGATCGCGAGCTGGGTCGCCTCCGGTCCCGGCAGCAGCATGCAATAGTTGAGCGCGTGCAGATAGCGGTGTTCGGAAATCCAGCGACGCTTCTCCACCAGCTCCTGGTGCATTATGCTGATCTGTCCGGCGGGACCGCCGAAGCTGATGAAACCCAGCTTCAGCCAGTAGATAAAAGCCTCGCCGAAAGAAACCTCGGCGGGCGGTCTGGTGGTATCGTGAGCTTTTGATGCGGTCGGCACGATTGTCTCCAATATTGATTATTCTTTGGCGTAGGACATGTAAAGGAAATCGAAAGTCTTGTTCGCTTCCTTGAGCAATTTATCGTCATCAACGAATTGTTGGCGCGCTCCGTTCAAAATCATCTCGATCCCGGCCGCTTCCGCTGCCGGCACGCCACCCACGTCGAGATAATGCACCAGCGCACCCATGCGCGTGAGCGCCGCGTTTTCTTCCAGGCCAAAGCTGGTGAGCAGCACTTCAAATGTAACGCGCGCACCGATATGCGTGAATGTCGCGTTGTCAAAATCGAACCCGAGCGCATCGGCCGGACAATTTTTCGGATCCTTCAACCAGGCAAAACGCGCCTTGGGGTCGATGAAGCGCCGGATCAGCCAGGCCGAGGCCAGACGATCCACCCAGGGACGGGTGCGCGTGGCCCAGACCCGGTTCTGATAATCCGCCATGCGGAGACGGTGAATTTCACCCGCCAGCGGTTGTGGCTCGCCGGGTGAAAGAAACCCCGCGACCACGGTTTCTGTTTGGGACAACACTTGTTGCGCCTGGTCCTTCGCCGGCCCCGGAAAATAATCAGCGGCCGCTAACGCTTCAAACTCGCGCCGGATTTTTTTCAAATGGCGCGACACCGACACCGCGCGACGCCGGGTGAGGCTGACCTTGAGTTTTCGGATTGCCTCGATCAGTCGCGCATAGTCGGCGGTGCGGTCAAACAGCCCGCGAAAATGCTCCGCCTGTGGCTGATCATTGCTGCTGAACGTGAGCACATGGGCGTCGCCGCCGGAAGCAATCACCGCCTGCGCTTGCTCCTGCAGCGCCCTGGCGGCCGATTCGCTGTGAGGCAGCAGATAGACGCCATCTCGCAGCACCACCGCGCCCAGCCCTTTTAGCGCCCGCCAGACCCGCATGCGTGGTGTGGTGCTACGGCCGGGAAGGCTGATCACCAGCATGGACCATAGAGGTTTGGCAGGCATATCCATGTGGAATATTCTACATTACTGTAGCGTCCATTACATCATTAACAATGCTTGAATACTGGCAGCTTCTAAGGGGAATATTAAATGCGCGCATTTGCCATGGTTACCAGCCTGTTCCTTGGCTTTCAGGTTCAGGCGGCCGATTTGACGCTGCACCCCGTCAAAATCGCTCCGAATATCTATGCCGTGATTGGCGACCTGGGCGGGCAAAGCTACGAAAACGACGGGCTGAACAACAACCTTGGCTTCATCGTGTCCGACGCCGGCGTGCTGGTAATCAACACCGGTCCGAGCACGCGCGTGGCCAGGGCGCTGCACACGGCGATTAAAAAAATCACACCCCAGCCCGTAAAATGGGTGGTCAACGTCAACAGCCAGAACCATAACTGGCTGGGCAACGGTTATTTCAAATCCATCGGCGCGCTGATTCTGGCGCACAAGCAAGCCGACCGGGCCATGCGCGATGTGGGCGAAACCCAGATCGCGGCCAATAAAACACTGCTCAAGGAAAAGGCGGCAGGCACGGCGCTCGCCTACCCGGATGAATGGGTGGATGACAAACGCGAAATAAAGCTGGGCAACACCGTCGTGCAACTTCTGCACTTCGGACACGCCCACACACCGGGCGATATGGTCGTCTGGCTTCCGCAACACAAGATAATCTATACCGGTGACATCGTTTATACCGAGCGTATGCCGGGGGTACTCCCGGTCAGCCACTCCGGAGGTTGGGTGCAGGCCTTCGACAGGATGTCGCCGCTCGGCCCGAAAACAATCATTCCCGGCCACGGTCATGCGGCCGATCTCGCGCGGGCACGCAAGGAAACGCGCGATTATCTGGTTTACCTGCGTGAGGAAGTCAAGAAATCACTCGACAGGGGCGATACGCTCCAAGACGCCGTGGAAACGATTGATCAATCCGGATTCAAACATCTGGCCAATTTCGATCAACTGGCCGGGCGCAATGCCAACCAGGTCTATCTTGAAATGGAGAAAGACGCGTTTTAAGGCCGGCGTGTGTTTCTTTTGCGCCGCGCACCCGAACCGGCCGGCGAAATCTTCGAATCACGGCGCTTGTGCGTTTTGCCGTGCGGCTTGCGCGGCTCGCGCAAATTATTTTTAGGAGAGGCTGGCTGCTTCAGGCCAACGAGATCGTATAATGCGGCGGCCGCTGCTTCATCCAGTTCGATCGAACGCCCGGCATGGAAACGCGGCGGCAGCTGAACCGGACCGAAACGAACCCGGATCAGCCGGCTGACCTTCGCACCCACGGTCTCCCACAATCGGCGCACCTCGCGGTTGCGCCCTTCCTTGAGCACCACGTGATACCAGTGATTGGCGCCGGTGCCGCCGGCATCCACGATCGAATCGAAACTGGCCGGGCCGTCCTCCAGCATCACGCCTTGCTTCAATCGCGCCAGCATCTCGTCGCTGACCTTGCCCAGCACGCGCACGGCGTATTCGCGTTCGATTTCGTGCGACGGATGCATCAGGCGATTGGCCAGTTCGCCATCGGTGGTAAACAGCAGCAGGCCCGAGGTGCTGAAATCCAGCCGGCCGACGGCGATCCAGCGCGCACCGCGCAGAGAAGGCAATTTATCGAACACGGTGGGACGGCCCTGCGGGTCCGAACGCGTGCTCACTTCGCCTTCGAGCTTGTGGTAGATCAGGATACGCGGTTTGGGCTGAAAGACATGCGTCGGGACGATGCGTCCATCCACGCGCAGCGTCTGACCGGGGTTAACGCGCACGCCCAAGGTAGCGGGCGCGCCATTTATCGTGATGCGGCCTTCTTCAATCCAGCGTTCGATTTGCCGCCGTGAACCCAGGCCGGCGCGGGCCAACACCTTTTGTAGCCGTTCACCTACCACAGCTTTTGTGATGCACAGGGATGTGCGAACGTCGCGGGAGGGCCGCTCCTGCGCATCCTGCGCCCGCGGCATTTGTGCGTCCCTGCACATCACAGATGCCGAGAGCGACCAGTTTTTCCCCGGCAGGGGCATGACGCTCACTCACGCTGGGCCGTTTGGGCCTCGGACATGGTCGCCGGTTCCTGCGCTTCTTCCAGACCGCCGTGTGATTCTTCCCCGGGGGCGGCAACGCCGGGGAGAGTTGTGTCCGCGCCCTGTTCCAGATCCAGGCGCAGGTTCAATTCGTTGCTGATGACATCCAGATCGCGCAGCGCCGAGAGCGGCGGCAGCTCTTCCAGATTCTTGAGATTGAAATGTTCCAGAAATTCACGCGTGGTGCCGTACAGGGCGGGACGGCCCGGGACATTGCGCACGCCGACCTGGCGTATCCACTCGCGCCCGAGCAGTGTCTTGATGATATCGGTGCTGACGGAAACACCGCGTATATTTTCAATATCGCCGCGCGTTACCGGCTGGCGGTAGGCGATGATGGCGAGTGTCTCGAGCAGCGCCCGCGAGTAGCGCACCGGGCGCTCCTCGGCCAGCCGGGTGATCCAGGGCGCGTACTTCTCGCGGGTCTGGAAACGCCAGGCGCGGTCGATCTGCTTCAATGCCACCACGCGGTTGGCGTACTCCTCCTCGAGCCACTCCAGCACGGCGCGGACTTCCTCACGCGCGGGCGGTGATTCGGAGGGAAACATCGTCAGCAACTTTTCGATGGTGAGCGGCTGGCCGGCAACCAGCAACGCCGCTTCGATGATGTTTTTCAGTTCGGCGTTGGGTTCGCTCATCAGGCCGCTGCCTTGAGATGGATGGGGGCGAAAGGTTCCTGCTGAACCACCACGACCAGCGACTCCTTCAGCAGCTCGAGAATGGCGATGAAGGTCACCACCAGGCCCCGGCGGCCTTCGTTCAGGTCGAACATGTCCTCAAAAGACACAAACGCCTCACTGTTGATCCTCGCCAGAATCCGGGTCATGCGCTCGCGTACCGACAGTGGCTCCAACTGCACATGATGATGCCGGTAAAGTTCGGCGCGCACAAGCACCTCCTTGAAGGCATCCATCAGCTCGAACAGGCTGACGTTCGGCTCGATCCGCTTGACTGGCGGCTGGTCGTTCTCGATGACGACCAGGTGCACCTCGCGCCCCACGCGCGGCAGCCGGTCCAGCGACTCGGCGGCGGTCCGGTAACGCTCGTATTCCCGCAAGCGCCGCACCAGCTCGGCGCGCGGATCGGCTTCCTCTTCCTCGCCGGCCGGACGCGGCAGCAGCATGCGGGATTTTATTTCCGCCAGCATCGCGGCCATGACCAGATATTCCGCCGCGAGCTCGAGCTTGACGGCCTGCATCAGCTCCACGTAGCCCATGTACTGGCGCGTGACTTCGGCGATCGGGATATCGAGAATATCGAGGTTCTGCTTGCGAATCAGATAAAGCAGCAGGTCGAGCGGGCCCGAGAAGGTTTCGAGAAAAACCTCCAGCGCGTCCGGCGGGATGTATAAATCCTCCGGCAGTCGGGTGAGAGTCTCGCCGCGAACGACGGCCACGGGCGCTTCGTTGTCGGTCGGCGTGTTCATCAGCTATAGCCCAATCCGATGGCGGCGCGCACTTCCACCAGCGTCGCTTCCGCCGCGTCCTGCGCGCGCTTGCAGCCGTCGGCGATGATGTTCCTGACCAGCAGCGGATCGCGGGAGAATTCCACGGCACGCTCCTGCATCGGCTTCAATTCCGCCAGCACGGCGTCAATGACGGTCTGTTTGCATTCAAGGCAACCTATTTTCGCCGAACGGCAACCCTTTTGCACCCAGTCCTTGCGCTCCTCGTCCGAATAGATCAGGTGAAAATCCCACACCGGGCATTTGTCCGGATTGCCCGCGTCGGTCCGATGCACGCGTGCCGGGTCGGTGGGCATGGTGCGGAGTTTTTTCTCCACCTCCGCCGGCGGGTCGCGCAGGCTGATCACATTATCGTAGGACTTGGACATCTTGCGGCCGTCGAGTCCGGGCATCTTGGGCGCCTGCGTCAACATCGCCTGTGGTTCGGGGAGAATGATTCTCCCGCCGCCTTCCAGAAAGCCGAACAGCCTTTCCTTGTCGCCGAGCGTGATGTTCTTCTGCCGCTCCAGCAGCGCGCGCGCTGTTTCCAGCGCCTCGCGATCGCCCTGCTCCAGATAGGCCGTGCGCAGATCGCGATAGAGTTTGGCGTTTTTCTTGCCCATCTTCTTGATCGCCTCCTCGGCCCGGGTCTCGTAACCCGGTTCGCGCCCGTAAAGGTGGTTGAAGCGGCGCGCCACCTCGCGCGTCAGCTCCACATGGGCCACCTGATCCTCTCCCACCGGCACCAGACCCGCCCGGTAAACCAGGATATCGGCGCTTTGCAGCAGCGGATAACCGAGAAAACCGTAGGTCGAGAGGTCGCGCTCCTTGAGCTGGAGCTGCTGATCCTTGTAGGACGGCACGCGTTCCAGCCACGAAAGCGGCGTGATCATGGACAGCAGCACGTTCAATTCGGCGTGCGCCGGGATGCGGGACTGGATGAACAGAGTGGCGTTATTCGGATCGACCCCGGCGGCCAGCCAGTCCACCACCATGTCCCACACGCTCTCCTCGATGATATGGGGTTCTTCGTAATGGGTGGTCAGGGCGTGCCAGTCGGCCACGAAAAAGAAGCAATCGTATTCGGCCTGAAGCTTGACCCAACTCTTGAGAACCCCGTGATAATGCCCCAGGTGCAACTGGCCGGTCGGGCGCATGCCCGACAGGACCCGCATCGGTTGGCCGGGCAGGACGCTACTCATGGCAGCCCCACGATCGAGGTCACGAGGCGCTCGAACCCGTGAATGGGTGGCCCAATCAGGATGCTCAAGGTACCGGTCGCCAGCAGTGCCAGCAGAATAAAGAAACCAAAGGGCTCAACACGTGCCAAGCGCCATGCCCAAGGACCCGGCAACAGGCCCACGGCGACCCTTCCCCCATCCAGCGGTGGCAGAGGAATCAGGTTAAGAATCATTAATACTGCATTTATTTGTATACCAAATAAACCCATGTATTGCATCGGAAGCCCGGCCCATGAGCTGGCCCCTAACACGCTGCCAATCTTGGCAATCAGTGCCCAGAAAAAAGCCATGAGCAGGTTCGCCCCCGGCCCCGCCGCCGCCACAATGGCCATGTCACGTTTGGGGTGACGCAGATTTTCCCAGGTCACCGGCACCGGTTTGGCCCAACCGAAAATGAATCCACCCAGAATGAGCAGTAAGGCAGGCACCAAGACGGTACCGATAGGGTCGATATGTTTCAGGGGGTTGAGGGTCAGACGGCCAAGGCGCTGGGCCGTGGGATCGCCATACAGCTTGGCCACCCAGCCGTGAGCAACCTCATGGACGGTGATGGCAAACAGCAGGGGCAGGATGGCTACCGCAAAAAACTGGGGCAGGCTTAGGTTGGGCATTGGCCGCGGAGTATATCAGGACCCTTCACTGACATGAAAGCCGGAATATGACCTTATCCCCTTGATTTTCAGAAAGATTTACGTGGCAAATCGCGCGGTGTCGCCTTTGCCTTTGCGCACCAGAGTCACCACGCCGTCTTCCAGTTCGATAACGGTCGTGGGGTCCAATCCGCAGAAACCACCATCGATCACCAGATCCAGTTCATGTTCCAAACGGGTCCGGATCTCCTCCGGGTCGCTCAGGGGCAGATCATCCCCCGGCAGAATAAGGGTCGAGCTCATCAGCGGCTCGTTCAGTTCAGTCAGCAGGGACTGCGCGATGACATGGTCCGGCACGCGCAGGCCGATGGTCTTGCGCTTGGGATGCTGCAGGCGGCGTGGCACCTCGCGCGTGGCCGGCAGGATGAACGTGTACGGGCCCGGGGTATTGGCCCGCAGCAGACGGTAATCGGCATTTCCCACCCGCGCATATTGCGAGACCTCGGAAAGGTCACGGCAGACCAACGTGAAATTATGGGCGTCATCCACGCGGCGAATACGCCGGATACGCTCCATCGCCTGCTTGTCGCCGATGTGGCAGCCGAGCGCATAGCTCGAATCGGTGGGATACGCGATCACACCCCCGGCGCGCACGATATCCACCGCGCGCTTGATCAGGCGCGGTTGCGGGTTTACCGGATGGATTTGAAAGTATTGAGCCATGAAGTTTAGGACTGAGGACTCAGGACTAAGTCCTCAGCCCTTAGTCCTGAGCGCTCCCAATCTTGCCACACGGGGACACAACCGTCCGGCAACGCAGGGAGCCTTCCCAGATCCATCCAGGTTTTCTGCGGGCCATGATAATCCGATCCCGCCGAGGCCAGGAAACCGTGTTCCCGGGCGATGCCGGCAAAATGACGGTTGGCATCGGGCGTGTGGCTGCCGGAAATCACCTCAATCGCCGCGCCGCCGCATTCGCGGAACTCGCCCAGCAATTGACGCAATTTCCCGGCGCTCAGCTTGTAGCGCGCCGGATGCGCCACCACCGCCCGCCCGCCCGCGGAAACTATCCATTGCACCGCTTCTTCGAGCGCGGCCCAGCGGCCCGGTACGTGGCCGGCTTGGCCGCGCGCGAGAAACTGCCGGAAGGCCTGTTGCGGACCCCGCACATAACCCTGATCGACGAGGAAACGCGCAAAATGCGTGCGCGAAATGATCGTTCCCCGGGCCAGACGTGCCGCTCCTTCGTAGGCGCCTTCGATCCTTTTTTTCCGCAGGCGGCGGCCAATTTCCTCGGCGCGCCACTGCCGAAATTCGCGCAGGCGGGCCAAGCCCTGCTGCAACTCGGACCGGTCCGGGCTGATGTTGAGGCCGACGATATGCAGCGTCTGGCTCTGCCACGTGACGGAGACTTCGACACCCGCGATCAGTCTTATCCCGAGCCGGCACGCGGCAACCTGCGCCTCGGCGATACCGTCGGTGACGTCATGATCGGTCAGCGCCAACACCCTGACACCGGCGGCGTACGCCCGCTGAACCAGCTCCGACGGCGTGAGCGTTCCATCCGAACGCAAACTGTGCGTGTGCATATCGTAGCCATGCGACGGGATCGATACGGGAACAAAATTGGAATCGCTCATATCAAACAGGGTATCATGAACACTCGATTATTTCGTGACGGCAGCTATATATTACCCATGGCCACCAGCACATTGCCTCCCACTCTTGCCGAAGCGGCGCTGCGATTCAAGCACGCGGCGGCGGAGATCAATGAAACTTACGAGGCGAGGCGGCCGGACATAACCAACCAGATCACCCCGGGACAACTGACGGAAGCCATCGAACAGTTCCTGAGCATCATCGAGCGCATTGACCGCGAAGAAGGCAAAATCGGCCCCATCGCCAAGGATGACGCCACGCAACTGGGCGACTACGGCATGACACTCATCGCCGATCTCTCCGCCTGGGCCGGCCAGCTCAACCTGCCCGTCCCGCGACAGGACCTGGAAATCGTAACACTTGCCGCCGCCGACTGGCTCGTGCGTCACGACGGCCAGATTCGCACGCTCGAACCGGTGGTCAATGCACTCGCCAACTTCGCCAACCGCGCGCAAGATCCCGCGTCACTGGAACCGCTGATCACGCTGATGGGGCGCGTGGCCCAGGCCGCCGCCAATCTCATCAAGCAGGATCTGGAGAAGAACAATCCCGGCCGGCCGTGGCGGGTGTTGCATCTGAATCGCGGCATCGTGGCCACGCGTACGCACAATCCGGAGCTCATGGAAAAGGTTTTCGACGATCTGGTGCGCTACCTTCCGGAGGATGCGGCCGCGTTTTTCGCCGAAGGCATGCAGCAGATGGAGGAACTCGATTACCCTCCGCACGTCCGCCAGGTCATGCACCGCTATTTCGACCGCTGGACACGCCCGCGGATGCACTAAGCCGGAGAACATCGCGAAAAACGGGAATTTTCCAGCAATGTTCTTGCCGCCCCGCCGGGCTGGTGCCAAAATAGCGCTCCTTTTGTCACCGCTTTCACGATGAAATTCCTTTACGATCTGTTTCCGCTGCTGCTGTTTTTCGCGGCCTTCAAGTCATACGACATCTATGTCGCCACGGCGGTGGCCATTGCCGCGTCGTTCGTACAGGTGGGTCTTTTCTGGTTCAAGCACCGCCGCTTCGAAACCATGCAGGTGGTAACACTCGCCGTCATCGCGGTCTTCGGCGGCATGACACTGCTGCTGCACGACGACACCTTCATCAAATGGAAACCCACGCTGGTGTACTGGATTCTGTCCGCGCTCGTGCTTGCCAGCCGGTGGTTCGGCGGCAAAACCGTCATTGAGCGCATGCTGTCGTCGCAAGTCGCGCTGCCCGCGACGGTCTGGAAACGTCTCAATCTGAGCTGGGGCATTTTCTTTGCCGTGCTCGGGGCAGTGAACATCTAC
>MFTB01000011.1:0-392 GCA_001785195.1 Candidatus Muproteobacteria bacterium RIFCSPHIGHO2_12_FULL_60_33
CGCTCCTGCGCATCCATGCGCCCGCGACATTCGCACATCCATGTGCAGCACAGGGCAGCAGGAGCAACCCGCAAGTAGCCTTTAAAGTCAAAAGCCGCCAAAGGCGGCTTTTGACCATTTACTTCCTGGACCCGGCTCCCGGCTTACAACATGCCGGGACAGGCTCCGCCGGGGTGACGACAACTCAGACCTTTTCGCGGATACGAGCCGCCTTGCCGGCCAGATCACGAAGATAATAAAGCTTCGCTCGCCGCACGGCGCCCTTGCGGTTGACCTCGATTTTGGCGATGGCCGAGCTGTACAGCGGGAACACGCGCTCCACGCCTTCGCCATAGGAATTCTTGCGCACCGTGAAGGAGGAGTTGTAACCGCTGTTGCGGCGCGCGATGACC
>MFTB01000011.1:406-20427 GCA_001785195.1 Candidatus Muproteobacteria bacterium RIFCSPHIGHO2_12_FULL_60_33
GGCGCGCGATGACCATGCCCTCGAAAGCCTGGAGACGTTCGCGCTCGCCTTCCTGCACTTTCACGTGCACGGTGACCATATCGCCCGGCGCAAACGCCGGAACTTTCTTGTCCGCCATTATTCGCGATTCCAGTTCCTGCATGATCTTGCTCATTTTTCGACTCCTGAGTCTTCAAAAAATACTATTTTTGTAACCGCTGATAAACGCAGATGAACGCCGATCAACATAAAGTTAAGAGATATAAATTCTAAAACCTGAAATCTCTTCTCCCCGTGGGAGATGCACCTTCATGCAGTCCGCATTTTATCTGCGTTTATCCGCGTTCATCTGCGGTTCCCAACTTCTTAAAATGCTCCTGTTTGAATTCTTCCAGCAGTTGTTTCTGCTCACGGTCCAACGACAGCTTTTCCAGCAAATCCGGCCGCCGCAACCAGGTCCGCCCCAGCGACCGTTTCAGCCGCCAGCGGCGGATCTTTTCATGATCGCCCGACAGCAATACTTCCGGCACCTGGCGCCCGGCATAGACTTCCGGGCGCGTGTAATGCTCGCAATCCAGCAGGCCTTCCACGAAGGAATCCTGCTGCGCCGAATCCTCATCGCCCAGTGCGCCGGGAAGCTGGCGCGTGATGGCGTCAATCATGACCATCGCCGCGAGTTCGCCGCCGGAGAGGACGTAGTCGCCGATCGACCACTCCTCGTCCACTTCCGTCTCGAGCAGGCGCTCGTCAATGCCTTCGTAACGCCCGGCGAGAAGAATCATCCCCTCGCGCTTCGACAGCTCCAGCACACCGGCATGATCCAGCCGCCGGCCCTGCGGCGAAAGGTAAATCAGCTTCGCCGCTTGCGTCTGTTCGCCGCGCGCCGCGCTGATCGCGCGCGCCAGCGGCTCAATCATCATCACCATTCCCGGGCCGCCGCCGTAGGGACGGTCATCGACGCTGCGGTGCTTGTCTTCCGTGTAATCGCGCGGGTTCCACACCCGCAACGTCAATAACCCGTTTTTGACCGCCCGCCCGGTGATGCCGTGACTGCTCACGGCCTCGAACATGGGCGGGAACAGGCTGATGACGTCAATTCGCATGGGTCAGAAATCCGCGTCCCAATCCACCCGGATCACGCCCGCCTCCAGATCCACCTCGCGGATGACATTGGCCGTCGCCGGCAGACACCGCTCTTTCCCGTTGCGCACCACCAGCACATCGTTGGCGCCGGTCTCCAAGAGATGGTCCACCTTACCGAGGTTTTGCCCGGCGAGATTGACGACCTCCAGCCCCACGAGCTGCGCCCAGTAATACTCGCCTTTCGACGGCGGCGGCAACTGCGAGAACCGGATGGCGATGTCGGCACCGATCAGCCGGCTCGCCTGATCGCGGTTATCCACGCCAGCGAGCTTCACGACCACGCCCTTGCCCTGCGCGCGCCCTTCCTCGACAACCATCTCGCGCCAGTCTCCGGTGGTTTTCACAAGCCAGGGCGAGTAATCGACGATCGTTTCACGCGGACGGGCATGGGAAAAAACCTTGACCCAACCCTCTACACCGAAGAGGCCGGCGATCCGGCCGAAATGCACCAAGCCGTCAGGGCGTGACGGGTTGGCCATGATGAATCAGGACTTGGCGGCCTGCTTCAGCAGATCAGCCACGCGCTCGGTCGGCTTGGCGCCTTTGCCCAGCCAGTATTGCACGCGCTCCATGTTCACCTGCAGCTTGGTTTCCTTCGCGGTCGCCAGCGGGTTGTAAAACCCGACGCGCTCGATGTTGTTGCCGTTCAGCGCACGACGCCGGTCAGCGACGATGATGCGGTAATAGGGCCGCTTGTTCGCGCCGCCACGGGCCAGACGTATGGTTACCATTGATCTACCTCACTTCGTTAGAAAGCCCCGCCCGGCCGGACAGGGCCCGTACAAGGTTCGAGAAAGGGCGCGATTCTACCCTCGATACCGCGGGAAATGAAGGGGCTTGGCCGGAAAACCCGCTGTTATTCAACAGTCTGCGCCAGACCAATGTTTCCCGCGACCCCGGTTATTGCCAATACCGCTCACGAAAGCCGGGCAGCGATTCATGCCGCCGTTCCTGACGCCGCCGGGTTACGACTATCTCGGCTGAGTCGCACCACCCGGCGTGGGCTGGGGAGGTGATTTGGGCGCCGGTTCGTCCTCCTCAAACAGGCCCGGGGGCGGCGCGGCCTGCGGCGGATTACCATCGTAGATCAGGTTGCGACGGCGCTGACGGGAGGCCTCGCGCACGAAAACATAGGGATCCTGTCCCGCCGCCTGATCGAGGATGTCACTGGCATCCAGCAGTTGCGCGCGCCTGTCGATCGTCTCCACCAGCAGCAGTTTGTCGCGCGTGCTGTGCTCTTCCATGTGATTCGGCGGATAGCTTTCCCAATCCACGGGCAGCGCCGCGCCATCGCGCACGTTGCTCGGTCCGAAAAACGGCAGCACGAGATAAGGCCCGTCGCCCACGCCCCACACCGCCAGGGTCTGACCGAAGTCTTCATTGTGCTTCTCAAGTCCCATTTTGCTCGCCACGTCAAACAGGCCGGCGATACCGATGGTGGAATTCACCAGCACGCGGCCCAGATCGGAGGCGGCCTGCTTGGGCTTGCCCTGTATCAGGTTGTTCAGCATGATCGCCGGGTCGTGCAAATTGCTGAAAAAATTCGAGATGCTCTTGCTCACCGGCGCGGGCGTGATCGCGCGGTAACCCTTGGCGAGCGGTTTTAGGACGTAGCGGTCCAGCTTGTCGTTGAAGGTATACATGGCGCGGTTGAAACCCTCGAGTGGATCGCGCGCGTTATCCTTTTCCGATGCGCCAGCATTGGCGGTCGGCTTCTCTTCCGGTGCAACCATTGCATCTGTCTGGTTCGACAGCGTGCCACAGGCGCTGAGCCCGATGAGACACAGGCAGGCCAGCAGCAGACGGAGATGACGGAATGACATGCAGCAAATGTCCGTTGTTATTCTTTTGAGCGTTGACAGAAGGCACACGCCGCTAGGCTAATGGAATTCCAATGTTTCTGTAAAGTCCGTCGCTTTAGCGTGACCGCTGATAAGTACCCACGATCTCGGTCTGGGAAAGGATATGGCCGTGCATGGCGCTTTCCACCTTGCCCTTGGTCGGCCGGTTCATGTCCGGCAGTATCGTGTCGAGCGCGTAAAGTTTGTGGAAATAACGGTGACGTCCAATGGGCGGACAGGGACCACCATAACCCGTGCGCTTCCAGTCGTTGACGCCCTCCAGTGTTCCCTTGGGCAGATTTTTCGCCGCCACCGCTTCCGGCAAACCGGTGGCTGTCGGTGGAATGTTATAGAGCACCCAATGAACCCAGGTCATCTTCGGCGCCTTGGGGTCCGGCGCGTCGGGATCGTCCACGATGAGCACCAGGCTCTTGGCGCCGGCCGGCACGCCGGACCAGGCCAGCGGCGGCGAAATATCATCGCCATCGCAGGTGTAGCGCGACGGAATTTCAGCGTTGTGGCGGAACGAAGAAGAAGTAATGGTCAGTGACATGGCATGTACCTCCGATTCACGGTCATTGACGGCCATGGTAACGGCAAAGCCGGGTCCGGCCATTATCAACGCTGTCAACAAAATCTTCCCTTGTTTCACCGTTATTTTTTGATATCAACGGATGTTGTTCTCTGAGCTTACCCGGCTTTCAATACGTAGCAAAATGCAGGGCGCGTATCACGCGCCAAATTATTACTCCAATTCACCAAAATCACTATCGTCGGTTATCGATGCGTCAATTCCCCAATCAGGCGGATAAATACCTTCCGCCACATGCCGATGGAACGTTGAATAGGGCCAATCTTCCGCGCGCCGGGCGTAACCGTGTTTGACCGGATTCCAATGGATGTAATCGACATGACGTCGATAATCGTGCTCATCCCGGATCAGACGTTCCCAATAGCGATGCTGCCAGAGCGTGCTTTGCTTGCGTTGCGTACGTCGAGCGGTCATGAGATCAGGACGATTCAAGCGGGCGCCACGGCGTTGCGTGACGGTGCGTTTGATGACTCGCCAACGCGCCGAGAAATCACGGTCATCGGATGGCAAGGTCCAGATGCAATGCAGGTGGTCCGGTAACAGAACCCATGCGTTGACGGTGAAAGGATGGGATTGCCTCACCAACGCAATACCTTCCCGCAATGCCGCCCGGACATCGTCATCCAGCAGGAAGGTTTGGCGGCTCAGGGTGCTGACGGTAAAGAAATACGTCCCGCCGTCGATATTGGCGCGCCGGTAGTTCGGCATGCGGGGATTATATTTGATCGGCGCGTGGTACGCGCCCTACGCTTGCTTGATGGAAAGACGGATGCGGCCCTTTAGGTTTTGTCCAGAGTACACCGGCAAAATCAGATTACGCGGCGATGCGCCGGACTTTGGGGCGCGGCCTTTGCTCGGCCTCCCACAGATCATGAGCCACCTGCATTGACAACCACATTTCCGCGCTGGTGTTCAATGCCTGGGCCAGACGCAGCGCCATGTCGGCGCTGACGCCGGCACGGCCATTGAGAAGCGCGGACAGCGCCTGCCGGGTAACGCCCAGCCGACGTGCCACGTCGGTGACGGTTACATCCTCCGGCAAATATTCGCGAAGCACTTCACCGGGATGTGCGGGGTTCTGCATACGGGACATCGTTCGTCTCATGCTTGGTCAATGATAATCCAGATAGTCCACTTCCACGGCATCCTTGCCTTCAAACCGGAAGACAAGACGCCAGTTTCCGCTCACCGATATCGAATAAAACCCGGCCATATCTCCACCCAATTTGTGAAGGCGCCAACCCGGAGCATTCATATCCTTGGGATTGGTGGCATGATCGAGAGCGGTGAGCTGGATTC
Source organism: Candidatus Muproteobacteria bacterium RIFCSPHIGHO2_12_FULL_60_33 (assembly GCA_001785195.1). Classification (GTDB taxonomy): domain Bacteria; phylum Pseudomonadota; class Gammaproteobacteria; order Acidiferrobacterales; family Sulfurifustaceae; genus Sulfuricaulis. Next base: position 5,261 of record MFTB01000011.1, read on the forward strand.
GGAGCCTTGCGGCATGTTGGGCCTGGAAACCGGCCTTCGAGCCGGTTTTGAAGAATTTCTCCAGCCCCTTGTGCCGAAAGCCTTCGATCATTATTTCAAAGCGTAAAGTGTCTCTTTACGCTTGTCAACTCAACAATCCGCGGTTATGGCGGGCCGATCAAGTTGGAAGGGAAAATAAAAAAAGGGAGCCGAAGCCCCCCCTTTTTAACTGCTTGAGCGTGAAACACTCAGGAGACCTGCTCTTCCTGCAAAGCCTTGATGGAAAGACGGATGCGGCCCTGCTTGTCCACTTCCAGCACCTTGACGCGGACGACCTCGCCCTCGCGCAACTTGTCGCCGACGTTCTCGACGCGCTCGCGCGAGATCTGCGAGATGTGCACCAGGCCGTCCTTGCCGGGCAGGATGGTGACGAAGGCGCCGAAGTCCATGAGCTTGGCAACCTTGCCTTCGTAGATCATGCCGACTTCGACATCCGCGGTGAGCTGCTTGACGCGGCGCACGGCTTCCTGCGCGGCATTGTTGTCGGCCGAGGCGATCTTGACCGTGCCGTCGTCCTCGATGTCGATGGTGCAGCCGGTCTCCTCGGTGAGCGCGCGGATGGTCGCGCCGCCCTTGCCGATCACGTCGCGGATGCGCTCCGGGTTGATCTTGATGGCGATGATGCGCGGGGCGTACTCGGAGAGTTCGGCGCGCGGCGCGGAAATCACCCGATTCATCTCGCCCAGGATATGCAACCGGCCTTCCTTCGCCTGCTTGAGCGCGACATCCATGATTTCCTTGTTGATACCTTCGATCTTGATGTCCATCTGCAGGGCGGTCACGCCGCTGGTGGTGCCGGCTACCTTGAAGTCCATGTCGCCGAGATGATCCTCGTCACCGATGATGTCGGTGAGCACGGCGAAGCGCTTCTCTTCCTTGATGAGGCCCATCGCCACACCCGCGACCGGGGCCTTGATGGGAACGCCGGCGTCCATCAGCGACAGCGACGTGCCGCAAACGGTGGCCATGGAGCTGGAGCCGTTGGATTCGGTGATTTCGGACACCACGCGCAGTATATAAGGATAGGTTTCCATGTCCGGCAATACGGCCATGACGGAACGCTTGGCCAGCCGCCCGTGACCGACCTCGCGGCGCTTGGGGCTGCCGACGCGGCCGACTTCGCCCACCGAGTACGGGGGGAAGTTGTAATGCAGCATGAAGGGGTCTTTGCGCTCGCCTTCCAGCGCGTCGATGATCTGCGCGTCGCGCCCGGTGCCGAGCGTGGTCACGACCAGCGCCTGGGTCTCGCCACGCGTGAACAGCGCCGAGCCGTGCGTGCGCGGCAGCACGCCGGTGCGAATGGTGATGGGACGCACGGTGCGCGTGTCGCGCCCGTCGATGCGCGGCTCGCCCGACAGGATTTTGTCGCGCACGCTACGGTATTCGATGTCGCCCACGATCTTGAGGACTTTTTCCTTCGTGCCCGCGGGCGTGCCTTCGGCGGCGTGTTTGCCGACCGCCATCTCGCGGATCTCGGCCATGCGGTCCTGGCGTGCGGTCTTCTCCTTGATGCGATAACCCTCGGCGATGAGCGGACCGAATTCAGTCTGCAACGTGTTCTTGAGCGAGGTGTCTTCCTGCGGCGGCTGCCAGGCCCAGGACTGCGCGCCGGCATCCTTGACGAGTTCGTTGATGGCCTTGATGGCCGCCTGCATCTGCTCGTGGCCGAACATGACGGCGCCGAGCATGACTTCTTCCGACAGTTCTTTGGCCTCGGATTCGACCATCAACACCGCTTTCGCGGTGCCGGCGACGACGAGGTTGAGCCGGGATTCAGTGAGTTCCTTGTTGCCCGGATTGAGCAGGTACTGGCCGTCCTGGTAGCCGACGCGCGCGGCGCCGATGGGGCCGTTGAACGGTGCGCCCGAAAGCTTGAGCGCCGCGGAGGCGCCGATCATGGCGACGATATCCGGATCGATATCCGGGTCCACGGATATGACGGTGGCGATAATCTGGACTTCGTTGGTGAATCCTTCGGGAAACAGCGGGCGGATGGGACGGTCAATGAGACGCGAAGTAAGAATTTCTTTTTCCGAGGGGCGGCCTTCGCGCTTGAAGAATCCGCCCGGGATGCGGCCGGCGGCGAAGGTTTTTTCCTGATAATCCACGGTCATGGGGAAAAAATCCTTGCCGGGCATCGGTTCCTTCATCGCCACCACGGCCGCGAGCACGACGGTATCGCCCATGCTGGCCATGCAGGCGCCACTGGCCTGGCGCGCGATTTCGCCGGTTTCCAGGGTGACGGTGTGTTTGCCGTACTGAAATGATTTCGTGATTTTTGCCAAGACCTTGTCCTCGATGTGCTTCGTTACTTAATCTTAATAAAACCCCTCTCCCTTGAGGGAGAGGGTTGGGGTGAGGGTGATGACGTTGCAATGATGTGGCGTTTCGCCCCTCACCCTAACCTCTCCCCGGAGGGGAGAGGGATTATTTATTGGTTCTACTCATTTGCGCAGGCCGAGACGTTCAATCAGGGCGCGGTAGCGGTCACTGTCGGTTTGCTTCAGGTATTCGAGCAGCTGACGGCGCTTGTTCACCATTTTCAGAAGACCGATGCGTGAATGATGATCCTTCGGATGTGTCTGAAAGTGGCTGGATAATTCCTCGATTTGCGTGGACAGCAGGGCAACCTGGACCTCGGGCGATCCGGTGTCTCCTTCGTGAATCTGGTAGTCCTGCATGACCTTGGCCTTGGTCTCGCGGGTGACGGTCATCAATATTTACCTCAATTTGCTGTCAGTTACGCCTTGAAGGGCGCGTATTCTACCTGCGGGGGGACCCCGCCTCAACCGCCAATATCGGGTCCGAACGCGCCATACGGACCGCCTGTTTCAAGCATGTTTCAGGGATTTGCGCCCAGTGCGAGCAGGCGCCGCGGCGCCACGCGCCCGTCATCCAGCACCTGACCCATGCCGAGAAAGCGCTTGTCGCCCTCGTACAGCCGGACCCAGCCGGGTTTGAAGCCATGCTGTGTCGACACCGACTGCCCCTGTTTCAGGTAATGGGCCGCGAGCGGCGTCAGGTGCACATCCGGTACCTCATGCAGCACGCTGTCCACGGGTTGCAGCAACTGCACGCGTTCCACCGGGGTTTCCAGGGCCTGCAAGCGGTCGAGCGGAACCGCCTTCTCGATATCGACCTGGCCGATGCCGAGGCGGCGCAATTGCACCACGTGCGCCCCGCAACCCAGGGCCTCGCCCAGATCGTGCGCCAGGCTGCGTACATAAGTGCCCTTGGAGCAGGCGATTTCCAGCGTCAGCAAGTCATTTTCGAGACCCACCAGCTTGATCTCATGGATGGTCACGGGGCGCGCCTCGCGCTCGATCTCCACACCCGCGCGGGCCAGTTTGTAGAGCGCCTCGCCCTGATGCTTGATGGCGGAATACATCGGCGGCACCTGCTCGATCTCGCCACGAAAACGTTCCAGGGCGCGTTCGATGTCGCGCCGGGTGACGTTGACCGGGCGGGTGGCCGTCACCTCGCCTTCGCTGTCATACGTGTTGGTGCTGACCCCAAGCCGAAAGACGCTCCAGTAACGCTTGTCGGCATTGAGCAGAAACTGGGTCAGCTTGGTCGCCTCGCCGAAGAACAGCGGCAACAGTCCGGTCGCGATGGGATCGAGGCTGCCCGAGTGTCCACCCTTGCAGGCATTGAGCAGGTGCTTCACCGTCTGCAGGGCCTGGTTCGAGGTCAGCCCCACCGGCTTGTCGAGCAGCATCACGCCATCTATCGCATCACAATTACGTCGTTGCCGCTTCACTGCTTCAATATCCTCATACTGCGAAATAAAGATAAATCTGAATGGACAGGATTAACAGGATTTACAGGATTGTAAAAACCACAGGTTATTGTTCGTCTTTAATCTTGTTAATCCTGTGAATCCTGTCTATTTATCTTGGTTTTGTTTATCTTCAGAAATAGCCTGGTCGATCAGAGTATCGATGCGCGCTCCACGTTCCACCGATTCATCGAAATAAAAACGCAGCGCCGGCACGGTACGCAGCGACACCCGTCCCATGAGGGCATGCCGCAGGAATCCGGCGGCGCGGTTGAGCGACTTGGTCACCTGCTTCGCCTCCGCCACGCCGCTCAGCAACGAGAAATAAATCCGGGCGGAAGACATGTCGCGCGACACTTCCGCGCCGGTCAACGTGATCTGGTGCGCGTGAGGATCGTCGAGCTCGCGCGGGATGAGCATGGCGAGTTCGCGCCGGATGAGTTCCGCGACACGCCGCGGGCGGTTGGACACTGTTTTCATAAGAATATGGAACCGCAGATGAACGCTGATAAACGCAGATCAACTGCAAACAAAGCGAAAAACCTTCTTATCCGCGTTAATCTGCGTTTATCTGCGGTTACAAGAATATTATAGGGTGCGGGCGACCTCGACGCGCTCGAAAACCTCGATCTGGTCGCCGACCTTCACGTCGTTGTAATTCTTCACGGCGATACCGCATTCGAGTCCGGCCTTCACTTCGCCGGCGTCTTCCTTGAAGCGGCGCAGCGATTCGAGCTCGCCCTCGAAGATCACCACGTTGTCGCGCAACACGCGGATCGGGCGGTTGCGCCTCACGGCGCCTTCGACCACGTAGCAGCCGGCGACGGCGCCCATCTTGGGCGAGCGGAACACATCGCGCACTTCTGCGAGCCCCAGCAGCTGTTCCTTGAACTGGGGCTTGAGCATGCCGGCCATGGCGGCCTTGACCTCTTCCACCGCGTCGTAGATGACGTTGTAGTAATGCACGTCCACGCCCTGGTGCTCGATCAGCTTGCGCGCGGAACTGTCGGCGCGCACGTTGAATCCGATGATGACGGCGTTCGACGCCACTGCCAGGTTCACGTCCGATTCGGTGATGCCACCCACCATGCCGTGGATCACCTTGACCTTGACCTCGGGCGTGGAGAGCTTTTCGAGCGCCACGGAGAGCGCCTCGATCGATCCCTGCACGTCAGCCTTGATGATGAGATTCAAGGTCTTGGCTTCTTCGTCCTCTTTCAGCTGCTCGAACACATCGGACAGCTTCGCCGCCTGCTGGCGCGCGAGTTGCACGTCCTTGAACTTGCCCTGGCGGTAAAGCGCGATCTCGCGCGCCTTGCGCTCGGACTCCACCACCATGACCTCCTCACCCGCGTTCGGCACGCCGGAAAGTCCCTGGACTTCCACGGGGATGGACGGTCCGGCCTCTTTCACCGTACGGCCTTTTTCATCGAACATGGCGCGCACGCGCCCGTGCTCGCGTCCGGCGAGGATCACGTCGCCCTTGCGCAGCGTGCCGCGCTGCACCAGCACCGTGACCACCGGGCCGCGGCCCTTGTCGAGGCGCGCCTCCACCACGAGACCCGACGCCGGTCCCGTCCTGGGCGCTTTCAGTTCGAGCACCTCGGCCGTCAGCAGCACGGATTCGAGCAGCTTGTCGATGCCTTCGCCGGTCTTGGCGGACACGTTCACAAAAATTTCATTACCACCCCACTCCTCGGCAACGACTTCGTGCTTGGTGAGTTCCTGGCGCACGCGATCGGGCTGCGCCTCGGGCTTGTCGATCTTGTTCACCGCGATCACGAGCGGCACCTTGGCATTGCGCGCGTGGTGAATCGCCTCGACCGTCTGCGGCATCACGCCGTCATCGGCCGCCACCACCAGAACCACGATATCGGTGGCCTTGGCGCCGCGCGCGCGCATGGCGGTAAAGGCCTCGTGACCGGGCGTGTCCAGGAAAGTGACGACGCCCCTGGGCGTTTCCACGTGATAAGCACCGATGTGCTGGGTAATGCCGCCGGCCTCGCCGGAAGCGACCTTGGCCTTGCGGATATGGTCGAGCAACGAGGTCTTGCCGTGATCGACGTGGCCCATGACGGTCACCACGGGCGGGCGCGGCTCAGCCTCGGCGACCGCTTCAGCCGTGGGCGTGGCGAGCAGGGCTTCAGGAGAAGTCGGTTTGGCTTCCGTGACGACATGGCCCATTTCCCCGACCACGAGCGTGGCCGTGTCGCGGTCGAGCACCTGGTTGATCGTGACCATGGAGCCCATCTGCATCAGCGTCTTGATGACTTCGGCCGCCTTGATGGACATCTTCTGGGCCAGCTCGGCGACGGTGATGGTTTCGGGGAGTGCCACTTCGTGCACGATCGGCGCGGTGGGTCTTTCGAAACCGTGCTGACCGGTGGCGCTGGTAACGACCGGCTTGTGGGCGACGATTCTGACCTTGCGCCGAACTTTCTTGCCGGCCGCCAGATGCAGTTCGCCGCGCTCACGCTCTTCGAGCTTCTCCAGCCGCTCCTTCTTGCCCTTGTGCGGTTTCTTTACCTCTTTGGCCGGCGCCGGCGCGGGTTTGGCCGCCGGTTTCACCACGGGAGCCGCCGGCGCGACCTTCGGCGCGGCGGGAATCTCCGCCACGGGAGCCGGTAACGTCTCGGCCGTCACCGGTTCCTGCGCGGGGGCTTGAGCGGTAATCGCCGCGGGTGCGGCCTCCTCGACCAGTTCCTCGGCCGGCGCTTCCTCCGCCGGAGAAGGTGTTTCTTCGACGGCAGCACGTTTGATGAAGGTGCGTTTCTTGCGCACTTCGACTTGCACCGTGCGGGTGGCGCCGGTGCGCGTGCTTTGCACAACCTGACTGGTGGATTTACGCCTGAGGGTGATCTTCTTCTTGGCCGCGCCCTCATCGGCGGCGCCGTGACTGGCGCGCAGATAATGAAACAGTTTGGCCTTCTCGTCTTCCGTGAGCGCATCGTCCGGGCTTTTGGCCGCGATGCCGGCGGCGTCGAGCTGACGCAGCAGCGTCTCCGGTGGGATACCGATCTGGTCAGCGAAGCCTTTTATCGTGATCTGTGTCATAAACTCCCGGAAAGCGGGGCACTTAGCCCGCCTGCTTGTTCTCGAACCACGGCGCGCGCGCCGTCATGATCAACTCGCGTGCGCGCTCTTCGGTTATGCCCTCGATTTCGAGCAAATCATCCACCGCCTGCTCCGCCAGCTCTTCCATGGTCTTGATGCCGCGCGCCGCCAGCAGGTGCGCGGTGTTTTCGTCCATGCCCTGCATCTCGATCAGGTCCTTGGCCGGCTCCGCCAGACTGATCTTTTCTTCCTGCGCGATGGCGCGGGTCAGCAGCAGATCGCGCGCGCGGTTGCGGATCTCGTCCACCAGCTCGTCGTCGAATTCCTCGATGGCGAGCAGTTCCTGCTTCGGCACGTAGGCGACTTCATCCAGGTTGGTGAAGCCTTCCTGGACCAGCACCGTGGCGACGTTCTCGTCCATGTCCAGCTGTTCCATGAACAGCTTGATGGCGTTGGCCGCTTCCTGGTTGCCTTTTTCCTGCGCCGATTCCGCCGTCATGATGTTGATCTCCCAGCCGGTGAGCTCGGAAGCGAGACGCACGTTCTGGCCGCTGCGGCCGATGGACTGGGAAAGCTGCTTTTCGTCCACGATCACGTCCATGCTGTGCGATTCTTCATCCACCACGATGGACTGCACTTCGGCGGGCGCGAGCGAACTGATCACGAACTGCGCCGGATTCTCCGACCAGTGAATGATGTCCACGCGTTCGCCGGCGAGTTCGTTCGACACGCTCTGCACGCGCGAACCGCGCATGCCCACGCACGCGCCGATGGGATCGATGCGCGGATCGGAGGAACTCACCGCGATCTTGGCGCGCAGGCCCGGGTCGCGCGCCGCGCCATGAATGGTGATCAAGCCCTCCCCGGCTTCCGGGACCTCGAGCTTGAAAAGCTCAATCAGCAGCTTGGGCGCCACGCGCGAAAGAAAAAGCTGCGGGCCGCGCGGAACCGATTTCACGTCTTCCAGCAGCGCGCGGATGCGATCGCCCGGCCGCAGACCCTCGCGCGGAATCATGGTGCTCTTGGAGAGCAGCGCCTCGGCGTTGCCCAGGTCGACGACGGCCTCGCCGCGTTCCAGACGCTTGACCACGCCGGTGACCATTTCGCCCTTGCGGTCCTTGTAGAGATTGACGATCTGCTCGCGCTCGGCCTCGCGCACCTTCTGCATGATGACCTGCTTGGCCGCCTGCGCCGCGATGCGGCCGAACTCGACCGGCTCCAGCGACACCTCGATGAACTCGCCGACCTGGATGTCCGGTTTCTGCTGGCGCGCCTCGGAAAGCTTGTACTGGCGGTCGGGGAATTCCACCACTTCGGTTTCGTCGGGGATGACTTCCCAGCGGCGGAAGCTGTCGTAGGCGCCGGTGTCGCGATGAATCGCGACGCGCGCGTCGATGTCGCCCTTGTGGCGCTTGCGCGTGGCCGTGGCCAGCGCCGCTTCGAGCGCCTGGAAAATGATTTCCTTGTCGACGCCTTTCTCGCGCGACACCGCATCCACAATAATCAGTACTTCATTGCCCATCATGATCGCTATCTCCCGTCACGCCTGCCGTTCAGAACCGGGGCACCAGCCGCGCCCGCTCCATGTCGTCGAACGCCAGGTTAAAACTCTCTTGGTCCACTTCCACCACGACATGATCCGCCGCCACGTCCACCAGCCGGCCGGAAAAATTCCGGCGTCCCAGCAGCGGTTGCTGCAGCTTCACCTTGATCGTCTCGCCGATGAACCGTTTGAAATCCTCCGGCTTGACCAGCGGCCGGTCGAGACCGGGTGAGGACACCTCCAGGGTGTAATGCCCCGGCAGCGGATCTTCGACATCCAGCAGCGCGGACAACTGCCGACTCACACCGGCGCAGTCGTCCACGTTCACGCCCCGGGGACTGTCTATATACACCCGCAGCGTGGGGTTGTGGTGGCTGCCGGCCACTTCCACGTCCACGAGCTCGAAGCCCATGGCGCTGACACCGGGCTCGAGCAGCTTGCGCAAATCCGCCCGCGTACCCTGCATAAATTTCCGACCCCATAAAACAAAAGTGGGCGCGCGGCCCACTTCTTATTACTTACTCTTGAAACGGCTGAATCCCGGCTGAATTATAAGCACTTCCCGCGTTTTCGGAAAGTACCATCAACCTGTACCGGGTCTGCTGGAAACAAAAAAGGCCCCAGTGGGGCCTTTTAGGGTTTGGTAGCGGGGGCAGGATTTGAACCTGCGACCTTCGGGTTATGCATACCACTACAGTTTTCACTGCACCCGGCTCGCGCCCGGTTTTGTGGTCTGGACTTTCCCTTCACCCTCGGCCTAACCGTTAGGGTGCCTGCCATCAAGTCTCTACACCTTCCTCGGGCTTTCGCCCGGGGCTTGGCTCGGGATTACCACGCTTACAGGCTTCCCCGACTTTGGCAAGTAATCACGCACGGGTTTCCCCACGCGCAGCCCATTGCAAGATCAGATCCCAAGCGTCACGGTATTCAGCGGAACCAGGTTTCCGTTGACGCTTATCGGCTTCGACCATGTGGATCTCGCTGCCGTAGCCGATGAACACCTCTACCGGGAAGACATAAAACAAATCCGGCTCAGGCAGGTAAACCAATGCAAAGTCAAAGTCTCCGGCCTGATAGGCCTCTCTGACCATGGCGCGCCGGTTCGTCCTGGTGCGCCGATTGTCAACCACGTGGTTACGCGAAGGCTTGTCAAACCACGCACACTTGACTTGCACTTTTACCAGCGCCCCTTCGACATCGAGGACCAGATCATAAGGCAACCGGTCCCCCACGGGGGTCAATACGCCCCAACCGCGGTTTAATGCGCGAAGGATTGCCGCCTGCTCGGCAATGTCCCCTTTCAGCTTGGTGTCCAAGGTGATCTCACGGAATTGAGCCCGACGAGCTGCCAGACTGCTCCACCCCGCAATAACGCGCGCAGTATACCGGCCGGAACGGATTAATTCAACGAGAAATTAGGAACTTAACCGGGCCCGATCGCCAGATGCGATCCACGGGTTGATCCAAATTAGCTCTGAGTATCAAGCGGATGCTTCATCGCGCGCGACATCACGATTCTGCCGCAGGATATCAGTGCAATAGATATAGGCGATCCAGCCCATGAATCCGGTAACCACGCTGGCCAGCGCATCGATCAACACCGGACTCTCGGCGGGGATGAATCCGGTAGCCAGGGCCGGAGCGAGCACCAGCAGCGCCAGGAAGGCGGAATGAGAGATTCTTGTCCAGGCGATCTGAAGCGATGCCTTGAGGCTGGGCAGCAGGCGAAATTCCCGCTGCACGAACACAAACGGCAGCCAGTAGACGAAAACAAACGCCAGCGCGCCTGTCGCCGGACCGAAAAACGCCGAGAGCGCCTGCGTCAGACTCTTGAGGTCCGAGCCCGTCAGCAGCAACGCCATGAGCACCAGGATATTTATCACCAGCGCGAACAGCAGGCCCGCCTTGAGCGTCAGCCACACAAAGCTGGCAAAAACCGTGTTACCCGCCCGGATGATTTCTCCGACCGACAAGGCCTCCCGTCCCAAGGTCAATGCATGAAAAGCGCCGGCCTGCAGATAGAAGAACAACAGCAAGGCCGTGGCGGTCAGGAATATGACCAGTGCCGATGCCAGCGGCGCGGCGTCTGCCGGCACGCGCCATTGCATGGAAAATACCAGAACGATCTGCGCCGCCAATACGAACCAGATGCCGGGACTCAACACGGCACGGATGGCGGCATGCAGACGGAGTTCGCCCTCGGAACGCAAGGGAATGTCGCGAGTAACTTCCTGCATCAGTCAGGTAATTTCAAGGAGTGGAAGATTTTTGAAAACTTAGCTGAAGTTATAGTGCTTCTTGACCGGGCTCAGGATCTCCCAGGTGCAGGACATGCCGGCGGGAAATGACACCAGGTCGTTTTCCACTATTTTTACCGGCTCGCCGCCATCGGGCGTTACGATAATCTCGCCTTCCAGGATGTAGCAGGTCTCTTTCTGGTCATAGGTCCAGGGAAACCTGGAAATCTCCCGGGTCCAGATCGGCCAGTCATAGACACCGATCACCTCCAGCTTCATCGGCGACGGGTCGTGCTCAATATAGATTTGCATCATGGTTCTTCCTCGCGGTAAGCGCCCCATTCTACGTCCACAGGGTGAAACCCGGCAACGCGTTCGCCACGGAGTCCTGCGTCTGATCGGTCAACCCATAAACCGCGATAGCGAACCGACTCCCCCTCTCCCCTCGCGGGAGGTGAGGCGGAGCAGTCGCAGATGTCCAGCGGACATCTGCGCCGCCGAACGGGTGCGCGGGATGTTCGCGCACCCCGGCGGGAACCATGGGGTGAGGGGCGCGAAAGACCGAGAACCTGCGATTCAAGGGGACCATTCGCGACGACGGCACGGTCGTGGAGTCTCTCCCGGCAGTTCGTCGGAGCGGGTGGCCGGCAGACATCAGGCATGAAAATAACGTCTATACTAAATATTGATAAAACCCCCGTGAAAGGCAGACACGCCCTGATTCTGCCGCCGTGAGCTGTCAAGCGTGAACTTCCCGCGTTTTTCCAAGGACCCGCGTGCCGAGCAGTCGCTGAGACACTCGGTACGTGACGGCGTGGCCTATTCCGTCATGGCCGGCGCCGGCGAGCACTACATTTCGGCCTACGCCCTATTCCTGAAAGCCACGACCGCGCAGATTTCCTGGCTCGCGGCCTTTCCCTCGCTGCTCGGCTCGTTCGCGCAATTGTTCTCGGCCTGGCTGGCGAGTCGCCTCGGCCGGCGCAAGGCCATCATCCTGTTTGGCGTTGTGCTGCAGACGGCCATGTGGCTGCCGATCATCTGGCTGCCGTATTTCTTCCCCGCGCATGCCGTGACCATCCTTATCGTGTGCGTCGCGCTGTATTTCGCCGGGGGTCACCTGGCCACGCCGGTATGGAACAGCCTCATGGGCGATCTCGTGCCCGAGCGACGGCGCGGGCGCTTCTTCGCGCGCCGCACCCGGCTCATGAGCATGACAACTTTTCTGGCGCTGGTGGGCGCCGGCCTGCTGCTGCACGGTTTTGAGGCCGCGGATCGCGTGCGTCTTGGGTTCATGCTGGTCTTCACTCTCGCGGCGCTGGCGCGGCTCTATTCCGCCACCCAACTCGCGCGCATGCACGACCCGGAATCTGTCCCGAGCCCCATCGATTGGCCGGCTTTGCCTGGCCTGTGGCAGCGAATGCGCGGATCGCATTGCGTGCGCTTCACTTTTTTCTTCGCCGCCATGCAGTTCGCGGCGGCGATTGCGGCGCCGTTCTTCGTGGTTTACATGCTGCGCGATCTTGGCTTTTCCTACCTCCAGTACATGTCGGCCACGGCGCTTGCGGTCGTGGCGCAGTTCGGCAGCCTGCGCATGTGGGGCCGGCTCGGCGATATCTTCGGCAATCGCGTGATACTCACCGTTACCGGTTCCGTGATCCCGTTTTTCCCCGTGCTCTGGCTGGTTTCGCCCCACTTTGCCTATGTTGTGATTCTGCAAATGCTCGGCGGTCTCTTCTGGGCCGGCTTCAGCCTGAGCGCGAGCAACTACCTTTACGATACGGTAAGTCCCGAGCGCCGCGCCGCCTACAGCGCGGTGCACAACGTATTTACCAGCCTCGCCATTTTCGTCGGCGCCCTGCTTGGCGGCTTCTTGAGCCTGGTGGTTCCGGAAAACTTCACGCTGTTCGGCAAATCATGGCACTGGACCAGCAGCCTGTGGGGCGTGCTGGTGGTCTCGAGCCTGGCGCGGGGCGTGGTGGCCCTGTCGCTGGCACCGGCCTTGCGCGAGGTGCGTGAGGTGCGCCAGCTCACACCGGCGGGATTGATGCTGCGGGTAGTACGCTTCAACGCGCTGGGGGAACTTATCTTCGACATGCTGGCGTTCACCCGGCGCCGCCTGCGTTCCTCCGGTCCAGCCTGAGAAACCAGACCAGTCCTGTCAGGCGCGCCAGGATCGCTTGGACAGAAGAGCGGGTTGGTGCTAAAAATAGACACAGCGGCATGCTTCGAGCCAAGGACCGGCTGAACTCCCCGAGCCAGACGATCTGCAATCCCGAATCTGACCGCCAGTCAGCAATACCATCGCTTATATCGTGTCACCCCTATTCCGCGGGGCTCACGGGCATTATGGTATTGCCGGATCGCAAGCGGAAATTTTTCTCGCAGGGACGGAAAGGAATCATGAACACACATCGCATCACCGCCATGGCAATGGCTGTGGCACTCGCCGGTTTGGTGCATCCACTCGCGGCGGAGGAGGACATTCTAACGCCCCCCACGAACGACACGCTTCAGCAGAATGCCTCTGAGCAGAAACCGGAGGCGGAAAGTACGGTGTCGGAGATGGACGTGTCTGTGCATACATTCGCGCAGCCCACCGATAAATTGCTGAGCGAGATGAAGGTTTACCCCTCTTTTTAATTTTTCAGGTTTTAAGGATGTCAAAACAAAAAAAACCCCCGAAAGGGGCTTTTTTGTTTTGCACAACAATCGAATTCACGCCAATGCCTTTATCGCCTGTCGGCACAGATCCATGATGACGCCCACCCATGGCAATACACCGACAAGGACCAGCGCATTGATGCCCATCAACACCTGCACATCCCGGCCCGCGCGGATCGGGCTGCGTTCCGTGGCGTCGTCGAAATACATGAGCTTGATCACGCGCAGGTAATAGTAGCCCCCGATGACGGCGAGCAGCACCGCCGCCACGGCCAGCGGGATCATGCCCACCTTGATGACGGACTGGATTACGAGCAGTTTGGCGTAGAAACCCACGGTCGGCGGCACGCCGGCCATGGACAGCATGAGCAGCATCATCAGGAAGGCATGCCACGGGCTGCGCTGGTTGAGCCCCTTGAAGTCTTCCAGCCGCTCGGCCTCGAAGCCCGCGCGTGACAGCAGGATGATCATGCCGAAAGCGCCGGCGCTCATCACGGCATACACCAGAATATAAAACAGCGAGGAGCTGTAGCCGTTCGGCTCCGCGCTCAGGATGCCGAGCAGGAAGAAGCCCATGTGCGAGATCGAAGAATACGCCAGCATGCGCTTGATGTTGTCCTGGGCAATGGCGATAAGGTTGCCGATGGCCATGGACAGGACGGCGATAATCATCAGCATGGATTGCCAGGAGCCCGCCAGCGGCTCCAGCCCGCCGACCAGCAGACGCAGGAACAGCGCAAACCCCGCGAGCTTCGGCGCCGTGCCGACGTAAAGCGCCACCGCCGTCGGCGCGCCGTGATACACGTCCGGCACCCACATGTGGAATGGCACCGCGCCCAGCTTGAAGGCCAGCCCGGCGATGACGAATACCAGGCCGAATATCAGGATGATGTTGTCGGGTGACATTTTGCCGATGGCCCTGGAAACCGCGGCAATTTCGAGGCTGCCGGTCGCGCCATAAAGCATGGACATGCCGTAAAGCAGCATGCCGGAGGCAATCGCGCCCAAGACAAAATATTTCATGGCCGCCTCGGTCGCCGTTCCGGAATCGCGCTGGAACGCGATCATGGCGTAAAGCGAGAGCGACAAAAGTTCGAGACCGAGGTACAGCGTCAGGAAATGGCTGGCCGAGGCCATGACCATCATCCCCACCACGCCGAACAGGCCGAGCACGAAATACTCGCCCCGGAACATGCCGCGGTCACGCAGATAGTCGCGCGAATAGGCGAAGACAAAGAAAGTGATGACGTATGTCCCCAGCTTCAACAGGTCCGCGAGGCTATCCGCAACGAACATGCGACTGAAGGTAAGCATCGGCGCATCCGACCCAAACTTCACCGTCAGCAGCGCTGCGCCGACAAGAGTCGCCTGTGTGAGCCAGTAGGAAATCACGCGCCACCGGTCCGACAGGAACAGATCGAGAACCAGGATCGCACAGGCCATCGAGAACACGAAGATCTCGGGCGCCGCGGGCAACATGTTCGGTATCGTGTTCGTCATGAATAATCTTCTTGGAACCACGGATGAACACGGATGAACACGGATAAAACCGCGAACTCCGCTCCCTGATTCTTCGATCTGTGTTTATCTGTGTTCATCTGTGTTTTCATAAGTATTACAGTTTCGATACCGCGACCTGCTGCAGCAGGTGCTCGACCGACGCGTGCATCACGTCGAGGAACGGATAAGGCCATAAGCCCATCACCAGCACGGCGAGAGCAAGCAAGGAAAGGAATATGATCTCGCGCGGGGTGGCGTCCGTGAGCGCGGCGACCTTGTCGTTGGCGACCGCTCCGAAAACAACACGCTTGACCATCCACAGCGTGTAGGCGGCGCCGAACACGAGCGTCGTGGC
>MFTB01000012.1:0-8069 GCA_001785195.1 Candidatus Muproteobacteria bacterium RIFCSPHIGHO2_12_FULL_60_33
ATGCTGGTATGCCAGGCCGTTGCCCACGGCCTGGTCCTGCTCACACCGGACGAGGCGATACGCCAGTATCCGGTGCGGACGGTTTGGTAACTAGAGTAACACTAAAATTTCGCTCTCTTTGTCAGATGGCTAAGGCTAATACTTTCAAAGCTCACGTTTCTGTCATCTCGGTTTTTGCATGCGATGACGCCGAGCCAAGTTAGTATCCTGTATTAACTTGGCTAAGCGTGATTGATCTCGCTTAGGCAAATAAGACCACCCGGCTACGGCTAATTCAGGTGGCAAGAAAAGATCTTGCCATTTCGTTATGCCCAAAGCCTTCGCTACGCGCTCTACTGTATCTTGAGTAAGCCCCTCATTGCGTTCCAGGCGCCGAATAGTCGTATGGTCCACCGCCGGATGACAACGTGCAGCAAGTTCACGCATAGACCAGCCAAGCGTATTGCGCAGTCGGTGCACATTAACTCCGGGGGACTCGGTGATTGTGTACTGGTAAACAGCAGGACGTTGCATAACATTCTCCTTCAGAGTGGTTTTGATCGCTATTTTAAAGTTTACCGTGTTGTTTTTATGAAATCAACTCAGATTTGCCGGTTGCCTAAACCGCGTGAACTATTCATATCGATCACTACGATTGATACGGTCAGATTCGATTGGGCCAGCGAAACCCGGAAAAGGTTTTGCTATCCCCCGTAGCGCGCGCCGAGTACCGCAGCCCCAGCGGGGGCTTTCAAGCGAGACCGTGTTCGAGCCCGAGGCGCGTATTTCGCGCCCGGCGAGTTGGTCGAGCGCCCGGTGGGGCGAGGAACGGAGGAAGTGGTCGCGCGCTCCGGGGAGAGTGGTTTTGGTGACTTTTGCCGAAACAAAAGTCACCCAGGGTGCGGGGCGGAGCAACCCGCAATTAGCCGTTGAGCGCGGGCGAAGCCCGCACAAAACCTACTCCACCGTCACCGACTTCGCCAAATTTCGCGGCTGATCCACATCCGTTCCCTTAGCCAATGCGACGTAATAGGCCAAGAGTTGCAGCGGCACGGTGTAGAGAATCGGGGAGGTGGTTTCGCCCACCTCGGGCATGCGGATCTTGGTGGTGTTACTGGCGCGCACGCCGGTGCCCTTGACCGAGAACACGTAGAGCTCGCCGCCGCGGGCGCGGACTTCCTGCAGATTCGATTTCAATTTTTCCAGCAGCTCGTCGTTCGGCGCGACCGCGATCACCGGCATGTCGGCGTCCACTAGCGCGAGCGGTCCGTGTTTGAGTTCGCCGGCGGCATAGGCCTCGGCGTGGATGTAGGATATTTCCTTCAGCTTCAGCGCCCCTTCCATGGCGATGGGATAATGCACGCCGCGCCCGAGGAACAGCGCGTGCTGCTTGTCCACGAAACGTTCGGAGAGTTGGCGGATTTCATCGCTGAGTTCCAGGACCTTCTGAATGCGCCCCGGCAATTGCTCCAGTTCTTCCACCAGTTTCTTTTCCTTCTCGGGCGTCAGTCCGTGCCGGCGCGCCAGCGCGATGGTGAGCAGCAGCAGCGCGGTGAGCTGGGTGACGAAGGCCTTGGTCGAGGCCACGCCGATCTCGGGGCCGGCGCGGGTGAGTAATGTTAATTCGGATTCGCGCACCAATGAACTTTCCGGCACGTTGCAGATGGCGAGCGAGTGCCCGTAGCCGAGCTTCTTGGTCTGCTGTAAAGCGGCGAGCGTGTCGGCGGTTTCGCCCGACTGCGAGATGGCCACGACCAGCGTGCCGGGCAGGACCACGTGCTTGCGGTAGCGGTATTCGCTGGCGATCTCGACGTTGCAGGGCAGGCCCGCGAGGCTTTCGATCCAGTAGCGCGCGACCGAGCCCGCGTGGTAACTCGTGCCGCAGGCGATGATCTGCACCGCCTGGGTCTGATCGAAAATTTGACCGGCGGTGACGCCGAAGGCCTCTTCGAGAATACGGTGCTTGCCGAGACGGCCTTCGAGGGTGTCGGCGACAGCTTTCGGTTGCTCGAAGATTTCCTTCTCGGTGAAGTTGCGGTACTGGCCGCGGTCAACCGAATCGGCCGAGGCCTCGGATACACGCACCGGGCGTTCGACCTTCTTGCCGCTGGCATCGTAGATGGTGTATTCGGTGCGGCGCAGGTCGGCGATATCGCCGTCCTCGAGATAGATCACGTTGCGCGTCACCGGGGCGAGCGCCAGCACATCGGAGCCGATGAAGTGCTCCTCGATGCCGACCCCGACCACCAGCGGGCTGCCCTTGCGCGCGGCGATCAGGCGGTGCGGTTCGTCGCGGCTGATGATGCCGAGCGCGTAGGCGCCCTCGAGCTCGCCGATGGCGGCCATCGCCGCCTGGCACAGGTCTTTGTGTTTCTTCAGATGGTGATGCACCAGGTGCGCGACCACTTCGGTATCGGTCTGGGAGGTGAATTCGTAACCCAGTTCCTGCAATTTTTTCCGCAGTTTTTCGTGGTTTTCGATGATGCCGTTATGCACCACGGCGATGACACCGTGGCTCACGTGCGGGTGGGCGTTGTCCTCGCTCGGCACGCCGTGCGTGGCCCAGCGGGTGTGGGCAATGCCGGTCTGGCCTTCGGTATTCAGCCGTTGAATCGAGTCCTCGAGCGCCTTGACCTTGCCGACCGCGCGCACGCGATCCAGGCGCTCGGTGCCGCCGTCGCCGAGCACGGCGAGCCCGGCGGAATCGTAGCCGCGGTATTCGAGACGCTTCAGTCCCTCGACCAGAATCGGGACCACGTTACGCTGCGCCACCGCGCCGACTATTCCGCACACGATTAAACTCCAATACTCAACGCAAAGGCGCAAAGGCGCAAAGAACTGAACAAAGATTTTCTTTTCATTTTCGACTTCCTTCGCGTCTCTGCGTCTTCGCGTTGAGTTTTTAGCTTTTCTTTTTCACCGGACGCTTCCAGCCGGGCTTGGTGACCTGCGGGGCGCGTGAAAAGGTGAGTTCGCCCGCAGGCGCATCCTTGGTGATCACCGAACCCGCGCCGATAGTGGCACCCGCGCCCACGGTCACCGGCGCCACCAGCGCCGTGTTCGAACCGATAAAGGCGTTGTCACCGATTACCGTCGGGTGTTTGTTGGCGCCGTCATAATTGCAGACGATGGTGCCGGCACCGATATTCACATTCTTGCCCACCGTGGTATCACCGACATAGCTCAGGTGATTGATCTTGCTGCCGGTGCCGACCTGGGATTTTTTGACCTCGACAAAGTTACCAAGATGCACCTTGTCGGCAATTTGCACCCCGGGGCGCAGGCGAGTGAATGGTCCGATGCGACATTCACTTCCGATGGTGGAGTCCTCGATGACACAGTTCGGATGAATGATCGTGTCGTTACCCACGGAGCAATCGCGCAGAACATTGTTCGGACCGACCTGAACGCGGTCGCCCAAGCTGACCTTGCCTTCGAAAATGACGTTGACGTCGATCACCACGTCGCGCCCGCAGGTCAGTTCGCCACGCACGTCCAGGCGCGCGGGATCGCGCAGGGTCACACCCTGCTGCATGAGTTTTTCCGCCTGTTGCTTCTGGTGAAGACGCTCCACCTGGGCAAGCTCCTGTTTGCTGTTCACACCGAGGATTTCGGAGATGTCGCGGGGGGCGCGGGTGGCGATCGCCACCTTTTCCGATACCGCCATGGAAATTATATCAGTCAGATAATACTCGCCCTGGGCGTTGTGATTGCGCAGGC
Organism: Candidatus Muproteobacteria bacterium RIFCSPHIGHO2_12_FULL_60_33; assembly: GCA_001785195.1. Classification (GTDB taxonomy): domain Bacteria; phylum Pseudomonadota; class Gammaproteobacteria; order Acidiferrobacterales; family Sulfurifustaceae; genus Sulfuricaulis. The sequence goes on from MFTB01000012.1 coordinate 3,700, forward strand.
CGGCCAGCCATTTCCTGAGCTTCCCCGCGGGGGCGGCCAGAAAACCGGTGTTGACCTCGCGCACCTTGGCCTCTGCCGCGCTGGCGTCCTTGCTCTCCACGATCCGGGTTACCTGGCCGTCCGAGTCGCGCAGGATGCGGCCGTAGCCCGCAGGATCGGCCAGTTCGGCCGTGAGCAGGGCGAGGCCGTTGCCGGCGGCTGAAAGCAGTTCCCGCAGGGTCTGCGGGCGAATCAGGGGCACATCGCCGTAGAGCACGAGCACGGTGGCCTGATCGGCGACCTTGGGCATGGCCTGGGCCACGGCATGGCCGGTGCCTTTCTGCTCCGCCTGGTGCGCCCATTTGATTTCAGCATGGGGAAAAGCCGCGCGCAGCTGTTCGCCACCATGACCGTACACCACGTGGATCGCGGCCGGTTTCAGGGCGCGTGCGGTGTCGAGCACATGCGCCAGCAGCGGTTTGCCCGCCAGGCTGTGCAGCACCTTGGGCATGTCGGAATACATGCGCTTGCCCTGGCCGGCGGCCAGGATGACGATTTCGAGGGGGACAGACATGGGTCAGGACGCAGTTGCCATCATACCCAGTTATTACGGCAGCATGAATCTACTTGATCCTGTCCGAAGGGCATTTTTTCACGGTCTCGGGATTGAAGGCGACATGCTGCCGTAATAACAGATATCTTAGTATGAATTTTCGCTATTGACCCGGCACGATGGCTCCTGAACGAAGGTATGTCTCCCCGGTTGTTTCATGGTAACCGTGACGGCGCGGACGTGCCGGGTCAATAGCTATAGGAAATAACCGACGGGGCGGGTTATTGCAGTGTCGGCAGGTCACCGGCGGGGCGGCCGTTGCGGATTTCCTCGGGGGTGGCGTCGCGGATGTCCCGCACCGTCACCTCGAAGCTGATGGTCTGACCAGCCAGCGGATGGTTGGCGTCCACCGTGATCTTGTCGCCTTCGACGCGGGTCACCGTCAGCACGATGCTCTCGCCCTTGGCGTTCTGCGCCTCGAACTCGGCGCCGACATGGCGCAGCTCGGGCGGCGCGTTCTCGATGTCGTCGGTGAAGGTGAGTTTGGGGTCGTGGTCGCCGAAGGCGTCGGCCGGGGTCAGTTGCACCGAGGCGCGCTCACCCACGGCGCGCCCTTCCAAAGCCTGTTCGATCTTGGGAAACAGGTCGGCGCCGGAACCGTGCACGTACGACACCGGCAGGTCGCGGTATTCGAAAATTTCCCCCTTCTGGTTGCGCAGAACGTAAATAAGGGAAACGACTTTGTTTTTGGCAACGACAGCGGTCATAAACGGAAAATAAAAAAGAGGGGAACGGACGCCGCTTACTTGCGGGTGCGTTCGCGCAGCTTCTGGATGGCGCGCAGTTGCGCGATGGCTTCAGCGAGTTCGGCCTGGGCCTTGGCGTAGTCAATGTCCGTCTTGCGGTTGCGCAGCGCTTCCTCGGCGTGTTCCCTGGCCTTGAGCGCCGCGGCCTCGTCGAGGTCCTTGGCGCGCAACGCGGTGTCGGCGAGCACCGTGACCACGTGCGGCTGCACCTCGAGCAGTCCGCCGGAAACATAGAAGAACAACTCCTCGGTGCCGGTGCGCACGCGCACCTCGCCCGGCTTCATGCGCGCCAGCAGCGGCGCGTGCCGCGGCAGGATGCCGACCTCGCCGGTCACGAGCGGGGCGAACACTATCTCCGCCGTGCCGGAGTAGATCTCCTTTTCGGCGGAAACGATATCGACATGTATGGTCATTGTCATAAATTAAAAACTCAACGCGAAGGCGCAGAGGCGCAAAGAGAAAGAAATTGAATCAATAAACAACTTTGCTTGTTGGTATACCAACATCTTTACATTCTCTGCGTCTTTGCGTCTCTGCGTTGAGTTGTTCTCTCTATTAGAGAGTTTTGGCCTTCTCGGCCACTTCGTCAATCGAGCCGACCATGTAGAAGGCCTGCTCCGGATAGCTGTCGTATTCGCCGTCGACGATGCCGCGGAAACCGCGGATCGTGTCCTTGAGCGACACGAACTTGCCCGGCGTGCCGGTAAACACCTCGGCCACGAAGAACGGCTGCGACAGGAAGCGCTGGATCTTGCGCGCGCGGCTCACCGTCAGCTTGTCGTCCTCGGACAACTCGTCCATGCCCAGGATCGCGATGATGTCCTGCAGCTCCTTGTAACGTTGCAAGGTCACCTGCACGTCGCGCGTGGTGCGGTAGTGCTCCTCGCCGATGATGTTCGGGTCCACCTGGCGGCTGGTGGAATCGAGCGGGTCCACCGCGGGATAAATGCCGAGCTCCGCGACCTGGCGCGACAACACCACGGTCGCGTCCAGGTGCGCGAAGGTCGTCGCCGGGGACGGGTCGGTCAGGTCGTCGGCGGGCACGTACACCGCCTGTACCGAGGTGATCGAGCCCTTCCTGGTCGAGGTGATGCGCTCCTGCAGGATGCCCATTTCGTAGGCCAGCGTCGGCTGGTAACCCACGGCCGAGGGCATGCGCCCCAGTAGCGCCGAGACTTCCGTGCCGGCGAGCGTGTAACGGTAGATGTTGTCGATGAACATCAGCACGTCGCGGCCTTCGTCGCGGAAGTTTTCGGCGATGGTGAGGCCGGTGAGCGCCACGCGCAGGCGGTTGCCCGGCGGCTCGTTCATCTGGCCGTAGACCAGCGCCACCTTGTCGAGCACGCCGCCTTCCTTCATTTCATGATAGAAGTCGTTGCCCTCGCGGGTGCGCTCGCCGACACCGGCGAACACCGCATAGCCGGAATGCTCGACAGCGATGTTGCGGATCAGCTCCATCATGGCCACGGTCTTGCCCACGCCGGCGCCGCCGAACAGGCCGATCTTGCCGCCCTTGGCAAACGGGCACATCAGGTCGATGACCTTGATGCCGGTCTCGAGCAGCTCGGCGCTCGCGGCCTGGTCTTCATACGAGGGCGCCTGACGGTGAATCGGCATGCGCTTGTCTTCGCCGATGGCGCCCTTTTCGTCTATCGGTTTGCCCAGCACATCCATGATGCGACCGAGGGTCTTGGTGCCGACCGGCACCGAGATCGGCGCGCCGGTGCTGGCGACATCGAGGCCGCGCTGGAGGCCGTCGGTCGTGCCCATGGCGATGCAGCGCACCACGCCGTCGCCGAGCTGCTGCTGCACCTCAAGCGTCAAGCCGGACTTCGGCTGGGTCAGCGCGTCGTAGACCTTCGGGAGCGATCCGCGCGGGAACTCCACGTCCACGACCGCGCCGATGATTTGCACAATTTTTCCGTTAGCCATCGTTCATGCCTCAAAAAGTAAAATCTTTCACCGCAGATAAACGCAGATTTATAAAAATGATGAACGCAGAGTTTTTTCGAATTAATCCATCTGCGTGCATCGGCATTTTTAATCCGCGTTCATCCGCGTTCCAGAATTCTTATCAAACCGCGGCGGCGCCGCCCACGATCTCGGCGATTTCCTGCGTGATCGCCGCCTGGCGCGCCTTGTTGTAGCGCAGTTTCAATTCGTCGATCAGCCCGCCGGCGTTGTCGCTGGCGGACTTCATGGCCACCATGCGCGCCGACTGCTCGCAGGCGAGGTTCTCGATCACGCCGTGATAGACGAGCGACTCGATGTAGCGCGTCAGCAGATCGTCCAGCACTTCCTTCGAATCCGGCTCGTAGATGTAGTCCCAGTGATGCGTGAGCTTCTCGCCCTCCAGCTCCGAGGGCGGCAGCGGCAGCAGCAGCTCCACCTCGGGCTTCTGCGACATGGTGTTCACGAAGTGGTTGTAGACCAGGTACAGGCGGTCGAGCTCGCCCTGGGTGTAGGCGTCCAGCATGACCTTGAGCGTGCCGATCAGGTCCTCGAGCCGCGGCGTGTCGCCGAGGTGCGAGGTGTGCGAGACGATGTTGGCGCCGAGACGCTTCATGAAGCCGAAACCCTTGCCGCCGATGGTGCAGATCTCGAGGGTGGTTTTTTTCTGCGACCACTCTTTCATGGTCGCGAGCATGGAGCGCAGCAGGTTGGTATTGAGGCCGCCGCACAACCCGCGGTCCGAGGTGATGACGATGAAGCCGACGCGTTTGGCATCGCGCTCAATCACGAACGGATGCCGGTATTCGGGATGCGCGTAGTGCAAATGGGTTATGACGTTGCGGATCTTGAACGCGTAGGGGCGCGCCGCCTGCATGCGCTCCTGGGCCTTGCGCATTTTGCTGGCCGCGACCATTTCCATGGCACGCGTGATCTTCTGCGTGTTCTGGATCGACTTGATCTGCTTGCGTATCTCTTTGCCGACGGCCATATAACCTCAGTTACTAGAACCTATCTCATAATCCCTCTCCCCTCCGGGGAGAGGGTAGGGTGAGGGGCGAAACGTCACGTGATTGCAGCGT
>MFTB01000012.1:8107-23325 GCA_001785195.1 Candidatus Muproteobacteria bacterium RIFCSPHIGHO2_12_FULL_60_33
GTCACGTGATTGCAGCGTTTTCACCCTCACCCCCGCCCTCTCCCTCAAGGGAGAGGGGGTTTTGAGATAGGTTCTAGTCACTACCATGTGTGATGCGCCTTGAAGTCGGTGATGACCTTGCGCAGCTGCGCCGCCACCTCGTCCGAGTACTCCGGCTTCTGGTTGATGCTCTCCATCAGCGCGCCGTGCTGCGACTTCAGATGCGACTGCAGCGCGTCCTCGAAGGCACGCACCTTCTTCACGTCCACGTCGTCGAGGAAGCCCTCGTTCACGGCGAACAGTGACGCCGCCATCTGCGCCACCGACATGGGCGAGTACTGCGGCTGCTTCATGAGCTCCATGATGCGGCTCCCGCGGTCGAGCTGCTTGCGCGTGGCGGCGTCGAGGTCGGAGGCGAACTGGGCGAAGGCCGCGAGCTCGCGGTACTGCGCCAGCGCCAGGCGCACGCCGCCGCCGAGCTTCTTCACAATCTTGGTCTGGGCCGCGCCGCCAACGCGCGACACCGACAGGCCGGCGTTGATCGCGGGCCGGATGCCGGCGTTGAACAGATCGGTGTCGAGATAAATCTGGCCGTCGGTGATCGAGATCACGTTGGTCGGCACGAACGCCGAGACGTCACCGGCCTGGGTTTCGATGATCGGCAAGGCCGTGAGCGAGCCGGTCTTGCCCGTGACCTTGCCACCCGTGATCTTGGCGACGTGGTCGGCGTTCACGCGCGAGGCGCGCTCGAGCAGGCGCGAGTGCAGATAGAACACGTCGCCCGGATAGGCCTCGCGCCCCGGCGGGCGGCGCAACAGCAGCGAGATCTGGCGGTAGGCCCAGGCCTGCTTGGTGAGATCGTCGTAAATGATCAACGCGTCGCGTCCGGAGTCGCGGAAGTACTCGCCCATCGAGCAGCCGGAGTAGGGCGCGAGGTACTGCATGGCCGCGGATTCGGCCGCGGTCGCCGCGACCACGATGGTGTGGCCCATGGCGCCATGCTCTTCGAGCTTGCGCACCACGGCGGCGACCGAGGACGCCTTCTGGCCGATGGCGACGTAGATACAAACCACGCCCGCGCCTTTCTGGTTGATGATGGTGTCCACGGCGAGCGCGGTCTTGCCGGTCTGGCGGTCGCCGATAATGAGCTCGCGCTGGCCGCGGCCGATCGGCACCATCGAGTCGATGGATTTCAGGCCGGTCTGCACCGGCTGCGACACCGACTGGCGCGCGATCACGCCCGGAGCGATTTTCTCGATCGGGCTCGTGGCCTTGGTTTTGATGGGACCGCGGCCGTCAATCGGCATGCCCAACGCATTCACCACGCGCCCGACGAGCTCCTCGCCCACCGGCACTTCCATGATGCGCCCGGTGCATTTGACCGTGTCGCCCTCGGTGATGTGCTTGTACTCGCCCATGATCACCGCGCCCACCGAGTCGCGCTCGAGGTTGAGCGCCAGCCCATAAGTGTTTCCGGGGAACTCGATCATCTCGCCCTGCATCACGTCGGACAGGCCGTGCACGCGGCAGATGCCGTCGGTGAGTCCGACCACGGTCCCTTCGGTGCGGGCCTGGGCCCTGGCCTCGAATTTTTCGATGCGCGATTTGATCAGGCTGCTGATTTCGGATGGATTCAGTTGCATGGGTGCATTCCCAAAGTTTCAAAATAATTTTTTAACCGCAGATGAACGCGGATAGAAACACAGATACACGCAGATATATGAATTGTTGAATCAGCGTTCATCATTTTAAAATAAATCTGCGTTTATCTGCGGATAAGATTCATAGCTACTGGCTCATATGGGTGGCGAGGTCCGCGAGCCGGCCGCGCACCGAGCCGTCGATCACGAGGTCGCCGGCGCGGATCACGATCCCGCCCATCAGCGTCTTGTCCACCTGCGCGGTGAGATTCACCTCGCGCCCGAGCTTGCGCTTCAGCGCCTCACCGAGGCTTTTCAGCTGTTCCGGTTCCAGCGTAAACGCCGAGGTCACGGTCGCCTCCACGCGCGCCTCGGCCTCGGCCTTGAGCGTCTCATACTGCGCCACGATCTCGGGCATCAGGTTCAGGCGGCGGTTTTCCACCAGCAGGCGGACGAAGTTCGCGCCCGCGTCATCCAGATTCTTCGTCGCTCCCGACTTCCTGTCTCCCGCGACACTTGTACTTCCCTGTACATCGCCGCACACGCCCAGAAACAGCTCGCGGAAGCGCGCGCGGTCCACGCGCGGATCGCCCGCGAGGCGCTGCATGTTTTCATCGGCCGCGACGGCGGCGATGAGTCCGAGCATCCCGGACCACGGTTTCAGCATGCTGCGCGCCTGCGCCAATTCGAACACGGCTTCGGCGTAGGGGCGGGCGAGGGTCTGTTTTTCAGCCATTTCGGCGCTGTTCCTACAGTTGTTTGACCACGGTCTCAAGCAGTTTGGCGTGGGCCTTGGCGTCCACTTCCTTCTCGAGGATGCGCGCGGCGCCCACCACGGCCAGCTCGGACACGGCCGCGCGCAGCGATTCCTTGGCGCGGTTCACTTCCTGCTCGATATCGGCGCGCGCGGCGATGACGATACGATCGGCCTCGGCCTCGGCGTGTTCCTTGGCCTCGTCCGCGATTTCGGCGGCGCGCTTCTCGGCCAGTGCGATGACCTCGGCGGCGTCCTGCTTGGCCTGCTTAATGGTTTCGAGCGCTTTCTTCTCACCCAGTTCCAGTTCGCGCTTGCCCTTCTCGGCGGCGGCCAGGCCGTCGGCGATCGTGCGCCTGCGATCGTCCAGCGCCTTCATGATCGGCGGCCACACGAACTTCATGCAGAACCACACGAACAGGAAGAACGCGATGGACTGACCGATCAATGTCGCATTGATATTCATTCCCGCACCCCGGTGAAAAATACGATGCCCGCGGCGTCCGATACTAGCCGACCACCGCGAACAGGATGTACATGGAGATGCCGACGGCGATCATCGGCACGGCGTCCACCAGACCCACGACGATAAAGAACTGGATGCGCAGCGTCGGGATCAGCTCCGGCTGGCGCGCCGCGCCTTCGAGGAAGCGGCCGCCGAGGATGCCGATGCCGAGCGCGGCGCCGATGGCGCCGAAGCCCATCATGATGGCGCCGGCGATATACAGCAGGGATTGTTCCATGTTTTTCTCCTATCGAAATTTCAGAAATGTTGTGAAATCAGTGGTGTTCCTGATGCGCCATCTCGAGATAGACGATGGTGAGCGTCATGAATATGAACGCTTGCAGTGTGATGATCAGGATGTGAAAGATGGCCCAGCCGACCTGCAGCAGCCCGGCGAAGGAGCCGAGCAGCCAGCTTGCGCCGTACATGACGGCGATCAGGATGAAAATCATCTCGCCCGCGTACATGTTGCCGAACAGTCGCAAGGCCAGCGATACCGGCTTGGCGATCAGGTTCACGCCCTCGAGAAACAGGTTGATGGGCAGGCCCCACTTGCCGAAGGGTTGCAGTGTCAGCTCGCCCAGGAAGCCGCCGAGGCCCTTGATCTTGATGCTGTAATAGAGAATCAGCGCGAACACCGCGAGCGACATGCCGAAGGTGGCGTTGGGATCGGTGGTCGGGACGACCTTGAGGAACGGCACGTCGGCGGCGTGCGCCGTCTGCGGCAAGAGATCGACCGCGATCAGGTCCATGAAATTCATCAAAAAGACCCAGATGAAGATGGTGAGCGCCAGCGGCGCGACCATGGTGTTGCGCCCGCTGAAGGAACCGCGCACGGTGCCGTCGATGAACTCCACGATCCACTCGACGAAATTCTGCAGCCCGCCGGGACTGCCGGCCGTGGCGCGCTTCGCCGCCAGACGAAACAGCCACAGGAACAGAATACCGAGGCCGAGGGAGAAACCCAGGGTGTCGAGGTGCACCGCCCAGAAGCCCATTTCCTTCGCCTGCTCGGCGCTGTGGGCGATGCCCCACGTGCCATCGGGGAGCCGGCCGAAGGTCAGGTTCTGGAGGTGATGCTTGATGTATTCTGACGAGGTCAGCGTTTCGCCCGTCATGGTTTATCCGTCAATCAAAAACGTGTTTAAGAATTTGGAACCGCAGATGAACGCAGATTAACGCAGATAAAACGGCCCATCTCTTTTTTTCTATCCGCGTTCATCAGCGTTTATCAGCGGTTTCAAAAACAGTATTTGAGATCCGATTATTCGGCCTCATTTCGCTGCCGGGTATTTGCCAGAAACCCGAACTGGGCCACGGCAAAGGCCACAATCAATGGCAGCGGCGCCAGCTTGAGCGCGCCCATCCCCAGACCCAGAAACAACATCGCCGCGCCATAGCGCGTGATTGCATTCGCGTACAGTGAACCCAAGCCGGTGGAGCGCAGTACGCCGCGTCCCAACCATCCGCTCAGCAACACGGCGACCGCGCCGCCGTACATGGCCGATAAAAAATCGTACCGGCCGCGGGCAACGCCAAAGGCGGCGGCGGCGAGCAACGTCAACAAGGCCTGAAACAACAAGACCCGGCGCACCCCTTTGCGCAGCGTTTCCATCCTAGCGCCCAGTGCCCGAGACGAACGCTCTTTCGGCAATGGGCGCCGTAGCCGCCATGAGCGATGTTTCCATGAGCGCTACTGCCGCCGTCTCCGAAAGAGCTGCGCCACGGGATCCGGCGGCTGGGTCCGCAACCGGCATATCCCTGTACCGCTTCTCCGCGGCGGGTTTCATGGCGGCGCGCTACGGTGTTTTTTAATCTTGAAAACGGTGGAAAAACGGCCTTTTCAAAGGCGGCGAAGTATAAAGACAGCCCCAAGGAGGGTCAATATAGCCCGATAGAATCCGGTTATTGCCGGACTGCCACGGGAAAACCGCCGTGCCCGCGGAAAACCCAGCCGCGCCGGCACCCGCACCGGTCAGCTCAGGGCGTGGAGGATGGTTTGTCTACGTTCGCGGGGCCAGCCGGCGGGGCTTCCGATGGTGAGGCCGGCTCGGTTGGCGCCGGTGCCGGTTCAGCCGAGGGAGGTATAGCCGTCGGTTCTGGTTTCTGGGCGATCAGCTCCGGCGAAAGTTTCTGCGCCGCTTCCACCTCGTCCGGCTTCATCCGTGATTTCAGATGGTCGCGGCGTTTGATCGCCAGCTCGTCACCCTGCTCGGCGGCAAGCAGATACCAGGCCAGTGCACTCACATCGTTTTTCGGCATGTTGTAGCCGAACTCGTAGAGGATGCCCATTTCCAGTTGGTCAGCGGCGCTGCCGCGTGCGGCCGCCTGGCGCATCTGCTCGAGCGATGACGAATCCTGCGCTCCCGTGAGGAGGGGCGCGGCCAAGCCGAGGATCAAAAATACGATTGCCGGTTTCATCAGCCTTCCTTGTCTTTAAAAGTATCTCTGTTTTAGTTATAGACGCCGATTCAAGGAGATAGCAAGTTTTCAGCGGATATGGGCCAGAATGCCGTCCAGTTCTTCCAGGGTGTTGTATTCGATCAGCAGCCGGCCCTTGCCCTTGGCGCTGTGCTGGAAGCGCACCTTGGCGCCCAGCTTTTCCGAAAGCCGCTGCGCCAGCGCGCGGGTGTCGGGGTCCATGCGGTGACCGCGGGAGCGGTGGCTTGAGGGGTTGGCCAGCAGGCGGCGCACGAGATTTTCGGTCTCGCGCACCGACAGCCCCTTGTCCACCACCTGATGCGCCGCCTGGCTCTGGTGCCTGCCCTCGAGCGCGAGCAGGGCGCGCGCGTGGCCCATGTCCATTTGGCCCTTTTCGAGCAACTCGCGCACATCGCTGTTCAGCGTCAGCAGCCGCAGCAGGTTGGTCACGGCCGCGCGCGAATGGCCCACGGCCTCGGCCACCTGCTGGTGCGTCATGTGGAATTCGTCGATCAGGCGCGTGAAGGCGTTGGCCTCCTCGACCGGGTTCAGGTTCTCGCGCTGGATGTTCTCGATCAGCGCGATGGCGATCGCGGCCTCGTCCGGGATCTTGCGCACCAGCGCCGGGATGTATTCGAGGCCGGCCATCTGCGCCGCGCGCCAGCGGCGCTCGCCGGCAACGATCTCGTAGTTGCCGCCGGACAGCGGGCGCGCCACGATCGGCTGCACCACGCCCTGGGCCTTGATCGAGGCCGCGAGTTCCTCCAGCGCCTCGGGATTCATGTGCGTGCGTGGCTGGTACTTGCCGCGCTGCAGCCGGTCGATCGGGATCTGCCGCAGCTCGTCCATTTCGACCGGCGTCTCGTAGGCGCTCAGCAGGGCATCGAGCCCGCGTCCGAGGCGTTGGGGTTTCTTGGTGGTCATCACGCTCATCGCCTCGTTATGCTGCTCATGCCCGACGCCTCCGTGAGGTCGGACCAAACCAACAGTCCACGCCGTCGGCGTCCGGCGGCATTCGCCGCGGTTGCATCCCCGCGCTTCGCGCGGGGGGCGCCCCGGAGCGTCGCCCGAGGGACCCGCGAAGCGGGATCGGGCGGCGGAGGGGATGCCAGCGACCGCCTGCGGAGCGCCTGCATCCCGCGCCGCGGTCGCATCCCCAAAGGGGCCCCTGCTTCGCGCTGCGCGGTCGCCATCGCCCTGCTCATGCCGCCACGACCTCTTCGTCGCGGCGCAGCATTTCGCCGGCCAGCGCCAGATAGGCCTGCGCGCCCTTGGACTGCATGTCGTAGGCGATCACCGGCTTGCCGTGCGACGGCGCCTCGGCGAGGCGGATGTTGCGCGGAATGACGGTGCGGTAGAGCTTGTCGCCGAAGTGCTGTTTCAATTGCGCCGAGACCTCGTTGTCGAGATTGTTACGCGGGTCGTACATGGTGCGCAGCAAGCCCTCGATCTCCAGTTGCGGGTTCAAGGTCTCGCGTATCTTGCGAATGGTGTTGAGCAAGGCCGTCAGCCCCTCCAGGGCATAGTACTCGCACTGCATCGGGATCATCACCGACTGGGCCGCCACCAGCGCATTGACTGTCAGCAGGTTCAGCGCCGGCGGACAGTCTATTAATATGTAATCGTATTGCGCGCGCACGTTTTCGAGCGCGCCGCGCAGGCGCCGTTCGCGCCGCTCGAGTTCGACAAGCTCCACCTCGGCGCCCGACAACTGGCTGTTGGCGGGCACCAGATCATAACCGCCCTCCACGGACACCCGCGCACCCTCGATCGGTTCCAGGCCGATCAGGACCTCGTAAGTGGTGACGCGATTGGCCTGCTTGTTGACGCCGCTGCCCATGGTGGCGTTGCCCTGCGGGTCGATGTCGATCAACATCACGCGCCGGCGCGTCTTGGCCAGCGAGGCGGCGAGATTGATGCTGGTCGTGGTCTTGCCGACCCCGCCTTTCTGATTGGTGATTGCAACGACCTTGCCCATCGGGCGGCTGCTCCTTCCTTCCGCGTCAATTCACCGGCGCCAGGATGACCATGTGCCGCGCGGCATCGAGGCCCGGTATCGTCAGCGCCTTCACTTCGGCCCGGTATCCGTCCGTGACCGCCGCCAGCTCTTCCTGGGGAAACACACCCTTCATGACCAGAAACCGGCCATCCGGCGCGCACAGGTGGCGGCTCGCGGCCAGCATATCAGGAATGGACGCGAACGCGCGAGCAATCAGCGTATCGAATTTTGTCACCGGATGGAATTTCTCCACGCGCTCCTGCACGACGCTTGTGTTTTTCAGGTCCAGTTCGTGCAGCGCCTGTCTGGCAAACCGGGTCTTTTTGGCGTTGCTGTCGAGCAGGGTAAATTCGAGGTCCGGGCGCGCGAGTGCCAGCGGAATGCCGGGCAGTCCGGCGCCGGTGCCGATGTCGAGTACCCGCGGCCCGTGCAGATACGGCAGCACCGACAGGCTGTCGAGCAGATGCCGCGGCACCATCTGCTCGGGGTCGCGCACGGCGGTGAGGTTGTAGGTCTTGTTCCACTTCTCGAGGAGTTCCAGGAAATTCAGAAGCTTTTTTTCTGCCTGCGGCGGCAGCTCGAGGCCCATCTCATGCAGGCCTTGTTGCAGGCGTTTTTCGAGTTTCATGGCCTCCCCAGACCCCCTCGGATTATTCGATTTTCATCTTTCGTCCTGCAATTTAAGCCCTCTATCCTTTTTTAGCTATCCACTCGCCGGACCCTGTCCTAAGCTCTTATAATACCGGCTTCAAATGGACTTTAATGTATGCAGGCACTTTTCCTGCTTCTCGCTACAGGCCTCCTCGGCGTATCCCTGCCGGCACGGGCCGCCGATGAACAAGCGCAGCCCGATGCGTCGGCGAAGGCGGCGGTGCTGATTCCCGGCACCGTGACACGCTCGCTGTTCACCCGCGACATCAAAGACCTCGAGCCGGTCGGTACCGTCTCGACCCTCACGAACGACCTGACTCGCATTGTTTATTTCACCGAAATCCACGACATGGCCGGGCAGTCTGTCACGCACCGGTGGGAATACAACGGCAAGATCATCCTGGAAGTGCCGATCAAGGTGGGTACATCGCGCTGGCGCGCCTATTCGACCAAAACCCTCTTCCCGTCCTGGGTCGGCGAATGGAAGGTCTCGGTGGTCGATGCCGCCGGCGGGACCCTGAGCGTCAACACCTTTACCTACCTGAAAAAACCCGAAACACCTGCCCCCGTGGCGACTAATCCGGTGCCCTGACCGGAGCGCCGCAGCGCAATGATTTCTTTAACGCAGACGAACACAGATGTAACTAATGATGAACGCAGATATTCAAAAAATTAAGTGTTTTGATTTATCTAATCTGCGTTTATCCCTGTATTTATCCGCGTTCATCCGCGTTTCAAAAATCATATCGGTGACTTAGACGCCGAGCACGAACCACCACAGCACCAGGGTGGAAAACAGCGCCAGCGCGGTGATCACGCCGCCCCATACACGGGGCCGGGCCACCACCAGTTTGTCCAGATAATAATGCGGGGTGTCGAGCGGCTTCATCAGCTGGCGCGTGGACACCCAGCGGTTGACAAACTCGGCCCAGCGCCTGAGCTGGCCGAGCTTGAACAGCGACATCAGCCCCACCACGACCGCCATCACCGCGCCCAGTGCGATGAAAGCAATCAGGCTGATCCACAGGCTCTCCCATAGGCTGCTTGAAATATCCGCGTCGCCATAGAGACGCGCCAGCAGCTTGCCGCCGTCCGCGACGCTCATGCCGGCGATGAAGATCGTTCCCTTGATCAGGATCAGCGCCGCGCTCGCCAGCAGGACCGCGCCCAGCACGCGCGGGTAACGCAGCATGGCGCGCTCGGCCGGGTACGGCGTATCCAGCGGTTCGGTCATCCGGCGCGTGGAGATCCAGCGGTTGGACGCCTTGAAAAGGGCTTCCAGGCGCTGCGGCGCCGCCAGCATCAGCACGCCGATAATAAGCGCGAAAAAATTGCCGAAGATCAGAAGCACAACCAGGTAGTACAGCATGCTGTCCGGGGTAATCTGCATCGTGTCGCCTCCTGTGTGCGCGGTCGTTCCCTTGGGCCAACGTCTTCCCCATTGTAGTCGGTGAAACCGGCCGCGCCCGCCGTCAGGCGCGCTGGCGGCGCAGGTGGATCAGCAGCAGCGAGATGGCGGCCGGGGTCATGCCCGAAAGGCGCCCGGCCTGACCGAGGGTGGCGGGCCGGTGTGCCGCCAGCTTCTGGCGCGCTTCGACCGACAGCCCGTGGACGTTGTGATAATCCAGATCCTGGGGCAGTGCCGTTTCTTCATGCCGGCGGTGCCGTTCGATCTCTTCTGACTGGCGCTCGATGTAGCCGGCGTATTTGGCCTGGATTTCCAGCTGTTGCGCGACCTCGGCATCGCTGACCGCCTCACCCGCACCGGGCAGGGACAGAAGCGCCTCATAAGAAACCTCCGGCCGACGCAACAGTTCCAACAGACTGGCGGCGCGCGCCAGCGGCTGGCCAATCACGCGCGTCGTTTCCTCCGCCGGACAGAAATCTGGACGCAGCCAGGTTTTTTTCAAGCGCTCCTGTTCGCGCGCGATCATTTCACGCTTGTTGCAGAAGCGCTGCCAGCGTGTTTCATCCACCAGCCCGAGATTACGGCCGATCTCCGTCAGCCGAATATCAGCGTTGTCCTCGCGCAGCTGAAGACGGTACTCGGCGCGCGAGGTGAACATGCGATAGGGTTCGGTGACGCCGCGGGTGATGAGATCGTCGAGCATCACGCCGAGATAGGCCTGATCGCGCCGCGGCCACCACGGTTCTTTTTCCTGTCCCTGGCGCGCGGCGTTGATACCGGCAATAAGGCCCTGCGCCGCGGCCTCCTCGTAACCGGTGGTGCCGTTGATCTGGCCGGCGAAGAACAGACCCGGCATGCTCTTTGTCTCGAGCGTCGGCATCAGATCGCGCGGATCGAAATAATCGTATTCGATGGCATAGCCCGGACGCGTGATCACGGCGTTCTCGAAACCCTTGATGGTGCGCACCAGCTCATACTGCACATCGAATGGAAGGCTGGTCGAGATGCCGTTGGGATAAATCTCGTGGGTGTTGAGCCCCTCGGGCTCGACGAAAATCTGGTGCCGGTCCTTGTCGGCGAAGCGCATGATCTTGTCCTCGACCGAGGGACAGTAGCGCGGCCCCACGCCTTCGATCACGCCGGTGTACAGCGGCGAGCGATCGAGCCCGGCGCGGATGACCGCGTGCGTGCGCTCATTGGTATAAGTGATATGGCACGCCACCTGGCGCGGATGTTCCTCGCGCGAACCCACGAAGGAAAACACCGGCGTCGGTTCATCGCCCGGCTGCGCCGGCAGCGCCGAGTAATTAATGGAGCGGCCGTCGATGCGCGGCGGCGTGCCGGTCTTGAGGCGTCCCACGCGAAAAGGCAGTTCACGCAGGCGCACCGCCAGCGCGTTCGACGGCGGGTCGCCGGCGCGCCCACCCTGATAATTCGAAAGGCCGATGTGAATCTTGCCGCCCAGAAACGTCCCGCTGGTCAGCACCACGGCGCGTGCGCGAAATTTCACACCCATGGCCGTCACCACGCCGGTGACACGCCCGCCCGCAACGATCAGGTCCTCGACCGTCTGCTGGAACAGCGTGAGCTTGTCCTGGTTTTCCACAGCCGCACGCACCGCGGCCTTGTACAGGGCGCGGTCGGCCTGGGCACGGGTGGCGCGCACCGCCGGGCCCTTGCGCGCATTGAGAATCCGGAACTGGATGCCGGCGCGGTCAGTGGCGCGCGCCATCACGCCACCGAGGGCGTCAATCTCCTTCACCAGGTGGCCCTTGCCGATCCCGCCGATGGCGGGGTTGCATGACATCTGGCCGAGGGTCTCGATGTTCTGCGTCAGCAACAGGGTCTTGGCGCCCAGGCGCGCGGCGGCCGCGGCCGCCTCGGTGCCGGCGTGGCCGCCACCGATGACGATGACATCGTAATGTTCCGGGTGCAGCATCTAACTCTCTGGACGAACAGGACAAATTTTGTTGCGCGCCATCGGTGGCGCGCACCCTCCGGGCGCGCTAAAGCGCGACCAATTTTGCTCCCGGCAAAATTGTGGGCGAAGGATCATAAGCCACACGCGCCCGAATTTCACCTTCCGGCGCTTTCGGCTATAACTTTGAGAGGATCACCCGGTCATACCTGAAAACCCCGGCAATACCATGGCCCTCGCCCCGGAAAAACAGAACCAGCCTGCCCACATTCTGGATACGGTCATCAGCCGCATCGGCCAGATCGTGCTCGGCAAGGAACACCAGGCGCGTTTGTCGCTCGCCTGCCTGTTGGCGCGCGGTCATTTGCTGATCGAGGATCTCCCGGGAGTCGGCAAAACCACCCTGGCCCATGTGCTGGCCAAGGTGCTGGGGCTGCATTTCCAGCGCATCCAGTTCACCGCCGACCTGCTCCCGGCCGATATTCTCGGCGTTTCGATCTATCAGCCGGACAACAAGACCTTTGTATTTCATCCCGGGCCGATTTTTTCGCAACTGGTGCTCGCCGATGAAATCAACCGCACCACCCCCAAGACCCAGAGCGCGCTGCTCGAGGCCATGGAAGAGCGCCAAGTCACGACCGATGGCGAAACACACAAACTGCCCGCGCCGTTCTTCGTCATCGCCACGCAGAATCCGCATCACCTGATCGGCACCTTCCCCTTGCCCGAATCGCAACTCGACCGCTTCCTCATGCGCATCGAAATGGGCTACCCGGACCGTGCCGCCGAGCGCGCCCTGCTCAAGGGCCGCGACCGGCGCGAGCTGCTCGAATCGCTGCAGCCGGTGATCAGTGCCGACAAGCTCGCGAGTTTGCAGCAGCTTGTTACGCGCGTGCACGTCGCCGACCCGCTGCTCGATTACGTGCAGAACCTGCTCGAGGCCACGCGCCGCGCCGGCGAGTTCGCCGAGGGGCTGTCGCCGCGCGCGGGACTTTCGCTGGTGGCGGCGGCGCGCGCCTGGGCGCTGCTGACCGGGCGCGACATGGTGCTGCCGGAAGACGTGCAGGCAGTCGCCTCTTCCGTCATTGGCCATCGCCTGCGCCCCGCCGGCGGCGGGCGCACGGCCAATATCAAGCGCCTGCTCGAATCCGTGCCGATTCCGTAAGAATTTTGTAACCGCAGATGAACGCAGATGAACACGGATTAATAAAAAAGCTATTGAAGTTTTTATCTGTGTTTATCCGTGTTCATCCGTGGTTTCATGATTTTCATGTCCGTCCTTCCGAATAACAGCGTCATCCTCGGGCGCCGACAGCTGTTCATGCTGCCGACCCGTTTCGGACTGCTGTTCGCGGCCCTGCTCGTGGTGCAACTGCTGGCGGCGATCAATTACAGCAACGGCCTCGCTTACGCACTCACGTTCCTGCTCGGCTCGCTCGCGGTGGTGTCCATGCTCTACACCCACCGCAATCTTCTCCGGTTGCGACTCAGCGCCAGCGCCTGTGCGCCGGTGTTTGCCGATGAGATCGCCACTTTCAGGATTCATCTGACGAACGACAGTGACACGCCGCGTTTCGGTATTGCTGTCATGAACGGTAAAAAAGAAATCGCACGCGTGGACATCCCGGCGCGCGGCTCCGCCGATGTCAACCTGAGCGTGGCGGCCGTGAAGCGCGGCTGGCTCATGCTGCCGGAGCTAATCGTAACGACACAGTTTCCGCTGGGCCTGCTCTACTCCTGGTCGCGCCGACTGGCACTGCATCATTCCTGCCTCGTCTATCCACGGCCGGCGCACCCGACACCGCTGCAAACCCTAGCGGTGGAATCACTCGAAGCCGTGTCGGGCCTGAAGGCCGGCGGCGATGATTACATTGGCGCACGTGAATTCCACCCCGGCGATTCGCCGCGCCACGTGGACTGGAAGGCGGTGGCGCGCGGTGAGTCTTGGCACGTGAAACAGTTCGGGGCCGGCTATCAGGCCACAGCCTGGCTCGACTGGGACACGCTCGAAGGCCTCGATACGGAAACGCGCCTGTCGGTATTGACGCGCTGGGTACTCGATGCCGAGCATGACGGCATGCTTTACGGGTTGCGCCTGCCTGAGCAGACGCTCAATCCTTCTAACGGCGAAGCGCATCAGCACGAGTGCCTCAAACATCTGGCGCTGTTTGGGCTGAAGCCATGAACGCCCCGCCTGTCGATCGGCGCGTGCTGCTGAGCCTGCTGGCCGCCGGGGCCTTCGCCGTGGCGCCGCATGGCGGGGAACTGCCGCTCTGGATCATCGCCGTGTTTGCCCTCGGCGGCGCGTGGCGCTATGGCATCGAGGTGTATCAATGGTACCGGCCGGGAAAGCTGGTGCGTTTCGGCCTCATGCTGCTCACCCTCGTAGCGGTGTTCCGGCAATACCACACCCTGCTCGGGCGCGATCCCGGTATGGCGCTGCTGATCACGCTGATCGGCCTGAAATTCCTCGAACTCAAAACCGTGCGTGATCATATCGTGACCCTGTTTGTCTTCTACCTCATCATCCTCGGCAGTTTTCTCTACGGTCAATCGCTCTGGCTCGGCGCCTGGGCGCTGCTCGCGGTGGCCCTGAACACCGCGGCGCTGCTGCACGTCATGCAACCCACCGGGATGGACATGCCGGCCCGGCTGCGACTGTCCGGTGTCATGCTCGCCAAGGCGCTGCCGCTCATGGTCATCGTGTACCTGCTGTTCCCGCGCATCAGCGGCACGCTCTGGGGCCTGCCGGCGGATGCGCATGGCGGCCTCACGGGCATGCCCGACATGATGCAGCCGGGCAATATTCGCAGCCTGAGCGAATCCTCCGAGATCGCCTTCCGCGTCAGCTTCGACGACACGCCGCCGCCGCTGCGCGAACTCTACTGGCGCGGGCTGGTATTTACGGAAACCGACGGGCATGGCTGGAGCCGCGGTCCGGTACGGGAAGCAGTAAAGGTGTCGTATGTTCCGCTCAACGATCCGGTGCGCTATCAGGTCACGCTGGAGCCCAGCAACAAGCCGTGGATGCCGGCGCTCGATCTGCCGGCCATCAGACCCCGTGGCGCGCGTTACCACCCGGACTTCACGCTGGAGCACCGTGAGCCGATCCGCGAGCGCCTGAATTACACGCTGACGTCTTACACCCGCTACCGCACCGGTGCGCTCAATCACGCGGAACGGGTGGGCGCCTTGCAGATACCCCGTAATACAAGCCCGCGCGCCCGGGCGCTGGCCGGACAATGGCAACGGGAACACAGCGGGCCGCTACAGGTCGCGCAAGCCGCGCTCGATTTCTTCCGCCGGGAAAATTTCGTATACACCCTCAACCCGCCGCTGCTCGGCGATGATCCGGTGGATGAATTCCTGTTCGGCACGCGCCGCGGATTTTGCGAGCACTACGCCGCGGCGTTCGTGACGCTGATGCGCGCCGCCGGCATCCCGAGCCGCGTCGTGGTCGGCTATCTCGGCGGCGAACTCAACACCGCGGGTGACTATATGATCGTGCGCCAGTCCGACGCGCATGCCTGGGCGGAAATATGGCTGCCGGAACGCGGCTGGGTGCGCGTGGACCCGACCGGCGCGATCGCCCCCGAGCGCATCGAGCTCGGGCTCGACGCCGTGCGCCGCCTGGAGCTGCAAGGGGTCGTGCTCGGGAGCCTGTCCAACGAGGCGGTGCGGCGCGCGCTGGAGCTGGGCTGGTTCGAACATGTGGCGCGGCAGGCGCGCTGGTACTGGGACCTGACGAATCTCACGTGGTACCGCTGGGTGGTGGATTACGGCAAGGAGCGCCAGGAGCGCTTTCTCACGTCGCTGGGTCTGGACGATATATCGTGGAAGCGGATGATCGGTCTGTTGTTCGCCGGCGCGCTGCTGGTCATACTGGTTTATGCGTTTTTTCTATGGCGCCCGAAAAAATCCGCCGACCCGGCGTTGGCGCTGT
>MFTB01000013.1:0-12576 GCA_001785195.1 Candidatus Muproteobacteria bacterium RIFCSPHIGHO2_12_FULL_60_33
CCTGATTCTTGATTCTTTTCCAATCCATGCGGGGCAATAGTATTTGTTGGAGAAATGAGCGTCAACCCGTTGAACTACATAATTAAGTAAAAGCGAATATCGGGATTTGTCCAGCGCGAGGGTAATCGGATTCGGTACTTCAGTCCGAAACAATATCTGCCGCTCATCCCCTGAAACCGTCCTTCCATCGGCGTACCACCGCGAACACCTCCACCTCGGAAGCCAGGGCACGACCCGCCTGTTTTTCCGCCACCCGGCGTACCTGGGCCTGTCCGGTACGCAAAAATGGGTTTATGCGCCGCTCCAGGCCGATGGTGGAGGGCAGGGTGGGAAGATTTTGTTTCCGCAGCGCGCGCGCCCGCTCGCGGTAGGCGCGGGTGTCGGCATTGTCCGGCTCGACGGCGAGCGCGAAGCGCAGATTGGCCTCGGTGTATTCGTGCCCGCAATACATACGGGTGGCCTCCGGCAGGGCCGCGAGCCGGGAAAGCGAGGCATGCATCTGTTCGGCGGTGCCCTCGAACAGCCGCCCGCAGCCGGCGGAGAACAGGGTATCGCCGCAGAACAGCAGGCCGCCGCAGACGAAGGCGATGTGACCGGCTGTGTGACCCGGGACATCGAGCACGTCGAATTCCAGGCCGAGTTCGGCAATATTAATATGATCGCCATCCTTGAGCCGGTGCGTGAGCGTGGGGATGCGCTCACGCGCGGGGCCGTACACCGGGATGGAATAATGTTTGAGCAAGTCCTCCACGCCGCCCACGTGATCGCCGTGATGATGGGTGCACAGGATGGCGGCAGGTTTGAGACGCTGCTTTTCGAGCGCCGCCAGCACCGGGTCGGCGTCGCCGGGATCGACGATGGCCACATGGCCCTGCGATTTCCCGCGGATCAGCCAGATATAGTTGTCCTCGAAGGCGCAGACGTGTAAAACATCGGTCATGCATCCAGTTTGAGATGCCGCAGGGAGGACGTCAATGAGGCAGCGCGATTCCTGTTCCATGAAGCGACAGCAACTGAGCCAGTGGTTCGATTCGCCGCTCGGACGGTCGTTGCAGGCGCACGAGGCGCATCATCTGCGCACGGTGCTGCCGAATCTGTACGGCACCGTGGCGGCCCAGCTCGGCCACATCGGCGAGCTCGATCTGATGGATTCCTGCATCGCCCCCACGCACATCCTGCTCGACGACCACGGCGGACCCGGTGTTTGCCGGGTGCGCAGCATTCCGGAAGAACTCCCGCTCGACACCAAGAGTACCGACGTTGTGATCTTGCCGCACACCCTCGATTTCTGCGACGACCCGCACCAGGTCCTGCGCGAGGTCAGCCGCGTGCTGCGCCCGGAAGGGCATGTCGTGATCCTGGGTTTCAATCCGATGAGCCTGTGGGGATTCCGCCGCCTGGTTGCGCGCCGCCCGCGCGTGGCACCCTGGTGCGGAAAGTTTTTCCGCCTGGCGCGCATCAAGGACTGGCTCGCGCTGCTCGACTTCGAGACCACGCATGGCACGATGCTCTATTACCGTCCGCCCTTGCGCAACGAGGGTTTCATGCAACGCCTGCACTTCCTCGACAAAATGGGCGACCGCTGGTGGCCGATGATGGCGGGGATATATCTGGTGGTGGCGAAGAAGCGCGTTGTCGGCGTCACGCCGCTGCCGCTCAGCTGGAAAACCAGACGCGCCATTGCCGCGGGCGCGACCCAACCCGCCGCGCGCGGCATGATCCTGCCGTTCCAGCGCCGGGGCGCCAAGTGACTAAAATTCTCACCGCAAAGGCGCAAAGAGCGCAAAGAATTCTTGAAATTTAAAAATGCTTTTCTTTGCGTCCTTCGCGTCTCTGCGGTGATTGGTCATTATGGATAAAATCACGATCTTCACTGACGGCGCCTGTCGCGGCAATCCCGGGCCCGGGGGCTGGGGCGCGATTCTGCGCAAGGACGACCACGAAAAGGAACTCTACGGCGCCGAGCGCGACACCACCAATAACCGCATGGAACTCATGGCCGCGATCCAGGCGCTCGAAGCGCTCAAGCGCCCCTGCGAGGTGATTCTCACCACCGATTCGCAATACGTCAAAAACGGCATCACCGAATGGCTCGCCAGCTGGAAGCGTCGCGGCTGGAAAACCGCGGGCAAGAAGCCGGTGAAAAACCAGGATTTATGGCAGCGTCTCGACGCAGCCGCGCACAAGCACAAGATTCACTGGAAGTGGATCAAGGGGCACAGCGGGCACCCAGAAAATGAGCGGGCGGATGAGTTGGCGAATCGGGCGATTGATCAGTTGATATCAGGGTAATTCACTTCGATTTTTTGGTACACGGAGAAATTCAATGAGACGCATGCAGGCTATAGTAGACAAGGCAATGAGCGAGGGTTATCTATTGATTCCTCATGAACTTGGAAATGAGATGAAGCATTCTGCTTGCGAAGCATATTTCGCGAAGTGCGCTGAAACGAGGCCATATGTTGTTGTAGCGCAAGCCGGCTCTTATGCAACAGTTACGATGGATACATGCTGTTTCGATATCGGTGATCTAGACGACCAGGCGTGTGTTGAGGCGCGTGCACTCTTCGTAAACATTGCTAAAGATCGACAATTTCTTTGTGGTCGCAACTATTTTGAGGTTAAGCGCGTTCCAGTGGAGCATGCCTCTACCCTGACTAAGGCATTGGTGAACGTTGCATTACGTGGCGTGGCTAGCCGAGGAGACAGACATTAAATGTCTTCACAGCATGGACTCGCGATAATCAATAGACAAATAGCATTATTGCAATAAGTGGGGGTCGCATGAGATTTCTTTTGCTGGCTTACAGCACATTCCTGTTGCTTGGGTGTAGTTCAATGCCAGTACAGGATAACGTCGATCAATGGTTGCAAGAAATACCATTCGGCAAGTCAAAAAATGAAACAGATAAATATTTTGCACTACGCAATACTGACTCAGGTTCCTGGACAGCAAAGATGATCAATAGCGAAGTTACAACTCAAGGAACAAGGCGTGTTTATCGTTACCAGTGGGTTTCACGGCATCCATTCTTTTATGACATTTATGAGGGCGAATACGATTTCATTTTTGTGGACGATAAACTCGTAAAATTTGAAAGAGTTGCTAAAAGCGAGAACAATTCTGTGCCACAGGATAAACAAGGTTTAGGTTTCTTGTGTAAAGATGCGATTGCAAGAGGGGATCGAGGAGCTATGTTGGTTCATTGTCAATAAGTTGTAGAATGATCACCCAAATGCACCAGATAATTCTCGACACAGCAACCACCGGCCTCAAGCCTTTCGAAGGCCACCGGATCGTTGGAATCGGCTGTAGGGGACCATATTCGCAGGCGGCTATTTTATTTGTTGGAAGGATGGGCTAGTCTTTTAGAAATTCGATTGTTAGGAGGCAGCCGACGATGAATACCGCGAAGAAAGAAGTAGAGTCGCTTCTCAAGAAGCTGCCCGATGATTGTTCTCTGGAAGACATTCAGTATCATCTCTACGTCATCGAAAAAATTCAGCGGGGAATCGAGGTGGCGGAAAAGAAGGGTGTGGTCTCGCAGGAAGAAGCAGAAAAACGCCTCGGAAAATGGGTCACAAAGTAGTCTGGTCGCCGGAGGCGCTTGACGACGTTGATGCCATTGCCAGTTATATCGCACGCGATTCGGCGTTTTACGCCGCTACTGTTGTTAATCGAATACTCGAAACTTCCCGCAGTCTCAATCAATTCCCGCAACTTGGCCGGATCGTGCCGGAACTCGGCCAAGATGATATCCGTGAACGTTTTGTTTACAGTTACCGCCTTGTTTATCGGGTGGCCCAAGACACCATTACGATTGTGGCCGTGATTCACGGTAAGCGTCTGTTTGATACGGTTGCAGACAGGATGGAGAAAGATAAATGACGCGTCAAATCATTCTCGATACAGAAACCACCGGCCTCGAACCTGCTGAAGGCCACCGGATCATTGAAATCGGCTGCGTGACGCTGATGTACTGGCGGCAAGCCGGTGCAAGCGGAAATTTGAGAGTTCGCTGGCTAATCAAGCTATAATTTCGAATGTCAGCAAGGATTTCGTTTATAGCTCAGCCCGGTTATGAAGCCAAAGATGACCAAAGCCGATGCGGTGGCATTCAGGGCGCGATGGACGGCCGTGAATGAGGCTGAACGCAAGGAGTTGCGTGCGACAACCATGCGTCGCAAGTTCAGGCAATTGGCGGCGCTGATGGCATCCGTTAATAAATTCGGTTGGGTGGAACCACTTGCGCAGGAAGAGTCCGGAGTCCGGATGCGGTGGAACCGGCTTAGAAAAGCCCCTCACCTTGCGTAAGAAAAAGGAACCCCTCGCTCCCCTGCTTGCTGCGTTAGGCGACCTCGTTGCTTGGTTGGAAGCCGCGCATATCTCCGGTGTAATTATTGGCGGTGTTGCAGCTTCGCTTCTCGGTCGCCCTCGCGTAACGCGGGATGTCGATGCCTTGGTGCTTGTTTCCGAGGAACGCTGGAAAGAATTCCTCAAGTTGGGAACGCGGCACGGTTTTCACCCCCGGCGAAAGGATGCGTTGGCGTTTGCACATAAAGCGCGCGTTCTCCTTGTTACTCATAAGCCTAGCAGTATTGATGCCGATATCGTGTTTGGCGCCTTGCCGTTTGAGGAAGAGGCCATCGCACGGGCATTGTGGATAGAGGTTGCGGGTGTCCGTGTGCCATTACCTGTTCCGGAAGATTTGGTTATCATGAAAGCCGTTGCCCACCGGCCGCGTGACATGGGAGATATTGAAGCCATATTGGACGCGCATCCGAAGCTCGATAGAAAACGAATACGCCGATGGGTGCGCGAATTCTCAAGTACCCTTGGGATGCCTGATATTCTGAAAGACCTGAATGCGGTATTGAAAAAAAGTAAGTGAGGAATGCACATATGCGGCAAATTATCCTCGACACCGAAACCACCGGCCTCGAACCTTCCGAGGGCCACCGGATTATTGAAATCGGCTGCGTGGAGCTGATCAACCGGCGGGCGAGCAGTAATCGCTATCAGCAGTACATCAACCCGGGGCGGGAGATCGACGCGGGGGCGATGGAGGTGCACGGGATTACGAATGAAATGGTGGCGGAGAAGCCGAAATTCGCCGATATCGCGCAAAGCCTGCTGGATTTCATTGAAGGCGCGGAGCTGATTATCCATAACGCGCCGTTCGATATGGGTTTCCTTAATAATGAACTGTCCCTGACGGCGAACGGCGGGAAGCCGGTGCGCATCGAGGAAATCTGTTCCGTGGTGGATACCCTGAAGCTCGCGCGCAGCATGCATCCGGGTCAGAAGAACGATCTGGATTCGCTGTGCCGGCGCTACAACGTGGACAATTCGCACCGCACGCTGCACGGCGCGCTGCTCGACGCCGAGATCCTGGCGGACGTGTATCTCGCCATGACCGGCGGCCAGACCGGCTTGTTCGAAGAGACGCACAGTCATCTGAGAAATGCCACGGCCACCAACGTCGTTGCGCCCTCGGATATCCGCCGCCTCGACCCGAACCGTCCGAAGCTGCCGGTGCTCGCCGCGAGCGCCGAAGAACTGGCCGCGCATCAGGCCTGGCTGGAGGAACTGGACAAGAAAAGCGGCGGCAAGTGTTTGTGGAAAATGCTGGAAACGGTAAGCACTTGATGCTTGTTGTCATTCCGGTGAAAGCCGGAATCCAGATGATTTAAAAAATACTACCTGGATGCCGGCTTCCGCCGGCATGACGGCAAGTTGGCTGACAATCTCGTCAGCCTGCGCTACTCTCAGACCCTCATGTCTTCATCCGTTGTTTCCGTTTCCCACATCAGCAAGCATTTCGGCAACCTCATTGCCGTCGATGACGTGAGCTTTGATGTTGTTCCGCAATCGACCACCGCGCTGCTCGGCGGCAACGGCGCCGGCAAGACCACGACGCTGTCCATGCTGCTCGGTCTGTTGCTGCCGACCGCGGGCAGTATTTCCGTGTTTGGCGTGGACATGCTGCGCGACCGTTACCGCGTCCTGCCGCGCCTGAACTTCTCCTCGCCCTATGTGGACCTGCCGCGCCGGCTCACGGTGCGCGAAAACCTCACGGTCTACGCGCGTCTATACGGGATCATCGATATCGGCGCACGCATCAATGCGCTCAGCGAGGAGCTTCAGATCGGGCGTTTCCTGAAGCGTCCCTACGGGCAACTGTCGGCGGGAGAGAAGACGCGCGTGGTGCTGGCCAAGGCCCTGTTGAACGAACCTGAATTATTGCTGCTCGACGAGCCGACCGCCTCGCTCGACCCCGACACCGCTGATTACGTGCGTGGGATGCTGGAGGCCTATCGCAAGCGCACTGGCACGACGATGTTACTGGCCTCGCACAACATGTCGGAGGTGGAACGGCTGTGTGATGACGTCATCATGCTGCGCGCCGGCAAGCTGGTGGACCGTGGCACGCCGGGGCAACTGCTGGCGCGCTACGGACGGCGGAACATGGAAGAGGTGTTCATCGACATCGCCCGCGAACGCCGGCTCGAACTTGCCCCGGATGACCAGCAGGCGGCGAAGCCATGAGCGTTATTGCACGTGAACATACCGGTTTTGTTCCCTCCCTGCGTCGGGTTTACGCGCTGGTGCTGCGGCACACCTACCTGCTGCGCAGCTCCGGACCGCGCATCCTGGAGCTCGTCTATTGGCCGACAGTGCAGATGATCCTGTGGGGTTTCATCACGGTATTTCTGGTTGGTCACAGTACGTGGATCGCGCAGGCCTCGGGCGTATTGCTCTCCGGGGTGTTGCTGTGGGACGTGTTGTTCCGCAGCCAGCTCGGGGTGTCGCTGGTGTTCATGGAGGAGATGTGGTCGCGCAATCTGGGACATTTGTTCGTGAGCCCGTTGCGGCCGTTCGAGCTGGGTTGTGCGCTGATCACCATGAGTCTGATCCGCACGCTGATCGGCGTCGGCGGCGCGGCGTTGATCGCCATTCCGCTGTTTCAGTATTCGATTTTCAGCCTGGGCCTGCCGCTGCTGGCGTTTTTCACCAATCTCATCGTCATGGGTTGGGCCATCGGGTTGCTGGTCTCGGGCATTGTGCTGCGTTACGGTCTCGGGGCCGAGAGCATGGCGTGGATCGCCATCTTTGCGGTGCAGCCCATCAGCGGCGTGTATTACCCGATCGAGACCTTGCCGGTGTGGCTGCAATACGTCGCGGCCATCCTGCCGTCGAGCCATGTGTTCGAGGGCATGCGATCGGTGTTGTTTGACCATACCTTCCGCGTGGATTTGCTGCTGCATGCGGTGCTGCTCAACGTGGCTTACCTCGCCGCTGGTTTCGTTTCGTTCCTCGCGTTCTTCAAGGTCGCGCGGGTGCGCGGTCAGTTGCTGCACGTCGGGGAATGATGACACCAGGGTGACGCCGGGTTAGCATTCCGGGGCTTTTATCATTAGAGTTTCTAAGGAAATGAATGGACAGGATTCACAGGATTCACGGTATTAACAAGATTTTTATTTCACAAGATTTTAAATCCTGTAAATTCTGTTAATCCTGTCTAATTTTCTTTTTTAGTTCTTAACCACGGGATCACACCATGCCTTATTTCGTCTTCCGGGTCTCAGCCGACAGGCAACTGAAACTCGTCAACACCTGCGAGAAATACAAGGAAGCGAAAGACCTCTGCCGCGAGTTGCGCAAGTCCGAGTCACCCGATAATCCCAACGGCATCCGCATGGCCTTCGCCGAGACTGAGGTCAAGGCCAAGCACCTGCTCGCTGAAAAGCGCCAGCCCAGTTCCCCGCTGGAGGAATGGGAGGCCTGATTTTCCCACCGAACGGCAGTAGTCCGTTGCGCTCGCTGCGAGCCACGGCGAAGCGAGGGCGAGTAGTCCGCGGTAGGCGCGGACTGGCGGGCGCAGCAGCCAGCCCATCGCGCCGTTAAGCCCATTATTGTGGGCGAGCGCGATTGTCCCCGAAGGGGACAGCTCGACCGCAGGGTGGCCGCGGCGTGCCGCAGGCGGAGCCGAAGGCACAACCATTGCGCCGTGTCCCGAAGGGGCGCGAGGGGGACTGGGAAGCCCCGTCGCCAAACTGAGGGCCGGCGCACACTGTTAAGTTGCGGTCTCATAATAATAGCCGCGCCCCTGACAAGGAGCCTTCTCCGCAGCCCGCGGCATTGTCATGCGGCTGCGTCACGTTCAACGCCAAACGAGCTTGGCGGCATTTTGGTGAAAAAAGGCGGCAGATGGTCAATAATGGAATGGTTATTTTGGCCAGCGGTGGCAAGGGGGAGTAGCTTGGATTACCCAATAACAAGGCACGGCAACGTCACAGTGGTTATGCTCAGCGGGGACGTGGACATGTACCGTACGCCCGATGCACGCCGGACCATTCTGGGTTGCATAACCGGGAAAAACACCGTATTGGTGGATCTATCCGCCGTAAACTATATCGATAGCTCCGGCGTGGCGAGCCTCGTCGAGGGCTATCAAGCCGCCCGTAAGCAAAATACCCTGTTCGCCCTAGTGGGGGTGAGCGCGATGGCGATGAACGTGCTCAGATTGGCAAACCTCGACAGGGTTTTTCCGATCCATGCCTCAGTGGAAGATTATCTGCACAGTGCCGACTGAAACTTCTGGTATCGCGCTGCGGCACGCAACGGAACAGTTCGGTCGTAGCGTCGTGGAGGGCGTGGCGTTTGTCGGTCGCGCGTTCGTGTTATTCATCGAATGCGTGTACTGGTTGATAGCAGATCCACGCTGGCTCAAGCCGGTATGGCGCGCCGCCGTCGCGTCGGAAATGATGAGCGTGGGAGTGAGCGCCGCGCCAGTCGCGGCGGTCATGGCGCTCTCCGCGGGCATCATGCTCTCGATCCAGGCCGTCTCGAGTCTCCAGGACTTTGGCGCGCAATCGCGCGCCGCCGCTGCTATCGCTGTGACGATGTTCCGCGAATTCGGCCCACTGATCACGGCATTTCTTTTCGCGGGGCGTTCCGCGTCGGCAGTCACGGTGCGGCTCGGCACGATGCAGATCTCGCAGGAAATCGACGCGCTGCGTGTAATGGGCATTAACCCGACACACCACCTTGTAACGCCAGTATTGATCGCCATGCTCGTCATGGTACCGTGTATGACTATTTTCATCGACATCCTCGCTGTACTGGGAGGAGGTATCTACTGTGCGTTCGACCTCGGTATGACGCTTTCGTCCTATGCACAGTACGCACTTGCCGCGCTCGTGCCATTTGATGCGATACAGGGGCTTATCAAGAGCGTCATGTTTGCCTTGCTCATAACCCTGATCAGCGCGACCTATGGCTTGTCTGTTCAAGGTGGTCCGGCGCAGGTGGGCGCCGCTACCACGCGTGCGGTAGTCACCGCCACGAGCGCGGTCGTTATCACGGATATGGTGGTTACGTTTTTGCTGGCGCGCTAGACATGCACGATTACACAAACCAGCCGCCAACACCGCAAGCAGCCGTTGAGGTCGATCATCTATACGCCCATTACGGGCCACGTGAGGTGCTGCACGATATCAATCTGACAATTGGACAGGGCGAGATTCACGTGATTATGGGCGGCAGTGGCTCGGGGAAAAGCACGTTGCTACGCCACATGCTGGGTCTGAACCGCCCCAGCGCAGGGCGCTTGAAACTACTAGGGCAGGACATGAATAACAGCGAAATATCTGCGCTACAGGAACTGCGGCGCAATATTGGAGTTCTATTCCAGGGCGGCGCAATGCTCGCTTCACTTACGGTGGCCGAAAACGTACAACTGCCGCTCCGTGAACACACCCGGCTCGATGAGAATACCATCCAGATCATGACCCGCATGAAACTGGGCGTGGTGAGCCTCCCGGGCTTCGAGAATTTCATGCCCGCCGAACTTTCAGGCGGGATGTTAAAGCGCGCGGCACTCGCGCGCGCGATCATCATGGACCCCAAAGTGCTGTTTTGCGACGAGCCCTCCGCTGGGCTTGATCCCGGCGTTGCCGCGGGCATCGACGAGTTGATTCTTCGTCTGCGCGATGCGATGCGTATGACAATCGTGGTGGTGAGTCATGATCTTGTCAGCGCATTTCGTATCGCCGATCGGCTCACCATGCTGGATCGCGGGCAGATTCTGATTACTGGCGCGCCGCAAGAGGTGCAAAGCTGCGAGCACGAGCGCGTACAACGGCTACTGAGGCGTGAGCATCAAGAAGATATACTCGACCCCGAAGCCTACCTGCAACAGCTTACGGAGACGATTGACTAATCGTGGGCGACCTCACACCTCCTTGGTCAAGCACCTATAATCTATGCGCAAAGAAAATATCAATTACTTCTTGGTTGGGGCATTCGTGCTGGGTACTATCGCCTTGTTGCTGGTTCTGCTGTTTATTATTGGGGGACGCAGCGGCGAGATGGATAGCTACCGGGCGGAATATGCCAACATAACCGGCATTTCGACGGGCAGCGCAGTTACCTATCAGGGCTATCCATTAGGCGAAGTGGGCGCCATCGAACCTGTACAGCGCGAGGGCAAGACTTATTACCGCGTGGAACTGCGCATCCGCGAGGGTTGGCGCATCCCGAACGACAGCGTGGCACGCATCGTCAGCACGGGACTGCTGGCCCAGGCGAGTATCGATATCCGGGAAGGAAAAAACGCGCAGGCACTCGCGCCAGGCGATTTGTTGCAGAGCGAAGCAGGCTATGACCTGCTTGCTGCGCTCGGCAAATTCGCTGCTCAGTTCGATACTCTCTCCGAGCAAGGTGTGCGGCCGTTGCTCGATAACATCAATCGGCGTGTCACCAGCCTGGGCGACACACTGCAACAAGCGTTGCCGGACGTTATCAAGCAAATCGAGCGCATGCTCGCTCGCGCCGAGCAGAGCGCTGACAGCCTGAACCTGGCCTTGAGCGGGGACAACCGCGTCCGCATTGATCGCGCGTTGGCGCATGCCGACGCCTCATTCACGACCCTGGTGCGCGTCACCGCCAACATGGAGCGCACGCAACGTCAGGTCGAGGCGCTGCTCGCGCGGTCGAACCGGATTGTCAACGACAACGAAACCGACGTGCGTGCGATGGTTACGCAATTGCGTGAAACCTTGGAACAGCTCACCCCGAATATCGAGACCGCCGTTTCCGATATGGAGAGCGCGAGCCGCAACATGAATGAGCTGAGCCGCGCCCTGCGGCGCAATCCTAGTCTGCTATTCAGCGCTTCGCCGCCGCGTGATGCCGGTTCGGAACCCGTATCCTCCGCGCCGTTTGAGCTTCATCAGGAGCACTGACCATGCGTCCATCCGCACTCTCCATGATGCTGGCAATCGGTATCTCCGGGTGCACGGCGCCGCCGCTGCCGGAAGATCACTTCTACCGTCTCGAACTCGGCGCGCCAGCTGCAATCCAGGGGCAGCTACGTATCGATGGCGCGCTGACAGTGCAACGCATCCGCATGGGTGGCATGTATGGCAAGCGCCCGCTGTTGTACAGTACCGCGCACGCGCCGACCGAGCTGCGCCAATATCACTATCACTACTGGGTGGACAACCCGGCGCGTCTGATACAGGAGCAACTATCGATGTATCTGCGCGGAGCAAATATCGCACGCGGCGTCGCAATGCCTGTCGCCGGCGCCACGGCGGACTATCAGGTCGATGGCACTGTACATCGCTTTGAGCAACAACTCGATGCGTCTGGTGCGCGCGTCATCGTTGAAATCGAACTCGTGTTATCTAAGAAAGCCGATACCGCCGCGCTCTTTGCCAAAACCTACCGCATGGACGTCAAGACCCGCGATGCCACAGCGCTTGCCGCGGCACAGGGACTTGGACAGGTGCTAACGCAATGTTTCGCCCAGTTCGTTATGGATCTGCGCAACACCGACTTCCATTGACCACAGCATTCCAGAATATCGAGTTACCCTGGATTGCCAGTTGGCTATCCGGCTCAATCCCAACCTGTCCCTATAGAGTTTGTTGGCTCTTTTACCCCTGTACGCGTCATGCAACTGGCCCTGCCGGTTAGGACAGAATTCCGTATCGATAAGGGAGGTTCTGCCTGTTGTGACGGCAGCGAATTGAAGCACACCGTTTCGGATGTCTGCCCGTCAAGCGATGTATGTGGTCGGCGTTGGTTGTAGTAAAGAGAAATAGGGCGTCAGGGATTGTTCCGCCTCTTGGATCGACCCATGCGCGTGAGAAAGACTTCTTCGTCCTTGACCGTCCTCTACTTTGCGCATCAAGGTAGTGCCACGTGACGTCTCTAAAAACTGCGCCGGCGGGGTGATAGGTAGCTCGGGGCTGGTCTATCATCGCTTTGAAGGAAGCCCGCCAGCTTTGGTGAGCGTGCTTTCTAAAAAATCGTTCTCTATCGCCAGTTGACCAATCTTGGCATGCAATTCCTTATATATATACGCTCGAATATATTCGAGGGGTCAGCCTGCCTGATTTCTCTGCTGCCGTGGCAGACACCTCCATGGCGCGATCGTGGAACTGCGTTTTCCACTGCGTGATCTGATCGGGATGCACATCGTATTGCCCGGCCAGCTCGGTGAAGCGGCTTACGGCCTTCGATCGCTGCGAACACTACCTTGCTGCCCTCCTTGGTTTTGATGC
>MFTB01000013.1:12593-12881 GCA_001785195.1 Candidatus Muproteobacteria bacterium RIFCSPHIGHO2_12_FULL_60_33
GCTGCCCTCCTTGGTTTTGATGCCCGACGGCGCCGTTCATTTAGAGCAGAAACTTCACTTCTCCACATATAGATTTGATTTTATTGAGGTATACCGATTAACAGTCTGGAGATTCATTGAGATAAATCTTTACGCATCGGCAAAGTGTGACATCGCTATTTGCTTGACGCATCGTCAGCGTTCTGATAAAGAATGCGCGATACATTACATATAAAATATAAAGGTTTGCCGAAAGGACGACGCAAAAGAATCAAGGCGTAAAGAATCAATAGGCGTGGAGTGGGTGGG
>MFTB01000014.1 GCA_001785195.1 Candidatus Muproteobacteria bacterium RIFCSPHIGHO2_12_FULL_60_33
GGCCGATATAGCGGTTCTTGATGAAGCCCTCGCGGTACGGCAGGTCGAGTTCGTAGGCCATCTGCAACGCCGCGGTGCGCGAGGTGTCCGGAATCGGGATGACGACGTCGATATCGTGGTCCGGCCAGACGCGCTTGATCTTGTTCGCCAGCCGCTCGCCCATGCGCAGGCGCGTCTTGTGCACGTAGATGCCGTCCATCATCGAATCGGGACGGGCCATGTACACGAACTCGAAAATGCACGGCGCGTGCAACGGCTTCTCGGCGCATTGCTGGCTGTGCACCTGGCCGTTGACGTCCACCACGATGCACTCGCCCGGGGCGACGTCGCGCACCAGGTCGAATCCCACGACATCGAGCGCGACCGATTCCGAGGCGAACATGTATTCCGTGCCCTGCTCGGTCTCGCGCTTGCCGTACACCAGCGGGCGGATGCCGTAGGGATCGCGGAAGGCGAGAATGCCGAAGCCCATAACCAGCATGGTGACGGCGTAGGCGCCTCGGCAGCGCCGGTGCACCGCCGAGACGGCGCGGAAGATATGCTCCGGCGCGACGCGCAGTTTCGCGACCGCCTGGAGTTCGTGGGCGAAGACGTTGAGCAGAATTTCGGAATCCGACTCGGTATTGATGTGCCGCAGGTCCTCGCGGTACAGGTCGTCCTTGAGCTGGTCGGCGTTGGTGAGGTTACCGTTATGCGCCAGCGCCAGACCGTAGGGCGAGTTCACGTAAAACGGCTGGGCCTCGGCCGGGGAATCGCAGCCGGCGGTGGGATAGCGCACATGGCCGATGCCCATGTTGCCCTTGAGGCCGAGCATGTGGCGTTCCTGGAACACGTCGCGCACCTGGCCGTTGTCCTTGCGCAGGTGGATGCGGTTGTCGTCGCAGGTGAGGATGCCGGCGGCGTCCTGGCCGCGGTGCTGCAGGACCAGCAGGCCATCATAGATCGCCTGGTTTACCGGGGATTTGGCGAGAACGCCGATAATGCCGCACATGCAGGGAAAAACCTCCTGTGCTTAAAGCGTAATTCTAGCCGTAGCGGATGTGGCGGGCAATATCGCGCGGAATATAACCGGCCACGTACACCGCCGCGCGCTCGAAAAACGGCGTGAAAGCGGCGTCGCGCCACCAGTCGCGCTGCGGAACTGACGTCAACCCGGCGACAAGAACGACAGCGATGACGATCACGGCGCCGCGCGCCGTACCGATCAGGCCGCCCAGCACGATATTGGCGGAGCGGAACACGCGTCTGAGCGGGAAGTATTTATGAATCAGCCACGAAGCCACCAGGCCCAGCACAAAAACCAGGGCGAAAATCAGCACGAAGGCGAACAACTGGCGCAGCACGGCGTCTTCCATGAATCCCTTGAAAAGCTGCGACACCGGGGCGGCATAAAACCAGGCCAGCACGCCGGCCAATACCCACGTCAGCAGCGTGATCACCTCGCGCATCAGGCCACGCCACGCGCCGAGGGCGGCGAAGATCGCGACGATCCCGAGAATAAGCAGATCAAAACTGTTCATGCGTCCTCACGATGGCGATTGCACCACGCCGGCCACGCCGGTTTCCTTGCGGATTTGCGCCTGTGCCTTGTCCGCCCTGGCGCGGTCGGCGAACGGGCCGACGCGCAGCCGTAAGGCCTTTTTCCCGCCGACCGTCACCGAATCGGTATGAACGGCATGTCCCAGGCTTTTGAGCTTGTCACGCAGTCGCAAAGCGTTTTGCGTGTTGGAAAAGGTTCCGACCTGCACTACCCAGCCATTTTCGATTTTAGCGGCGGCGGGCTGCGCCGGTTTCTCCGGGGCCGGTTCCGGTTTTTTCGCCACGGCCGGTTTCTCCGCCGGCACGGCGGGTTTGGCTTCCGGCGCGGGTTTACTCTCGGCCGGCGGCGGCGTGATTTTCGCTGCCTCGCTGCTTTCCCTGGGCTTGGCTTCGTCTGCGGGTACCGGCGTCACGACAACCCTGGTCTCGGTGATTTCCGTGCGCGGCGGCGCCTCGCGGACGCCCTTGAGTTCGGCCGGCGGCTCACGCTCGTCGAGTATCATGGGCACAAAGATCACCACCAGCGCGACCAGCACGATCGCGCCGACGATGCGGTGTTTGGGGTTGAATACGGGACGGGCGTCGTCTCGGTCCGCCATGGCATTAAGAAGCTATGAACATTTCAAGAAAAGAAATCTCACCGCAAAGACGCGAAGAACGCAGAGAAAAACATGAATCTTTATTGGGAAAAATCTTTGCGCCCTTTGATGCGCGCCATCCCTGGCGCACCCCCTGCGGGCGCGCTTCGCGCGTCCAATTTTGTTCCTGACAAAATTGTGCGTCTTTGCGGTGAATAATCATTAATCAGAAATTCTTAGTCCTTTCCGAGCGCGGCCAGTATATCACCGACCGTGTGAAAGGAACCAAAGATGACGACGCGGTCGGACGCGCCGGCATCGTGCATGGCGGCGGCGTAGGCCTGGTGCACGTCATCGAATTCCTGGGCGGGTGTGTGCACTCCCGCCGACGTCAGCGCTTCGATCAAGTGCGCCGCCGTGGCCCCGCGCGGCACGTTCAGCGTCGCCGGATACCAGCGATCCACCACGCCCGCCAGCGGGCCGATCACCGAGACGATGTCCTTGTCCCTGAGCATGCCGAACACGGCAAGCGTGCGGCCCGGGATCGCTTGCTGTTTCAGCGTCGCCGCCAGCGAGCGCGCCGCCTGCGCGTTGTGCGCCACGTCCAGCACACGCACCGGCCGGCCGGGGAGCACCTGGAAGCGGCCCGGGATCACCGCGGATATCAGGCCATCGCGGACATTCGCCTGCGTCACCGGGAACCGTGGATTGAACATTTCCAGCGCGGTCAGGGCGCAGGCGGCGTTGTACAACTGGTAATCGCCGCGCAGCGAGGGGTATGGCAGGCCGGCGCGTAGCCGCTCTCCCTTGCGCCAGGCCCAGTCCGTGGCGGAGCGTTCGATTTGAAAATCACGCCCGACTTGCAGCAGCCTGGCGCCGATGCGCGCCGCCTCGGCGGCGATGATTTCCGGCGGGTCCGGGTCGCCGCAGATGGCGGGACGCCCGGGGCGGAATATGCCGGCCTTTTCGCGGCCGATGGCCGCGCGCGTCGAGCCGAGCCAGGAAACATGATCGATATCCACCGCCGTGACGATCGACACGTCAGCGTCGATGGCGTTCACGGCGTCAAGCCGCCCGCCCATGCCGACTTCCAGCACCGCGATGTCGATTTTCGCGGACTGGAACAGATCGAAAGCGGCGAGGGTTCCGAACTCGAAATAGGTCAGTGGCACCGTACCGCGCGCGGCCTCGATGCGCTCGAACGCATTGCAAAGCTCGGCGTCGGTCGCGGCCCGGCCGTCAACGCGAACCCGTTCGTTATAACTAATAAGGTGCGGCGAGGTATAGGCGCCGACCTTGTAACCCGCGCGGCGCAGGATGGTTTCGCACATCACCGTGGTCGAGCCCTTGCCGTTGGTGCCGGAGATGGCGACGGCGGCGTACGGCGGGCGGCGCGGTCCCAGGTTGTCGAGCACGGCATGCACCCGGTCGAGCCCGAGCTCGATCATGCGCGGATGCAGCGTCTCGATCCACGCCAGCCAATCGGAAAACGTCCGGGGTTTCAGATAAGCAGAAACCATCTCAAAATACCGTTCATCCTTCATCAAACGCTCTGGCAATAACGCGGAGGACGCAGAGGCGCAAAGCACGCGGAGTAATTCAAGTTAAAACTAAACTTCCATTATTTACTCTTTGCGTTCTCTGCGCCTTGGCGCTCTCTGCGTTATTTCCAGGGCCTCACATTCTGAGACAGGTTCTAGATTCAGGGGGATTCGGAGATCCCGGATTCGGTTTCCGCGGTCCGGGATGGCTGGTCGGAGGGCGCGGCCTGGCGCGTGAGCATGGCCAGCAGATTGGCGAGCTTGTCGCGCATCTCGCGCCGGTCGATGATCAGGTCAATGGCGCCGTGTTCCAGCAGGAATTCCGAGCGCTGGAAGCCCTCGGGCAGTTTCTGGCGCACGGTCTGCTCGATCACGCGCGGGCCGGCAAAGCCGACGAGCGCGCGCGGTTCGGCCACGTTAATGTCGCCCAGCATGGCGAAGCTCGCCGACACGCCGCCCATGGTCGGGTCCGTCAGCACCGAGACAAACGGAATGCCGGCGTCGCTCAGATGCGTCAGGGCCGCGCTGGTCTTGGCCATTTGCATCAGCGACATCAGCGCCTCCTGCATGCGCGCCCCGCCGCTCGCGGAGAAACACACGAGCGGAATTTTCTTCTCGAGACAGACATTCACGCCGCGCACGAAACGCTCACCCACCACCGCGCCCATGGAGCCGCCCATGAAGCCGAACTCGAAGGCACCCGCCACCAGCGGCATGCCCTTGAGCGCGCCTTCCATGACAATCAGCGCGTCGCGTTCGCCGGTGGTCCGCTGCGCCTCGGCCAGGCGGTCGCGGTATTTCTTGGTGTCCTTGAACTTCATGGGGTCCACCGGAAACAGGGTCGCGCCAATCTCCGCGCGCGGTTCCGGGTCGAGGAAGATATCGAGCCGCCGGCGCGCGCCGATGCGCATGTGGTGCGCGCACTTGGGGCAGACCTCGAGGTTGCTCTCGATCTCGGCGTTGTACAGTACCGTGCCGCAGGCGGGGCATTTCTTCCACAGGCCCTCGGGCACCGAGGTCTTTTTGACACCCTGGCTCTTGATTTTGGGCGGGACCAGCTTGTCGAACCAGCTCATCGGTTTGCTCCGGTGGCGGACGTCGAGGCCAAGGTGGCATGGTCCATCGCCGCGCGCAAGCGGGCGATAAAGGCCGGCACCTCGCTCAGGATTTTATCCGGATTCGCCGCCATTTCCTCCATGCGCTTGACCACGGCGCTGCCGACGATGACGGCATCGGCCACGCCCGCGACTTGCGCGGCGGCTTCGGGACCGCTGATGCCGAAGCCGACGCCGAGCGGCAGCCTGGTATGAGCGCGGATTTCCTTGAGTTTGGCCGTCACCTCGCGCACATCCAGGTTGGCCGCCCCGGTCACGCCGCGCAGCGACACATAATAGATAAATCCGCTCGCGGCCCGGGCGATCAGCTTGATGCGTTCGGCGGGGCTGGTCGGGGCCAGCAGAAAGATGGTATCCAGCCCCCGCTGCTTCAGCGCGGATTGGAACGCCTCCGCCTCTTCCGGTGGCAGATCCACGGTGAGCACACCGTCCACCCCGGCGTCGGCGGCCTCCGTGGCGAAGCGCGTGTAGCCCATCGCCTCGATGGGGTTCAAATAACCCATGAGCACCACCGGCGTGGTTTTGTCCTTTTCCCGGAACTCGCGCACCATCGCCATTACGCGTGTCAGACTTATTTTATGTTTCAACGCGCGCTCGGCAGCGCGCTGGATCACTGGCCCGTCGGCCATAGGGTCGGAAAACGGCACGCCCAGCTCGAGGACATCCGCGCCGCTATTGACGAGCGCGTGCATCAGCGGCACTGTAACCCACGGCTCGGGGTCGCCCGCGGTTATATAAGGTATGAGGGCGCGCCGGCCCTGCTGCTGCAACGCCTGCATTTTCTGCGCGATGCGCGACATCAAGAAACCTCTGAAATAGTTTTCAACGCAGAGACGCGGAGAACGCAGAGGTACGCAGAGATTTTTCTCATTGAAAATCTACGAATTTTCTCTGCGCCTTTGCGCCTTTGCGTTGAGTAGTTCATCGGTCAGAGAATCTCTAGAATGAAATACCTTCGAGACTGGCTACCGTGTGGATGTCCTTGTCGCCACGGCCGGAGAGATTGATCACCATGAGCTTGTCTTTCCCGAGTTCCGGCGCGAGTTTTTTCGCGTAGGCCAGTGCGTGGCTGGATTCCAGCGCCGGCATGATGCCCTCGGTGCGGGTCAGTTCGTGGAATGATTCGAGCGCCTCCTTGTCGGTGATGGACACATATTGTGCGCGGCCCGAATCCTTGAGGTAGGCATGTTCCGGACCCACGCCCGGGTAGTCGAGCCCGGCGGAGATGGAATGGGTCTCGGTGATCTGGCCGTCTTCGGTTTCCAATAAATAGGTGCGGTTGCCGTGCAACACGCCGGGCCTGCCGGCACACAGGGTCGCGGCATGATGCCCGGTCGCGACACCCTCTCCCGCCGCTTCCACGCCGTACATGGCGACACCCTTATCCTTGATAAACGGGTAAAACAGACCCATGGCATTGGAACCGCCACCCACGCAGGCGACGAGCGCGTCCGGCAGGCGTTTTTCCAGTTCCTTGATCTGCGTGCGCGTCTCGCGCCCGATCACGCTCTGGAAATCGCGCACCAGCATCGGGTAGGGATGGGGGCCGGCGACGGTGCCGATGATATAAAAGGTGTTCTCAACGTTCGTCACCCAGTCGCGCATGGCCTCGTTCAGCGCATCCTTGAGCGTTTTCGACCCGGATTCAACCGGCACCACCTCGGCGCCGAGCAGCTTCATGCGATAGACGTTGATCGCCTGGCGCTTCATGTCCTCGGAACCCATGTACACCACACATTGCATGCCGAAGCGCGCGGCCACGGTCGCGGTCGCCACGCCATGCTGGCCGGCGCCGGTCTCGGCGATCACACGTTTCTTGCCCATGTGGCGCGCGAGCAACGCCTGGCCGATGGTGTTGTTGATCTTGTGCGCGCCGGTGTGGTTCAGGTCTTCGCGCTTGAGGTAAATCTTCGCCCCGCCCCAGTTTTCGGTCAGGCGCCTGGCGAGATAAAGCGGGCTGGGACGGCCGACGTAATGGCGCAGGTCGTCTTTGAATTCCTTCTGGAATGCCGCATCGTCGCGCAGGCGCTCATACGCCGTGCGCAACTCCTTGAGCGGCTGCATCAGGGTTTCGGAAACGAAAATTCCGCCGTAATCGCCGAAGTGACCGCGTTTGTCCGGCAGGTCGTAGGCGCTCATGCCGCCGCCTCCGTTATGCCGATCCAAATTTGCGCGCCTCGCTGTCGGCGTCCGGCGGCAATTCGCCGGTCGCATCCCCATGCTTCGCATGGGGCCCCTGCTCCACGGCTCATACCGACCTCCGTACAGCTTCGATAAAAGCGGTAATTTTTCCTGCGTCCTTGACGCCTTTACTTTGCTCCACTCCGCTCGACACATCCACGGCACAAGGGCGCACCCGGCGGACAGCCTCGCCGACATTCTCAGGAGTCAATCCGCCTGCGAGAACCAGGGGCTTGCCCAGATCATGTGGCACGCGGTTCCAGTCGAATACCTGGCCGGAACCTCCGGCCGTGTCCGCGACATAGGTATCGAGCAGCAACCCGGTGGCGTCACCATAGAGACGCGCCATCTCGTGCAGATCGACGTCGGGTTTCATGTGGATAGCCTTGATGTAAGAGCGGTGATAGCGGCGGCACTGTTCAGGCTTTTCGTTGCCGTGAAATTGTATCAGATCGAGCGGTACGTGGCTCAGGACGCCCTCCACGGTGTCGGGCGCGGGGTTCACAAACAGGCCCACGACCGTTATGAACGGCGGCAGCGCGCGCGTGATCTTGAGCGCCTGGTCGGGATGGACGTGACGCGGGCTTTTGGGGTCAAAAACGAAACCGATGGCATCGGCCCCGGCCTGCGCCGCGGCGATGGCATCCTCGATGCGGGTGATGCCGCAGATTTTCACGCGCGTACGCATGGTCCCTCCAGAAGGCCGCGAAGCTTACCAAAGCCCGACGGCACGCGAAAGCCGCGGGAGTTTGAACGTCTCGGGATACTCGATTTCCCGCAGATAAAGTCCGTCGGCCGCGGCGGTCAC
Organism: Candidatus Muproteobacteria bacterium RIFCSPHIGHO2_12_FULL_60_33; assembly: GCA_001785195.1. Lineage (GTDB taxonomy): Bacteria > Pseudomonadota > Gammaproteobacteria > Acidiferrobacterales > Sulfurifustaceae > Sulfuricaulis. The sequence continues at coordinate 7,763 of MFTB01000014.1, forward strand.
GCCGCCGGCCTTACGGTCGCGCGCTTCGAGCACTGCCTTCGCCCAATCCGGTTCGTGCTCGCCCGCGCCGATGGTCATGAGCACGCCCGCCAGGTTGCGCACCATGTGTTGCAAGAAGGCGTTGGCGTGGGCGCGGATGTGGACAAACTCATCCTGACGCACCACCTCGAGTGCACGCAGCTCACGCATCGGGCTTTTCGCCTGACATTCGGTGGCGCGAAACGAGGTGAAGTCGTGCTCGCCGAGCAGGTATTTCGCCGCCACCTGCATGGGCGCAACATCGAGCAGGCGGTATTCGTGCGTGACGCGCCGCGCCAGGTAGGTCGGCCGGATCAGGCGATTCAGAATGACATAATGATAATGCCGGCCGGTCGCGGAATAGCGCGCATGAAAACCATCGTCTACCGGCCCTGCCCACAGCAGCGCCACGTCCGGCGGAAGATGGCTGTTGGCGCCGCGCACCCAGGAGTAATCGCTGCGCGTGGCGCTGGTATCGAAATGAATTACCTGCGCCAGCGCATGCACGCCGGCGTCCGTGCGCCCCGCGACCGTCACCTGTATAGGCTCGTCCGCCACCCTGGACAGGGCTTCCTCGACAATGGCCTGCACCGAACGCGCGTGATCCTGCCGCTGCCAGCCGGAGAAGTGGGAACCGTCGTATTCAAGGATCGCGGCGATGCGCATGGGACGTTCATTTTACCCGGTTCGACCGCCAATGCGCCGGGTCCAACGGGCAGGACATCAGTCCCCAGGCTCGGGTTTAGGCAGGCCGGCGAGCTTGCAAAGCTCGCGGATGGGGTCGCGCGGGAACAGTTTATAGACAAACTTCTCGTAGGTCTTGCGGTCGTGGAAGTGCTCGCCGCTCTGCCGGCCGAGAGACAACACGAGCTGGCGCATGCTCGGATGGGAACTGTATTGCTGGTAATACTCGCGGAAGTAACCGATCAACCCCCAGCTCTCGTCGTAGAGCTGGATGCCGTCCTGCTCCGCCACCTTTTCAGCGAACTCTTCGCTCCAGTCCTCGGGATGGAGAAGAAATCCCTGTTCGTCCGTCTCGATCAGCCGACCGTTCACGATCACGCTCACTGGCACCTCTCGCGGATTTTATCCGCTGTGTGGAAGGCCGAGGCCTGAGTTATCGTGGCCTTTTTCCCGATAAGTATAGCGTTCGGACTGTGGTAACGACCGGCCTCAAGCCTCGGCACGCAGCCTGTCACGCACCAGACGCTCCAGCTCCCCGAGCGAATGGCAGCGGTTGATCTCCTCGCGGGTAACCCATGCTTCCAGTGCGCCATTATTCTTGCGGAACACCGCCGGTAATCCCACATCGCGCATGCCATATTGTTTTTCGAGTTCATCCCGGTGCAGAAACTCGACCGAAACTCCGAGCCCCGCGACGAAGTTTTTCCATTCATCGCGCATGCTGAAAGTGGAATGCGTGATCGCGCAGAGATTACACGAGTAGGTTTTCGGCGAGACGATCTTGTGGCCGATGTCGAGCAGCGTGTTCACGAATCCGCTGTCGGCGTTGTAGACGAAGATTAGGGCTGGCTGGCTCATGGTCGTGCCACCTTCGGCGGCGTATATGCATGCGGGCTCTCGTGCCCGCACGGCGGGTTACTCTCCTTCTGGGGTCGGAGATATTAGGAGGATAATAATAGAAAAATAATGGAAAAAGAAATTGCAGCAAAAACTATGATAGCAATAACTTTGTCTCCAGGCTCGAGATCTCTCCAATTTACACTAACACCTTTTGTTGGATTGGCTGGTTTGTGCTCTGTTGATTTTTTACCTTCTCCCAACATAGAAACACGTAGCGAAATATAGATGGCCTTTGCCTTATCCTCTGCCCCATCCGCAAGCGAGAAGGCTCTTGCCCAAACCGCTTTATCTTTATTTCCGCTTTCTATCTCATCCCATGCAATTTCATAAGATTTATCATGCGTTCTATCTATACGGCTGACTGGATTCTTGTTTTCATCATTGCTATGGCGCTCAAGATTTGATTCGATATTTTCCCGCTCTTTTTTTTCAGAGAAACTCTGGTTTAGAGGACTTTTTCTTATTGCGCGTTTCATGGCAGATACTGACTGGACAATGACATATGTAATAACACCGAATACTATGCCGCTAACCAACCATCTTGAAAAAAACTCAAGATAGTAGCTGTTGCCAGCATATCTGATCATTGTGAAGTGCACAGATATCGGAACAAGCCCCAGAGTGACGATAAGCGACCATCTTAGTGCGGTGCTCATATGCATTCCCCCCTCGGGCCACGAGTATTTGATTCTCTGCATAGTTTATCGAGGCTTTCCCGAATCCGCTCATCATCAAGAAACTTACGCGCTTCCTTCCATCCTTCGCCTCGGAGTTGTAACTCAATTGCAAGCCAACCAGAGTACTGGCCACTGCGGGCATACTTTTCAGCTTTATGCAAAATAAGTTCGTGCTTTTGTGCTTTCTTCATTTTCAATTTCAATTGAATCGTTTAATGGCAACGCAATATTCGACTTTTTCTCCAAACCCCGCGAGTGTTACAACGAAGTTCTGTGAAAAAATATGAAACCGTCAGATAATGGGCTTCGGCACCATACCTTTCTTTTCCAGACTCTCAAATAATTCAGCATCGACACTCTCAGTTTCATTTACCCATACTTCTGGTAGCGGATCAATGATACAGAACCAACGCCGGTCTTCAGGCTTGTCATGTAACAGTGCCCAAGGGTGACCGAATAGGGGCGATCTGTCCGCTAACTTCGCCAAGATGCTTTTGTTCATAACAAAAAGCCAAGAAAGATGTGTAGGTACCCTACGATTAACTGAATACCAAGCAAATCGCAATTCACGCGTATCGCCCTTCGTGCTCATCAGATGCCCCGCAAGCTTATACTCGCGATCAAGCGCAATCAGTGCCCACGGGATTTCTCTCCACGAGTTCACAATCCTCTCGATGGCGCCCCAGTAATCACCAGTGTGCTGGCATGACCGCGCTATATCGTTTACCGCATCTTCCGCCTCTTCTGGTACTGCGAGCAAGTAACCGCAGCTTTCTCGTGCCCGCTCGACGCCGTGGCCATCAAGGGTCACCATTTCCATTGGTCCGATAACATTCATCTCGCAACAGAACCCCATGTTATTTTCTCCCGCCCATCTGCTCAGCATTAGGCTCGCCATCCGCTATGAGGTCATTCAAACTCATGGCCGACGTTGACTCGGCTTTTTCTTGTATCTTACGCGCAAGATCTCTGACTTGGGGATTTGCTAGTACTTTATTCCTTTTCTCTGGCGGAAGACTTATTAACGTGCTCTGCGCGTCTCCAAAACTCCATCCCTTTAAACACGCAAGTGCCTCAACCATACATGCCCACCTGAATTCATCGTCGAATTTTTTGAGCTCTCGAATCTTCTCTCTAACTTTCAGGTTGCAGATAATCTGCGCGCGTTCTGTCTCCCTATACGCCATAAAACTAAGAAATAAATCCAATTCATCGCTGCTTTTGATTTCTGCCAAAGCACGAATCTCCGGAATCCGTCTTACGAGCACTCTCAGCCTTTCATGTACGCTCATCTTAAGCTGATCATGACCTCTTCCAAGGGAGCACCCCTCTGCATCCACAGCCTCGATCAATCTGCATGAGAAATAGAGCCCTTCCAGTTCTGCCATTTCTTGATTCACTATTGATTCGATCTCACCGCGAAAGACGCGCAACCCTGTAGCAAACAGATTCACATACGGTAAATAATTCGGAGGTGTCTCTCTGATAAATTCACTAAGAACCGAAAGAAATTCTTCGGCATGATAAAATCTCAGGTCGTAGTTCTGTGTAACCTGAAACGCTTCGAGATGTTTACGCGCTTCTTCAAGCTTTGACATTGGTCGCCTCCTTTATGAAAAGATGCGACATCAAACCTACGCTTGCCCATGAGCGTACGCAATAGCGTATGTGGCGAAAGCATCCACATTGGAGCAATTTGTGTCCATTGATATTTCCAGTGGGATTCCATTTCATATGAACAGCATTGTCCACATGGGATTATCTTCCAATTGGAAGGTCTTCCCATATGGAATGGTTCTCCATATGGGGAACCAGCCCACACAAATTCGTTAATTTGTGTCTATTCGCTTCCCATATGAGCAGCCCACACAATTGGTAGCTGTGGACAGCTTCCTAAGAGGTGTTTTGTGCACCCGTCGTCACGAGCCGAGCACCGAGCCAGGCCGGGAGTAGTCGCGAGACTTTTGATTGAGCCCGAGGCGCGTTGTGTGCGCCCGGCCGCAGCGAGGCGCGCATGGAACCGCGCGGTGTGTGCGCGGTGAGCGACCCGGGCGTGCTTTCTTTCGGTTACCTTTCTTTGCACGAGCAAAGAAAGGTAACCCAGGGCGCAGGGGTGGAGCCACCCGCAATTAGCTTTTAAAGACAAAAGCCGCCTGTTAGGCGGCTTTTGATCATTTACATCCTAGATTCCGGCTTCCGCCGGAATGACGAACAAAATGTACTCCGCTTTCGCGGCGTTTATGTTTACTCCTTCACTTCAATTCCCTGTACTTCCTGATATCCCTTGGGCAATCTCGAACCGCGCTGGGCGCGTTCGCCTTCGTAGAGTTCGATCTCCTCGCGCGAAACGGTGAGATCACCCTTGCCGGTATGAACCACGAGCGGCTGGCCTTCGCTGAAAACAACCACACCGGCGATGGCCTCCTCGCTCTTGGCGAATTTCGCCGTGGGAACATTCAATATCTTGTTGCCCTTGCCCTTCGGCATCTGTGGCAGGTTCTTCACCTTGAACACCAACATCTGGCCGGTGGTCGTGGCCGCCGCGAGGTAATCCTTTTTAATATCGGCCACGATCTGCGGCATGAGTACTTTCGCGCCCTTCGTCGCCTTGAGCACGGCCTTGCCGGCCTTCTTGTTCGAGACCAGGTCTTCGAACTTGGCGACAAAACCATAACCCGCGTCGGTCACCAGCAGATACAAATCTTCCGGTTGGCCCATCATCGCGCCGGCCCAGGTGGCGCCTGCCGGTGGATTGAAACTGGAACTCAAGGGCTCGCCGTGACCGCGTGCCGACGGCAGCTTGTGCGCCGGCAGCGCATAGGTGCGGCCGGTGGAATCGAGGAACACCGCGAGCTGGTTGCTCTTGCCGCGCGCGGCCTGATGGAATTTGTCGCCGGCCTTGTAATCGAGCATTTTGGGATCCATCTCATGCCCTTTGGCGGCGCGCACCCAACCCTTCTCGGAAAGAATCACGGTAATCGGTTCAATCGGCAACAACACGGTCTGGTCGATCTGCTGCGCGGCCTCGCGTTCAACCAGCGGCGAACGGCGCGCGTCGCCGAATTCCTTGGCGTCCTCGATGATTTCATCTCGTACCAATTGCTTCAGCAAGCGCGCGGACTTGAGGATTTTTTCCAGGTGATTGCGCTCGCGCGTAAGCTCATCCTGCTCACCGCGGATTTTCATCTCTTCGAGCTTGGCCAGGTGCCGCAACTTGGTTTCGAGAATCGCCTCCGCCTGTATTTCGGTCAGCTTGAAACGCTTCATGAGTTTGGGCTGCGGCTCTTCCTCGTTACGGATAATACGGATAACCTCGTCCAGATTCAGGAACGCGATCAGCAGGCCATCGAGGATGTGCAGGCGCGCTTCCACGCGCTCGAAACGATGCGTGAGCCGCCGGCGCACGGTTTCGATGCGGAACTTGATCCACTCGTTCAGCAGGTCCTTGAGGTTATAAACGCGCGGCCGGCCGGCGAGGCCGATCATGTTCAGGTTTACGCGGTAGGTTCGCTCGAGATCGGTGGTGGCGAACAGATGTGACATCAGTTCCACGGGGTCCACGCGATTGGAGCGTGGCACGATCACGAGGCGCGTCGGATTCTCGTGGTCGGATTCGTCGCGCAGGTCCTCGACCATGGGCAGCTTCTTCAGCTGCATCTGCTGCGCGATCTGCTCGATCACCTTCGAACCGGACACCTGGTAAGGCAGCGCTGTAATCACGATATCGCTGTCTTCCCGCTCCCATTTGGCCCTGGCCCGGATCGAGCCGTTACCGGTTTCGTACATCGCGCGGATTTCGCTCTTCGGCGTGATAATCTCGGCCTCGGTGGGATAGTCCGGGCCCTTGATATGCTTGCACAGGTCCTTGATGCCGGCGTCCGGTTCCTCGAGCAGGTGCACGCAGGCGGCGGCGACCTCGCGCACGTTGTGCGGCGGGATGTCGGTCGCCATGCCGACCGCGATGCCGGTGGTGCCGTTCAGCAGCACGTGCGGCAGGCGCGCGGGCATGATCCGCGGTTCCTGCAGCGTGCCGTCGAAGTTGGGCGTCCAATCGACCGTGCCGTGTTCGAGCTCGGACAACAGGATCTGCGCAAAGCGCGTAAGCCGCGACTCGGTATAACGCATGGCGGCAAACGACTTGGGATCGTCGGGCGAGCCCCAATTGCCCTGGCCGTCGATCAGCGGATAACGGTAGCTGAACGGCTGCGCCATGAGCACCATGGCCTCGTAACAGGCGGTGTCGCCGTGCGGATGGAACTTGCCGAGCACGTCGCCCACGGTGCGCGCCGATTTCTTATGCTTGGCGGCGGCGTTGAGGCCCAGTTCCGACATCGCGTAGATGATGCGCCGCTGCACGGGCTTGAGGCCGTCACAGATGTTCGGCAGCGCGCGGTCGAGAATGACATACATGGAATAATCCAGGTACGCCTTTTCGGTGAAGACCGCGAGCGGCAGGCGCTCGATCGAGGCCGCGCGTGGACGCGCGATCGGTTGCGCCTTGCCGCGCGCAACCGTGGGCTTCTTGCCCGTGCCGTTTTCCTTGCCGGTGGATTTCTTCGCCATCAGCGTTTCGCTTCGGCGATTCGTTTTAACGCCAGATTCATCAGGGTAAAGGACTTGTGTGTTTTTTCGGTAATAAAAGGTGTTATCAGCGACGCGAGCACACCGGAGAAGTGCTCGCGCTGGATGAAGCGGACGCCTTTGATGCCGTTCGGCACGATGAAAAACGCCTGTTCGCGATCAAACACGCCTTCGATCAAGCGCCGGCGGCGCCAACGCAGTTCAGAGGCAGGGATAACCTTCACGACGAGTGGCGAAAATTTATATTCACGACCTTGTGGAAGGCGCGCCTGGATCTTCAGACGCTGGCCTGGCGACAGGCTCCCATGGATGGAAACAAGGAAAGGGTTCCATCGCGGGTACTCGGGGAAATATGTCAAAACGCGCCACACCATTTCGGCCGAGGCGGCGATGTCAACGGCGGTCTTGATGGTCGGCACTAGATGACCTCCGCCTTGTCGCCATTCTTCTCGAGCCAGTTCTTGCGGTCGGACGCGCGCTTCTTGGCCAGCAGCATGTCGAGAATCTTGCCGGTGTTGTCACCGGCCTTGATTTCAAGCTGCACCAGCCGGCGCGTCCTGGGGTCCATGGTGGTTTCGCGCAGCTGGCCGGGATTCATCTCGCCCAGGCCCTTGAAGCGCGTGACCATCGGCTTGGCGCGTGAGCCGTTCAATTCGATACGTTTGAGGATTCCCGTTTTCTCCTCGTCGTCGAGCGCGTAATGGATTTCCTTGCCCGCGTCGATGCGGTACAGCGGCGGCATGGCGACGCACACGCGGCCGTCCGCCACCAGCGGCCGGAAGTGGCGCACGAAGAGCGCACACAAGAGCGTGGCGATGTGCGCGCCGTCGGAATCGGCATCGGCAAGGATGCAGACCTTGCCGTAACGCAGCCCCTCGAGATTGTTCGAGCCCGGGTCCACGCCCAGGGCCACGGCAATGTCGTGGACTTCCTGCGAACCCAACACCTCGGCGGGATCGACTTCCCACGTATTCAGGATCTTGCCGCGCAGTGGCATGATGGCCTGAAATTCGCGGTCGCGCGCCTGTTTGGCCGAACCGCCGGCGGAATCGCCCTCCACCAGAAATAACTCGGTGCGCGACAGATCCTGGGCCACGCAATCCGCGAGCTTGCCGGGCAGCGCCGGGCCGGTGCCGATTTTCTTGCGTGCGATCTTTTTATCGGCGCGTTGTCGCTCCTGGGCGGATTCGATCGCCAAGGCCGCGATTTTTTCGGCGTCGGCCACATGGTGGTTGAGCCACAGGCTGAAGGCGTCCTTGGTCACGCCCTGCACGAAGCTGGCGGCCTCGCGCGAGGTCAACCGCTCCTTGGTCTGTCCCGTGAACTGCGGGTCGCGCATCTTGAGCGAGAAAACATAGCTCGACTTGCCCCAAATGTCCTCGGGCGCGAGCTTCACCCCGCGCGGCAGCAGATCGCGGAACTCGCAGAATTCGCGCATGGCATCGGTCAGGCCGGCGCGGAAACCGTTGATATGCGTGCCGTCCTGCGTGGTCGGGATGAGATTGACATAGCTCTCCATGATCGGCTCGCCGCCCGCCGGCAGCCACACGATGGCCCAGTCCACCTCGCCGTCATCGCCCTTATGGTGACCGACAAAGGGTTCGGCGGGCAGGTATTCCCAACCCTCGAGCTGCGTTTTCAGATAATCCTTGAGGCCGTCTTCGTAATGCCACTCTTCGTTGTCCCTGGCGTCGGCTTCGTGGGTGAAGCTGATGTACAGGCCCGGGCACAGCACCGCCTTCGCGCGCAATACATGCTTCAGGCGCGGGACGTGGAATTTCACCGTGTCGAAAAACTGGGAATCGGGCCAGAAACGGATGATGCTGCCGGTGACGTTTTTTTCCGCCTTTCCGACCGCTTTTAATTCGGAGGTCTTCTGCCCATCGGCGTAGGACATGCGATATTCCTTGCCATCGCGCCGCACGGTGACTTCCAGCTTGTGCGAGAGCGCGTTGACCACCGACACGCCGACGCCGTGCAGGCCACCAGAATAGGTGTAATTCTTGTTCGAGAATTTTGCGCCCGCGTGCAGGCGCGTGAGAATCACCTCGACGCCCGACACACCCTCCTCCTTGTGCTTGTCCACCGGCATGCCACGGCCGTTGTCCGCGACAGACAGTGAACTGTCCGCATGCAGCGTGACGTCGATGGCGCTGCAATGTCCGGCGATGGCTTCGTCCACGCTGTTGTCGACCACTTCCTGCGCGAGATGATTGGGACGCTCCGTCTGGGTGTACATGCCCGGGCGGCGGCGCACCGGCTCGAGGCCGGTCAGGACTTCAATCGCGGAGGAATCGTAGGCAGCGCTCATGAGCGATCAGGGAGATATCAAATAAATGAAGTTTATCAGGGTTACTGCGTCAATAGCCGCACAAGTTCTTCGGGCGCCCGGGCGGAGGCATGCGTGTCGCAGATATAATGACGGTAGAGATGATAACGGAAAGCGTTCATCGCGGGCTGCGGGATTCTTTGCCACGCCGCCTCTTTGGCCGGCGTGAAAACATGTTCCGGGCTTCCCATGGCATAGGTCTTGTATTCCCGGGTTTCGCAGCGCAGACCGTCGTAGAAAACACTGCGCGCACCGGAGGGGCTTTCCACCACGAGTGAAAACCGGGCAACGCGATCGACACCGCGCGAGAGCGATTGGCGGTCAATATAGATTTTGAGGGTGTCGGTCGCCAGCAAGGGCACCGCGAGGAGATCCTGGTCCTTCGGATAAGGCGGGATGGTTACCTTGCCTTCCTTCCACTTCTCCACCAGGCTTTCGTCGAAATCGAAATATTCCGGTTCGGTTCCGTACCGATCGCGCTTGGCGTGGAGTGGATAAACGACGGCGGACAACGCCAGGGACAGCAGCAGGCGAGCGAAGAAAAATCTTTTTCCCCCGATACACCAGACAATAAAACGAGTCGCTCCTTGCATCGGGCGAGCAGTATACAGCAGATGCGCGTCGTGCACGAGGAATCACCCCGCGTGATTATCTCGTCGCGGTTGACAGCGCACGCGAATGATATTCGTCAGTCCGACAGGTCCTGCGCCAGGGAGTCGCGCGTCGCCGCCGGAACGGGATCGACCTGATGGGTATAGGCCGGGTGATCAATACCCATCGCCACCGCGGCGCCTCGTTTGACCGCCCTCACCATGTCGGGTGTCAGCTCGAAGCGCAGAAAATGGACGGAGGAGGTTTTTTCATCGTCTTCGCGCTCCAGATCCTCGTCCGCGTGCGGCCGCACCGGATCGAAGCCCGCCACACGCGCCCACACCTTGTTTTCCACGCCCTTCAGGCGCTTCAGGGCCACGCGGCGTTCCTCGACATCCGGGAACTCGGCCATGAAAGTCGCCTTCCAGTTATGGCCGTCCGGGATGAGGGGGTTATATGTCGCCAGTTCGTCATTGATGCCTTCCGCTTCGAAAATACGCTCGATGCGCAGCATTTCCTGAACCTGGTACTGCATGGTCATCCGGTCCTCGAAATAGAGCGTGGCATTCGGACCGATGGCCACCTTGCGATTCTGCTTGTGCGCCATGACCTGAGCGCGGAATCCGGGGCGAACCTCGGCGTATTTTTCAAGCGGGTAAAGATCGTCGCGGGTCAGCTTCTTCATGGGGAACCCTCTCGCTCACGGAAGTCTGTAAATTCATTGCATCGCCTCACTTAAATAGCATAGGCCTGCCGCAGGAGCGACATCGGATGCTCCGGCTTCATGCCGCCCTGTAATCCGTTCTCGATCTGATGTCCGGCCATGGGGCAATCGCTGGAATAATGATCCGGTTTTGCCTGCTCGACCCGGCTGACCACGGGTTTGCAGATCTTCATCGAAATCTTGTGAAACTCGCTTTTCACCGCGTAGGTTCCGTCATGGCCGGAACAACGTTCGATGGTATCAATCTTGGTATTGGGAACAAGACTCAGCGCCTCGCGGGTCTTGAGACCGATGTTCTGTACGCGCAGATGACACGGCACATGATAAGACACGGAGCCCAAGTCTTTCTTGAAGTCGGTTTTCAGTTTTCCTTCTTTATGCCGCAACATCAGATATTCGAACGGATCGAAAATGGCCTGCTTGACCTTGGCGACATCGGGATCGTCGGGAAACATGAGCGGCAGTTCCTGCTTGAACATCAACACACAGGACGGGACCGGCGCGACAATGTCCCAACCCTCATCCACGAGTTTCGCCAGTACCGGGATATTGGCTTCCTTGGCGCGCGCCACGGCCTCAAGATCACCCAGCTCGAGTTTGGGCATGCCGCAGCAACGCTCTTTCTCGGCCAACGCCACGGGAATACCGTTGTGTTCGAAAACGGCAATCAGGTCTTCGCCGACATGCGGTTCATTGTAGTTACCGTAACATGTGGCAAACAACGCGACCTTGCCGCGCGTGCGCCCGGCCGGTACGGCAACCAGGCCATCGCCATTCCGGTTCTTCATGCGCTTGCGCAAGGTATTGCTGTGATACTCCGGCAATACCGCCTCCGGGTGCACGCCCAACACCTTGTCCAGCATCTTGCGCATGGCTTTGGTCCGGTTCGCGGCATTCACCGCCTGCACCACCACCGGGATACCGGCCAGTTTGCCAACCATGTCGGTATTGGTAAGCAGCTTGTCACGCTTCTTGACATCGCCTTTTCTGAACTTCACCGCCTTGGCGCGCAGCATCAGGTGCGGAAAATCCACGTTCCATTCATGCGGCGGCACATACGGGCATTTGGTCATGAAACACAGATCGCAGAGATAACAGTGATCAACGACCCGCCAATAATCCTCCTTCTTGACCCCGTCCATTTCCAGTGTCGGTGAATTGTCGATGAGATCGAATAATGAGGGAAAAGCGTTACACAGGCTGACGCAACGGCGACAGCCGTGGCATATGTCGAAGACGCGCCCGAGCTCTTTCATGAGCGCCTCTTCCTTGTAAAACCCGGGATCGCGCCACGCCAGGGGGTGGCGCGTCGGGGCCTGGAGACTGCCTTCGCGTCGACCTTCAGTCGGTTGGCTCATGATTGAATCTGCGTGATGATATATTTCAGAAAACCTTCCTCTTTACGGCCACGGACAGATTTGCCCGCAATCAAAGGCGGCCACGGGGAACGCTGGGGCCGGACGCCCGGCCCCAGCGTTCAAGGCTTGGGCTTACTTGCCGAGGGTGTCGAGGGCCTTTTGGAACCGATTGGCGTGCGAACGCTCGGCCTTGGCTAGCGTCTCAAACCAGTCGGCGATTTCGGCAAAGCCTTCGTTGCGCGCGGCCTTGGCCATGCCCGGATACATGTCGGTGTATTCGTGGGTTTCACCGGCAATGGCGGCCTTCAGGTTGTCCGAGGTTGGCCCGATCGGCAGACCCGTGGCCGGATCGCCGCATTGCTCGAGATATTCCAGGTGCCCGTGCGCATGGCCGGTCTCACCTTCCGCGGTAGAACGAAACACCGCCGACACGTCGTTGTAGCCCTCCACGTCCGCCTTGGCGGCGAAATACAGGTAGCGGCGGTTGGCTTGGGATTCACCGGCAAAGGCATCCTTCAGGTTGGCTTCGGTCTTGCTTCCTTTGAGTTTCGTCATGGTCAGCTCCTCGTCATTTAGTTCGTTATAACATTATGAATTTAAAAGTGAAATAAATCGATACGATCTATTTAGAATTATTCTAAATTAGTGAAAAAGCCTTGTCAACAGCTGTGTTTCGCTAAATGCGATTAAAAAATGGAGATTAAAGGTTTTCTGGCTATTCTTTAGGTTTGGACCATATCCATGCGCCATGGGCACCGCAAACACCGATCGCCAAGCGCCTCCACCTCCAACAACATCCATCACGACCAGCTATTCGTGAATCAGCAAAAATGGACGCAAGGGATAATGACTAAGGCACGGAAATACCGGAAAACAGGAGGAAAAATGATTTGGCGCATCCGGATATCTAAACTATATTTGAAAGATTCAGCGCCATAGCAGCGACGCTTACCTGAATCCACCACGATGGCAACCGCAAGCACGGCAACCAATCTGAGCGGCCTCGCACTGAGGCTGGTACGCGACAATTTGCTCAGCCCGACGGACGCGGAACGCATCCAAACGGAAGCGCTTTCCAAAAAGACTTCTTTTGTCACGCAACTGGTTGAAAGCAAAAAACTCGACAGCGCCACCATCGCCAAGGTGGCGTCCGAGGATTTCGGCATACCGCTGTATGAAATCAACTCGCTCGACTTGGAAATGGCCCCGGTCAAGCTGGTCGATGAAAAGATCATCCGGCGCCATCATGTCCTCCCCCTCTTCAAGCGCGGGACAAGACTTTTTGTCGCGGTTGCCGATCCCACCAACCTGCAGGCGCTGGATGAGATCAAGTTCCACACGGGGTTGGGTACCGAACCGATTCTGGTCGAGGAAGCCAAGCTCGCCGCTATCATCGAAAAATCTCTCGACGCCCAAGACACCAGCCTTACTGATCTGGCTGGAGATGACAGTCTGGAGAACCTCGAAATCATCGCCAGCGAGGAAGACAAGGGAGGCTCAGGCGTCGGCGGAGAAGAAGGCATCAACGATGCCCCGGTCGTCAAATTCGTCAACAAGGTTCTGATGGACGCCATCAACCGCGGCGCCTCGGATATCCATATCGAGCCGTACGAAAAAATGTATCGCGTGCGTTACCGGCAGGATGGCATGCTGCAGGAAGTTGCCAATCCACCGATAGCACTGTCAGCGCGCATCGCGGCACGTATCAAGATTCTTTCCAGACTCGATATCGCGGAACGGCGCGTCCCACAGGATGGCCGCATCAAGATGCGCATCTCGAAAAATCGCGCGATCGATTTCCGCGTCAGTACATTGCCGACGTTATGGGGCGAGAAAATCGTGATGCGTATTCTCGATCCGACCTCCGCCACGCTCGGCGTGGAAAAACTGGGATTCGAGGACTTCCAGAAAGAATTGTTTCTCGAGGCCATCAATCGCCCCTACGGCATGGTGCTCGTCACCGGCCCAACCGGTAGTGGTAAAACCGTCACCCTCTACACGGCGGTGAATATCCTCAACACGCCGGACAACAATATTTCCACGGCGGAAGATCCGGTGGAAATAAACCTGGCCGGCGTCAATCAGGTCAACATCAATGAGAAGGCAGGACTCAACTTCGCCTCGGCGCTGCGTGCCTTCCTGCGCCAAGACCCGGACATTATTCTGGTCGGCGAAATCCGCGACCTCGAAACGGCCGAGATCGCCATCAAGGCGGCACAGACAGGTCATATGGTGCTTTCCACCTTGCATACGAACGATGCACCCTCCACATTGACTCGTCTCGCCAATATGGGTGTGCCGCCATTTAATATTGCCTCGGCGGTCAACCTGATTATTGCCCAGCGCCTGGCGCGGCGATTGTGCCAGCACTGCAAGAAGCCCATCGAGATTCCCAAGCCGGCATTGCTCAAAGCCGGTTTCAAGGAAGAAGACCTCACTGGCCTTGTCGTTTATGGCGCCGTGGGTTGCGATGCCTGCAACAGCGGCTATAAAGGACGTGTGGGTATTTATCAGGTCATGCCGGTATCGGAGGAAATTGGCGCCATTATCATGCGCGGCGGCAACCAGCTGGATATTGAATTACAGGCCAGAAAGGAAGGCGTACCTGATCTGCGACAGGCAGGTTTGAAGAAGGTCAGGAATGGCATCACCAGTCTGGAAGAAGTCGAGACGGCAACCAACGAGTAAACCATGGCAGAAGCGGCAATAAAGAGACCGAAGTTCGACGCCTTCGCGTGGGAAGGACTCGACAAACAGGGAAAGAAGGTCAAAGGCATCATGGAAGCGGCCAGCGTCGCCTACGTGAATGCCACGTTGCGCCGACAGGGGATCAATCCCGTCAAGGTGGCCAAGCAGCGCAAGGCGGCCTTCAGGTTCAAGAAGAAAATCACTACCAAGGATATTTCCGTCTTTACCCGTCAGCTCGCGACCATGTTGACCTCGGGCATACCCATGGCCCAGTCCTTCGACATTGTCGGCAAAGGGCACGAAAACCCGTCCATGCAAGAAGTGATCATGTCGATCAAGCAAGATGTGGAGTCGGGCACTGCCCTGACCCAGGCCCTCGGCAAGCATCCGCTTTATTTCGATGCCCTGTACTGCAATCTGGTACAAGCCGGTGAGCAGGCCGGTATTCTGGACGGCATCCTGGACAAGGTCGCCACCTACAAGGAAAAGATCGAGGCCATCAAGGGCAAGATCAAATCCGCCCTGTTCTACCCGGTGGCGGTCATTGTGGTGGCGTTCATCATCACCGCCGTGCTGCTGGTATTCGTCATTCCCCAGTTCGAAAGTCTGTTTGCCGGTTTCGGCGCCGACCTGCCGGCCATGACCAAGATGGTCATCAATCTTTCCAGGGCGTTCCAGGACTGGTGGTGGGCCATCATCGGCTCGATTGTCGGGACGGTTGTATTTCTCAGCTACACGTACAAGCGCTCCGAAAAGATGCACCATTCACTCGACCGTATATTGCTCAAGGCGCCGGTCATCGGTGTGATCGTTAAAAAGGCCACCATCGCCCGTTTCGCGCGTACCTTGGCCACCATGTTCGCCGCCGGCGTCCCACTCGTGGAAGCGCTGGATTCCGTCGCGGGTGCCTCGGGCAATCGCGTCTACTTTGAAGGCACGATGGCCATCAAGGCTGATGTCAGCACCGGCATGCAGCTGCAGGCGGCGATGGGAGCCACGGGACTTTTCCCCAACATGGTGGTGCAGATGGTCGCCATCGGCGAGGAATCGGGCGAGCTCGACAAAATGCTCAGCAAGGTCGCTGATTTCTACGAACAGGAAGTTGACGATGCCGTAGCGGGCCTTTCCAGCCTGCTCGAGCCGATCATCATGGCATTCCTCGGCATCGTCATCGGCGGCCTGGTCGTCGCCATGTACCTGCCGATCTTCAAGCTTGCCGCCACTGTTTAAACGCCAGCGCCGGTACTGCTTTTTGCAACCGTTCGGGCATAATGCCGCCCGATGAGTGATATCTCCGCCTTCTTCACCAGCTACCCCGCCGCATTTCCCTGGATCGCCGGTGTTTTCGGACTGGCGATTGGCAGTTTTCTGAACGTCGCCATTTACCGTCTTCCGATCATGCTGGAGCGGAAATGGCGCAGTCAGTGTCAGGAAATTCTCAGACCGAACAAAAAACCCTCGAACGCCGCCAAGCGATTTGATCTGGTAGTACCAGGCTCGCGCTGCCCGCATTGCGGCCATGCCATCACGGCGCTCGAAAATATCCCTGTCTTAAGTTTTCTCTGGCTCCGCGGAAAATGTTCGGCCTGCGGTAAACCCATTTCCCGGCGCTATCCGCTCGTGGAACTGCTGACCGCTGGCCTTACGGCGGCGGTCGCCTGCTATTTCGGATATGGGATGGCCGCACTGGCCGGCATGGCGCTGACATGGAGCCTGATTGCGCTCAGCTTCATCGATTTTGACCGGCAACTTCTGCCGGACGACATCATCCTGCCATTGCTGTGGGCGGGACTGCTATTGAATGTCTTTGCCGTCTTCACCCCACCGCCGTCGGCGGTCATCGGCGCTGTCGGCGGTTATATTTTTCTCTGGCTGGTATACCAGGCCTTCAAGCTGGTGACCGGCAAGGAGGGCATGGGTTATGGTGACTTCAAGCTGTTTGCCGCCTTGGGCGCCTGGCTGGGATGGCAAAGCCTTCCCCTGATTATATTGTTGTCTTCACTGGTCGGCGCGATTGTGGGGATTGCTTTCATTCTGTTCTTCGGCCACGACCGCCGCATGCCTATACCCTTCGGACCGTTTCTGTGCGTGGCCGGATGGGTTGCGCTCCTGTGGGGCGATACCCTGACACGTTACTACCTGCAGTTCGCCCGCATCAGTTCCTGAATCCAGCACCCATGTTACGCGTAGGTTTGACCGGCGGCATTGGCAGTGGCAAATCCACCATCGCGGCGCTGTTCGTCATGCGCGGGGTGCCGGTGATTGATACCGATGAGATCGCGCGTGGTTTGACAGAACCGGGGCAGGAAACGTTTGACGAGATTGTTCGCGCTTTCGGTGACACGATCCTGGATGAAAACCGCCGGATAGACCGCCACAGACTTCGTGAGCGTGTTTTTGACAACACCGATGAACGTCGTCGTCTCGAGACGATTTTGCATCCGCGCATTCGCGCCATAGTTCGGGAAAAGCTGGCCGCGCTCGAGACACCCTATGGCATCGTCGTTGTGCCACTTCTGATCGAGTCCGGCTTTAGCGACCTCGTGGATCGCGTCCTGGTCGTGGACGCCATGGAAAATGTGCAGATTCAGCGCACCGCCAGCCGCAGCGGACTCAGCGAACCGGAAATAAGGAAAATCATGTCGGCGCAAATAAGCCGTGCACAGCGATTGCAACAGGCAAACGACGTGATCGAGAATAATGGCGACAGGAAACAGCTTGAGGCCGAGGTGGAACGCATGCACCAGTGGTATCTGTCGCTCGCGACCACGACGAAAAAAACAGATAGAAAGGCTTAGAACCTATCTCAAAACAAAAAAGACAAGGCAACCGCAGATGGCTCACAGGATTCCTTTTTTATCTGCGTTCATCTTCATATAAATCCGCGTTAATCTGCGGTTCAAGATATTTCGAGAAGTTTTATTAACTACGGTACTCGGCGTTGATGCGCACATAATCGTGCGAGAGGTCCGAGGTCCACACGCGCGTGGAAGCGGTGCCCGCCCCCAGCTCGACCCCGATGCGGATTTCCGGCAGTCGCATCACAGTAAACCCCTTGGCCTCGGTATAGCCGGCGTCCGGGGCGCCATGGCGCACAACACACAGCTCATTGAGATAAATCGCCACCTTGGCTACATCCAGTCGTGCGATCGGCGCGCGCCCGATCGCCGCCAGGATGCGGCCCCAATTGGGATCGCTGGCGAAAAACGCCGTTTTCACCAGCGGGGAATGCGCGATGGTATAGGCTACCGCGAGACAATCCGATTCAGTACGGCCACCCTTCACCTCGATGGTAATGAACTTGGTCGCGCCCTCGGCGTCGCGCACAATGGCTTGAGCAAGCTCCATGAATACCTCCGTGATGGTTCCCAGCAACACGGTATAAGCCTCTCCTCCAGCCTGATCAATCACGGGATTTCCGGTGGCTCCGGAAGCGAGCAGCACGCAGGCATCGTTGGTGGAGGTATCGCCGTCCACAGTGATGCGATTGAAAGACTGATTCACGGCGGCTGAGACGCAGGCCTGGAGCGCCGGCGGCGCCACAGCGGCATCCGTTGCCACAAACGCCAGCATCGTCGCCATGTCCGGCCGGATCATGCCGGCGCCCTTGGCGATGCCCGTCACCGTAACCGTACGCGAACCGATTTTGACCTGGCGTGAACTGCCCTTCGGCAAGGTATCGGTCGTCATGATGCCATGCGCCGCTTCGGCCCAGCCGTTTTGGTTGAGACTGGCGAGGCAGGACGGCAGGCCTGCGACAATTCGCTCGCGCGGGAGTCGCTCGCCGATCACGCCCGTGGAAAATGGAAGGATTTCAGCCGCCCCACAACCCAACTGGCTGGCCAGCGCTGTGCAACAGGCACGCGCATCTTCGATGCCAGGCTCGCCGGTGCCAGCGTTGGCAAAACCGGTATTGATGAGCAGGGCACGCGGCGCGGACTTGGCGAGGTGTGCGCGCGCCACGGTGATGGGTGCGGCACAGAAGCGGTTCTGCGTAAACGTGGCGGCGGCCTGTGTGCCCGGCGCGCACTCAATCACCACCAGATCGCGCCGGTCTTTTTTGCGGATGCCAGCGGCGGTAGTGCCCAAGCGAATGC
The DNA here is from genome assembly GCA_001785195.1 of Candidatus Muproteobacteria bacterium RIFCSPHIGHO2_12_FULL_60_33. Lineage (GTDB taxonomy): Bacteria > Pseudomonadota > Gammaproteobacteria > Acidiferrobacterales > Sulfurifustaceae > Sulfuricaulis. Next base: position 26,410 of record MFTB01000014.1, read on the forward strand.
CCGGTACGGGATACAGCATCGGCAATCCGGTTAGACCAACGGGCATATCAGAGTAGCAAGTAACAAGTTTCAAGTAGCAAGAAAGAGAAAGTAAAACCCATTTACTGGCAACTTGCTACTTGCCACTTGTTACTGGAGTTTTCCATGACAATGCTTGTACTTCTTACCGCTCCCGCAGGGGCAGGGCTCATTGCGTCCGATCTTGGGCTGACGGCGGGTAACGGGTTTTTGCGCCACCGCCACATCGTCACCACCCACGTTTTCTTCCGGCTGGCCGCCGGCGCCAAGCGTCGGATGCACGAATTGAATCTCCTGGGGCTGGCGGTTCTGGCTTTCCAGCGCCTCGACATCCTGGGGCGCCTGCACCTGAACGTGCGCCAAGAGGTTAATCGCGTCGTGCCGCACGCGGTTCAGCATGTCGGAAAAAAGCACGAACGATTCGCGCTTGTACTCTTCCTTCGGATTTTTCTGGGCATAACCGCGCAGATGGATGCCCTGGCGCAGGTAATCCATGGCGGCCAGATGGTCCTTCCACTGCGTGTCCAGCACTTGCAACATGATCGCCTTTTCCAGATGACGCATGACGTCGGGCCCGATGGAGACACTTTTCTCGGCATGCTTGCGGTCGGCTTCGCCGAGAATACGCGCCCGCGATTTCTCCTCGTCCAGAGATGCTTCATCCTTGAGCCATTGACCGATCGGAAGGTTCAGACCCAGCTCGCGTTCGAGGCTCGCTTCCAGACCGGGGATATCCCACTGTTCTTCCAGGCTCTCCGGCGGAACGTGCTGACTGATCAATTCATTGACGACATCGTGACGTATGGTGGTGATGCTCTCCGAGATGTCTTCCACGTCCATGAGGCGGTTGCGCTGTTCGTAGATGACCTTGCGCTGGTCGTTCGCCACGTCGTCGTATTCCAGAAGCTGCTTGCGGATGTCGAAGTTGCGCCCCTCGACCTTGCGCTGGGCATTTTCGATGGCGCGCGTCACCCACGGATGCTCGATGGCCTCGCCCTCCTGCATGCCGAGCTTCTGCATGAGGCCGGACAGGCGATCGCTCCCGAAAATGCGCAGCAGATTGTCCTCGAGCGAAAGATAAAAGCGTGAGGAGCCGGGATCGCCCTGGCGGCCGGAGCGGCCGCGCAGCTGGTTGTCGATGCGGCGCGACTCATGCCGTTCGGTGCCGATCATGTGCAATCCGCCCGCGGCCACGACCTGTTGGTGGCGCTTGTCCCACTCGGCGCGCGCGTGACCGCGTTTCGCCTTGTCTTCGCCGATTTCCTTCAATTCCATCTCGAGATTCCCGCCGAGCACGATATCGGTGCCGCGGCCGGCCATGTTGGTGGCGATGGTCAGCGCCCCGGGACGACCGGCCTGCGCGACGATCAATGCCTCACGCTCATGGTACTTGGCGTTCAGTACCTGATGCTCGATCTCCTCCTTCTGCAGCAGACGCGAGAGATGCTCCGAGGCCTCGATCGTGACAGTACCGACCAGAACCGGCTGGCCGCGCTGATGACAGTCCCGGATATCCGCGAGTATCGCCGTGTGTTTTTCCGCGGCGGTACGGTAGATCTGGTCGGCCATATCCCGGCGGACCATCGGACGATGGGTCGGGATGACCACGACCTCGAGGCCGTATATCTGCTGGAACTCGAAGGCTTCGGTGTCGGCCGTGCCGGTCATGCCGGCGAGTTTGCCGTACAGCCTGAAATAATTCTGGAACGTGATGGTCGCCAGCGTCTGATTCTCGTTCTGGATCGACACGCCTTCCTTGGCTTCCACGGCCTGGTGCAAACCGTCCGACCAGCGCCGCCCCTGCATCATGCGCCCGGTGAACTCGTCGATGATGACGACTTCGTTGTCACGCACGATGTAATCGACCTCGCGTTTGAACAGCGCGTGTGCGCGCAACGCGGCGATGAGATGGTGCATCAATATAAGGTTAGATACGTCGTACAGGCTCGAACCGGGTTCCAGCAGCCCGGCCTGGGCCAGGAGCTTCTCGACCCGCTCATGACCGGCCTCCGTCAGGTAAGCCTGGCGGGTCTTTTCATCCACGCTGTAATCGCCGGGTCCGTTCTCCGTTTCCTGCCTTGTCAGGTGCGGAATGATCGTATTGACCTTGACGTACAGATCGGTGCTCTCCTCAGCCGGTCCGGAGATAATGAGCGGCGTGCGCGCCTCGTCGATCAGGATCGAGTCCACCTCGTCCACGATGGCGTAGTTGAGCCCGCGCTGTGCGCGCTCCTCCGCGCGAAACGCCATGTTGTCGCGCAGGTAGTCGAAGCCGTATTCATTATTGGTGCCATAGGTGATGTCGGCGGCGTAGGCCTCGCGCTTGGTCTGGCGGTCCTGCCCGGGAACGACCACACCCACGCTCATGCCGAGGAACTTGTAGATCTGGCCCATCCATTCCGCGTCGCGCCGGGCCAGGTAGTCGTTGACGGTCACCACGTGCATGCCCTTGCCGGACAGCGCGTTCAGGTAGACGGGCAGGGTCGCGACCAGCGTCTTGCCTTCACCGGTGCGCATCTCCGAGATCTTTCCCTGGTGCAACACCATGCCGCCCATCAGCTGCACGTCGAAGTGACGCATGCCCAGCGTGCGCTGGGAGGCCTCGCGCACCACCGCGAAGGCCTCGTGCAAAATACCGTCCAGGGTTTCTCCGTTCGAGAGGCGGGTTTTAAATTCGGCGGTTTTCGCGCGCAGTTGTTCGTCGGTCAGCTGGGAGAACGCGGGTTCGAGCGCATTGATGCGCGCCACGTCCTGCTGCATGCGCTTGACCAGGCGGGTGTTGCGGCTGCCGAATATCTTGGTAAGCGCTTTCGTAATCATGAAAATCCGTGCGCCTCGCGCGGAGGCATATCAAAAGAGCGGCAATTATGGAGGAAAAGCGGAGAGACTTGAAGCGTGACGACGTTACGACCTACTTCCCGGCTTGCTGCAAATACCGCATGGGGTTCACCGAAGTTCCGTTGCGCACCACTTCAAAATGCAAATGAGGCCCCGTGGAGCGGCCGGAGGTGCCGACCAGCGCGATGGACTGACCCTTCTGCACGCGATCACCCACCTTGACCAGGGCGGCGCTGGTATGGGCATAGCGGGTGATCAGACCGGATTCATGGGTGACCTCGACCAGCAGTCCATAGCCGGCCTTGTCCCCGCTGTGGCTCACGACCCCATCGCCGACGGCGTGCGCCGGTGAACCCATGTTTGAAGCGATGTCCACCCCTTCATGCAGGGACTGGTGACCATTGAAGGGATCGGCGCGCGCGCCGAAACCGGAGGAGATCCAGCCGCCTTCCACCGGCCAGCCGGAAGGCGTCACGGCCGCGTTGAGCTTGCGATCCAGCAGCAGGTTTTCGAGCGCGCTCAGGCGCTCCTGCTGACGTTCGATTTCCTGAGTGAGACGATCGAGCGAGTCCATCAGCTCGGGCGGATTCGACGACGCGGCGGTCTTTTCCGGCCCACCCATGGCCGCCTCGACGGAAAAATTGAATTCACGCGCATCCAGTCCCGCCATGCGCGTCAGGCGCGAGCCCAGGGCATTGAGCCGCATCAATTGCGCCTGCATCTGGCCCAAGCGCTGCGCCAGCGCGTTGAGATGCGCCTCGGCATGGCGCTTGGCCTCGACCACGGCCGTGCGTTGCGTCGCCAGCTCGCGGCGCTGTGCCGCCAGCAGTGAATCCGCGTTGTACGCGGAGAGCATATCCTGGGCATGGTAGGCGACGATTCCGACCAGGACCGGCAGCGCGACCAGAACCACCAGGGCGATGAGAACAAGATGACGATGGGAAAGGGTGGCGTTGCGGCCCTTGCCGCGTTGACTGTTCGGTACCAGGATAATATTCACGCCGTGCCTCCCCTTTCGACTTCCCGCTCGCCCATACGCCGGTCAGGTTACCGGAACCGTGCGCGCGAAGGCGATGGGCGCCTCGTCGTTTTCGTTATAAGTGATGAGTTCCCACGCTTCCTGGTTCGTCACCAGCTCACGCAGCAGACGGTTGTTGAGGGAATGACCGGACTTGTGGGCGCTGAAGGCGCCGATCAGCGGGTGTCCCAGCAGATACAGATCGCCGATGGCATCCAGCACCTTGTGTTTGACGAATTCATCTTCATAGCGCAGGCCATCGTCATTCAGGATGCGGTATTCATCCAGCACAATGGCGTTGTCGAGACCGCCGCCGCGCGCCAGCCCCACGGCGCGCAGGGCCTCGAGGTCGCCCATGAAGCCAAAGGTGCGGGCGCGGCTGACCTCCTTGACGAAAGAGGTGGTGGAAAAATCGACGCTGGCGTTCTGGGTCGAGTTGCGGAAGGTCGGATGATTGAATTCGATGGCGAAGGAAACCTTGAATCCTTCAAACGGCTGGAAACAGGCCCACTTGTCGCCCTCTTCCACGCGCACTTCTTTCTTGATGCGCATAAAACGTTTCGGCGCGGTTTGCTCGGCGATACCCGCCGACTGCACCAGGAATACAAACGGCCCGGCGCTGCCGTCCATGATCGGCACTTCCGCCGCCGTCAGATCCACATAAGCGTTATCGATACCCAAGCCGGCGAATGCTGACATCAGATGTTCCACCGTGGAAACTCGCGCACCATTACATTCAAGTGTAGTCGAGAGGCGGGTGTCGGAGACATTTTCCGGGCGGGCGCGAATTTCCACCGGATCGGCTAAGTCAATGCGGCGAAAGACAATTCCTGTGTCGGAAGAGGCAGGCCGGAGGGTCAGATAGACCTTTTCGCCTGTATGCAGACCCACGCCGGTGGCGCGGATGACGTTTTTCAGAGTCCGTTGTTTAATCATTAAAAACTTTTTCGTGAATGATCCCTTTCTTGTGAAAAGGTGCGCGTCCCTCCGCCGCGGCGGAAAATACTCACGCTGGGTTAATTTGGTGCATGCAACCCCGCATGCCGATAACGATTTCACTGGGGCAAGGATTACGGAAAAATCAGCCCCTGCCCGTAATTTAAGGATAAAACCCCACACCTGTCCAGCCAAATTTCGGTCGGGAGGCTGCCGTCGCGAAACCATGCCCGATAAACGGCCTGTTACGCGGTGAATGCCGCCCGGCTGCCGGATCCCGTCGCGCGCCGTAACTCCCTTCCGTGACGAAGCTCCTCCGAGGAGCGTTCGCCGCGGGCACGGGCGCTAGTCGGCCTGCTTGCGCAAGAACGCCGGGATGTCCAGATACTCAATGGCCGCCTCGGATGTCGCGGCCAGCGGCCGCTCCGTGCGCCGGTTGCGAATCACCGTCGGGGTCTCGTAATCCTCGAAGTCGGTCGTGCCGGTGCCGGTCTTGACCACCTTGTACGGTTGCTTGCGCTGTTTCTCCTGGCCGAGGCCAGTCGCCACCACCGTCACCCGCAGTTCCTCGCGCATCTCGGGCTCGATCACGGTGCCGATCACCACGGTCGCATCTTCAGAGGCGAATTCCTTGATGGCATTGCCGACCTCCTCGAATTCGCCGATGGACATGTCGAGACCGGCCGTGATGTTGACCAGAATGCCGCGGGCACCGGAGATATTGATATCCTCCAGCAGCGGGCACGAGACCGCCGCAATCGCCGCTTCGCGGGCGCGCGACGGACCACTGGCGGAAGCCGCGCCCATCATGGCCATGCCCATTTCCGACATCACGGTGCGCACATCGGCGAAGTCCACATTAATAAGTCCCGGCCGCGTGATCAGTTCGGCAATGCCCTGCACCGCATTCTGCAGCACCTGATTGGCCTTGCCGAAGGCGTCCAGCAGCGTGGCGTCCTTGCCGAGTACCGTCAGCAGCTTGTCGTTCGGGATCGTTATTATGGAGTCGACGTATTGGCCCAGTTCTGCGATGCCCTGGTCCGCCACCCCCATGCGCTTGCGGCCCTCGAACGGAAACGGCTTGGTCACGACCGCGACGGTGAGAATATTCATATCCTTCGCGACCTGCGCCACCACCGGCGCCGCGCCGGTGCCGGTGCCGCCGCCCATGCCGGCGGTAATGAACACCATGTCGGCGCCGGCGAGCGCCTCGGCGATGCGCTCGCGGTCCTCGACGGCGGCCTGGCGGCCGATGTCTGGATTGGCGCCGCAACCCAGACCCTTGGTGAGATTAGTACCCAGTTGCAGAATAGTCTTCGCCTGCGACCGCTTGAGCGCCTGCGAATCGGTGTTGGCGTTGATGAACTCCACGCCATCGATGCTGGCGGCAACCATGTGGTCCACGGCGTTGCCGCCGCCACCGCCGACACCGATTACCTTAATAACAGCTTGTTGCCCATAGGTATCCATCAGTTCAAACATGTGTTGCCTCCAGTGTAGGTTTCCTTGAATCTGTTGATCGAACCATCTGCCCGTTCCCCCGCGTCAAAAATTTCCCTGAAACCAGCTTTTCATTCTGCTCCAGACTCCCTTCACGCCCACGGCCGTACCCGGGTTCTGCACGTACTGCTTGCCTTCCCGGCACCGCGCCCCGTACAGCACCAGCCCCACGCCGGTAGCGAAGATCGGGTTCTGCACCACGCCTTTCAGGCCGCCGACGTACTGCGGCACGCCCAGGCGCACCGGCATGTGAAACACCTCTTCTGCGAGATCGACCACACCTTCCATCTTGGCGCTGCCCCCGGTGAGCACGAGACCGCTGCCGATCACGTCCTCGAAGCCGCTGCGACGCAGCTCCGCCTGGACCAGGCTGTACAGTTCCTCGATGCGCGGCTCGATGACTTCGGCCAGCGTCTGGCGCGAGAGCTTGCGCGGCGGGCGGTCGCCCACGCCCGGCACCTCGATGGTTTCATCGCGATGCGCCAGTTGCGTCAGGGCGCAGCCGTATTTTTTCTTGATGTCCTCGGCGTATTGCGTCGGCGTGCGCAGCGCCACCGCAATGTCGTTCGTCACCTGGTCACCGGCGATGGGAATCACCGCGGTATGGCGGATCGCCCCGTCGGTGAACACCGAGATGTCGGTGGTGCCACCACCGATGTCCACCAGGCACACGCCCAGTTCCTTTTCGTCCTCGGTCAGCGTGGAAATGCCGGAGGCCAGCTGCTCGAGAATGATGTCGTCCACCTCCAGCCCGCAGCGGCGCACGCACTTGACGATGTTCTGCGCCGCGCTCACGGCGCCGGTGACGATGTGCACCTTGGCCTCGAGGCGCACGCCGCTCATGCCGACCGGCTCGCGGATGCCCTCCTGCTTGTCGATGATGAATTCCTGGGGAAGGATGTGCAGTATCTTCTGGTCCGCGGGGATGGCGAGCGCGCGCGCCGCCTCGATCACGCGTTCCACGTCGCCCTGCCCGACCTCCTTGTCCTTGATGGCAACAATCCCGTGCGAGTTGAAACTGGAGATATGCGAGCCCGCGATGCCGGCATAGACCGAATGAATCTGGCAACCGGCCATGAGTTCGGCCTCTTCCACCGCGCGCTGAATCGATTGCACCGTCGATTCGATGTTCACCACCACGCCCTTTTTCATTCCGCGCGAGGGGTGATGCCCCACGCCGATGATCTCGACCTCGCCCGTTGGCGCGATTTCGCCGACGATCGCGAGCACCTTGGAGGTGCCGATATCGAGGCCCACGATCAGTTTTTCATCGTCTCGCTTCGCCATATTTACCCCTTCTTGGCTGCTCCTGTCCGTTCCGTGCCAATGGCGTCCGTACGCCCCGGCGTGTCTCGCTGACCGGCGGCGTGTGCGCCGGCCTGCTGTACCGCAAACCCATTGGCATACCGCAGGTCCACCTGCGCGATTTCCGCGGCCTGGTGCCTCAGTGATTGCGCGTACACGCGAGCAAAACGTTCCAGTTTGTATTCGGGCTGGTCCCGATCCAGCACAATGACCATCGTCGCTCCCGGCATCCTGCCTCCCGTGCTGTACAGGGAGGTACTAATGTCGCGAGAAGCAGGAGGCTGGGAGCGACCGACACTTGGACGTCCCTGTACATCGCCATCGCCATTCGTTACTACTAACCGCCAGACGCGGCGCGGCGTCAGCGTGATGTGTTCCAGCTTCAGCCCGACTACCGCCAGGATCTGGCCGAGTTTTTTGTAATGTTCGAGCACCCGCGATCCGGTCCCCTCGGGACCCTCCAGCCGCGGGAGTTCAGCCGACGGATCGTTCAGGGTTACGCGAACTACGTCGCCCGCCTGATTGAGAAAAGTGCCGTTACTCCAACGCGCGGCGAGCTGCTGTTCGGTGAAGCGGACGTGCACGTCCTGCGGCCACTGGCGGCGCACCGAAGCCTGGTAAACCCAGGGCAAGGATTCGACGCGCGCCTTCACCGCGTCGAGATTGAGCAGGAAGAAATTGCCGCGCACGACGTTCATCACGGCGGTTTCCAGTTCCGGCTGTGTCACGTGCTTGAATTCGCCCTCGAAACGCACATGCCGCACCGGAAAATTATCGGTGCGCAGCAGCCAATCGGCGCCGAAGGCCAGCACCAGCAACACCGACAGCAGCGAGAACAACAGCACCGCGGCCTTGAACAGGCTGATGCCTTCGTCGGTCTTTTCACGTACCGCCTCAGCGCCTCGCATCGGATGTCTCCAGGATACGCAACACCAGTTCATCGAAATTCATGCCCGCCTGCTTCGCCGCCTTGGGCACGAGACTGTGATCCGTCATGCCCGGCACCGTGTTCACCTCGAGTACGTACGCGCGTCCGCCCTTGTCGAGCATGAAATCCACCCGTCCCCAGCCGGTGCAACCGAGCGCCGCGAACGCCCGTTGCGCCAGCGCCTGGATCGCACGCTCCTGGTCCGCGGGCAGGCCGCAGGGGCAGAGGTAGCGCGTGGTATCGAGGATGTATTTCGCTTCGTAATCGTAGAACTCGCGGTCGGTCTCGATCCTGATCAGTGGCAGCGCCTGATCGCCGAGAATCCCGCAGGTGATCTCGGCGCCGTCGATGAAACGCTCGGCCATTACCTGATCGTCGTACTTGGCCGCGCTCTTCCACGCCGCCTTCAGCTCGATCACCGTTCTGGCCTTGCTCACGCCGAGGCTCGAGCCCTCGCGTACCGGTTTCACGAAAACCGGCAAGCCGAGCGTCGTGGCGATCTTGTCGAAATCAGTGCCGGCTTCGAGCACGGCGTATTCCGGTGTTGGAATGCCGGCCGCGGACCAGAGATATTTGCCGCGCAGCTTGTCCATACCGAGCGCCGACCCGAGCACGCCGCTGCCGGTATAGGGAATATCGAGCACCTCCAGCGCGCCCTGGATCACGCCGTCCTCGCCCCAACGACCGTGCAGCACAATGAACACGCGCCCGAATTTCCCGTCCTCCAGCAACCGCAGGGTGGATTTGTCGGCATCGAAGCCATGGGCATCGATCCCTTTACGCTTCAACGCGGCGAGCACGGCGTTGCCGCCCTTGAGCGACACCTCGCGCTCCGCGGACGGGCCGCCCATCAGCACCGCCACCTTGCCGAAGTTTTTTGGATTCATATAAATAATTTCTTTGAAACCGCAGATAAACGCTGATGAACGCGGATTAGAAAACAACCGCACATTAACCATTCGTCTTCACATCTGCGTTTATCTGCGTTCATCTGCGTTCCAGAATTATTACTAAGCCTCTTCACCGATCACCCGCACTTCGGTTTCCAGCGTCACCCCGTGCAGGTTTTTCACGGTGGTCTGAATTCTTAATATCAAGCGCTCAATCTCGGCCGCCGTGGCGCCGCCCTGGTTGACGATGAAATTCGCGTGCAGCTCCGAAACACAGGCCTTGCCTTCGCACGTGCCTTTCAGTCCACTGGCTTCGATCAGACGCGCGGCGTGATCGCCGGGGGGGTTTTTAAATACCGATCCGGCGTTCGGCAGCTGCGTCGGCTGGGTCGCGCCGCGTTTGGCCAATAATGTCTTGATCAGTGTCTTGCCCTGGGAGGTATCGCCGCTCGCGAGCCGGAAATGCGCCGCCACAAACCATTCGCCCTGGGGTCCGCTGACCTTGCGATAGCCGATCTTGTAATCCCCGGGATGACGCGTGCGCCTTTTACCGCGACGATCGATCGTTTCCACCGCTTCGACGATCGTCCAGGTTTCGCCGCCGAAGGCGCCGGCGTTCATGGCCAGGGCGCCGCCGATCGTGCCGGGGATACCGGCCAGAAATTCAGCGCCCACCAGTTCACGCTCGGCACAGAAACGCGCCACCTTGGCACCCGCTACGCCGGCCTCCGCGCGCACCACGCCAGCGCGCAAGACGCTCAAACCGCTCAGCGCGCCACCGGTCATGATGACCGTCCCGCGCACGCCGCCGTCGCGCACCAGCAGGTTGCTCCCCAATCCCACCCAGTGCAGCGGTTCCGGTACCGGCAACGACACGAGAAACGCCGCGAGGTCGTCGAGATCCGCGGGGATATAAAGCCGGTCCGCCGGCCCGCCCACGCGCCAGCTGGTGTGACGCGACATCCGCTCCTTCATGAGCAGCTGTCCGCGCAGGCTTGAGCTGGATTTCGCCGGCATCATTCTTTTCCTCTCTTGCCCAGCGCCTGCGGGAGCGAGGCGGCGATGCTTCCGATCGAACCCGCTCCCAGGGTGAGCAGCACGTCGTTGCCATGCAGCACGTCAGTCAGCACCTGCGGCAGCGTGCTCACGTCCTCTATGAAAATCGGGTCGACCTTGCCGCGCGCACGAATCGCGCGGCACAGGGCGCGGCCATCCGCCCCGCTGACCGGTTTTTCGCCCGCGGCATAAACCTCGGTGACGATCAGCATGTCGAGCCCGGCCAGCACGGTGCTGAAATCGTCCAGCAGATCGTGCGTGCGCGTATAACGATGCGGCTGGAACACGACGACGAGCCGGCGCTGCGGCCAGCTGGCGCGCGCCGCCGCGACGGTCGCGGCGATTTCACGCGGATGATGCGCGTAGTCGTCCACCAGAATCACGTCGGTCGCTCCCGACGTCCTGTCCCCCGCGACACTGGTACGTCCCTGTACGTCGCCGCCCCACGGTATGATTCCGTTAATCTGGAAACGCCGCCCGATGCCGCCAAAGCCGGCGAGCGCGCGCGTGATGGCCGCCTCTTTCACACCGAGTTCATGCGCGATGCCGATGGCCGCCAGCGCATTCAGCACGTTGTGATGTCCCGGTTGATTCAGTTCGACCGTCAGCCAGTTCTTCTGGCCGCGCAGCTCGACAGTGAAATGCATCCGGGTTTCCTGCTGGCGGATGCTCACCGCGCGCAGATCGGCTTCCGGCGCCGTGCCATAGGTCAGCACCGGGCGATGTACCCGGGGAATGATCTCGCGTACCACCGGGTCATCGATGCACAGCACGGCCAGTCCGTAGAACGGAAGTTGCTGCAGGAAATCGACAAAGGCCTGCTTCAGACGATTGAAATCGCCGCCATAGGTGGCCATGTGATCGGCATCGATGTTGGTCACGACCGCCATGAACGGGGAAAGGTGCAGAAACGAGGCGTCGCTTTCATCGGCCTCCGCCACCAGATACTGCCCGCGACCGAGCCGCGCGTGCGTGCCGGCACTGTTGAGGCGGCCGCCAATCACGAAGGTCGGATCGACTCCACCCTCGGCCAGGCAGCTGGCGATCAGGCTGGTGGTGGTGGTCTTGCCGTGCGTGCCGGCGATGGCGATGCCGCGTTGCAGGCGCATCAATTCGCCCAGCATTTCGGCGCGCGGAATTACCGGTATCCGCGCGGCGCGCGCGGCGCGGACCTCCGAGTTGGTTTCGTCCACGGCGGAGGACACCACCACCACGTCCACGGCTTTGACGAGTTGTGGATCGTGGCCAATGGCGACCTTCACACCGAGGGAAGTCAGGCGCCGGGTATTGGGCGATTCGCGGACATCCGATCCGGAGACCTCGAACTGAAGGTTGTGCAGCACCTCGGCGATGCCGCACATGCCGGCACCGCCGATGCCGACAAAATGCACGCGTCTCACGCGGTCACGCATGTGCGCTCTCGATACAAAGGTTAGCCACGGTTTCAGCGGCATCGGTGACGGCCAGATGGCGCGCGGCACGCGCCATCTTGAGCAACAATTCGCGATTGGCGGCGAAGCCGGACAGCAGCTCACGCAGCCGTTCGCCGGTGAATTCCTGTTGCGGGATGAGCACCGCCGCGTCGCGCTCGGACAGAAACCGCGCGTTGGCCGTCTGATGATCGTCCACCGCGTGGGGATAGGGCACGAGAATCGCGGCCGACCCCGAGGCCGCCAACTCGGCGATCGTCATGGCCCCGCCGCGGCACAGCACCACGTCCGCCCAGGCATAGGCCTGCGCCATGTCGTCAATGAATTCCGTCACCTTGACCGGCACGTCGCCGTAGGCGCGCCGCACCGATTCCGCGGCATTACGTCCACACTGATGCCAGATCTCGGGGCGGACATCGTCGGGCAATTCCTGCACGGCGTCGGGCACGACGTCATTGAAAATCCTGGCGCCCTGGCTGCCGCCGACGACCAGCAGTCTCAGCCTGCCGCGGCGTGAAGCCAGCCTCTGTTCCGGCGACGGCAGCGCGGCAATCTCGTCGCGCACCGGATTGCCGACCGGACGCGCGGCGATGTGCCTACCGAAGGCCTCGGGAAAACCGCACAACACCTGATCGGCGAGCGGCGCGAGCCACTTGTTGGTCATGCCCGGGATCGCATTCTGTTCGTGAATGAGCAACGGCGTGCGCGTGAGGCTCGCCATGAGTCCGCCCGGGCCGGCGACGAATCCACCCATGGACAGCACCACGTCCGGCTTGCGGCGGCGCAGCACGCGCCAAGCCTGCCACATCGCGATCTCGAGATGCAGCGGCAACAGCAGCCAGCGCATCCAACCCTTGCGCCGCACGCCCTGAATCGTCAGCCATTCCATCTCGATCGTGAGCCCCGAGGCCGGCACCGCGTGCGCCTCCAGGCCACGGCGCGTGCCGAGCCACACCACCTGCACGCGCTTCTCCAGCAGCCGGCGCGCCACCGCCAGGGCCGGAAACACATGTCCGCCGGTGCCGCCCGCCATGATCAGCACGCAACTCACGATTCCCCCCAGTCACCGGTACGCGCCTCGCGTCCGATCAGGAGCAACAAACCCATCGCCATACAGCTCGCCAGCATGCTGGAGCCGCCGTAGCTCACGAACGGCAGTGTCAGCCCCTTGGTCGGCAGCAGACCCATGTTCACGCCCATGTTGATCATGGCCTGGCCGCCGAGCAGCAGGCCCAGGCCCTGCGCCAGACGCGCGCTGTATATCTGGCCGGCGGCCTCCGCCTGGCGCGCAATGATGAAGGCGCGCACGATGATGATGCCGAACAGCGCCATCATGGCGAGCACTGCCACCAGCCCAAGCTCTTCAGCCATCACGGCAAACACAAAATCGGTGTGCGCCGCGGGCAGATAAAAGAGCTTCTGCACGCTCGCCCCCAGTCCCGCGCCAAACCACTCGCCGCGTCCGAAGGCGATCAGCGCCTGCACCAGCTGAAAACCGGTGTTGAACGGATCCGCGAACGGGTCCATGAAACTCGTCGTCCGCGCCATGCGATACGGCGAGATGATCGTAAGCAGCACCATGCTGCCGGCGCCGGCGCCGAGAACCATCATGAAGTGCCAGAAACGCACGCCGCCGAGGAACAGCATGGCGAACACCGTCACGGTGATCACTACCAGCGAACCCATGTCGGGTTCCATCAGCAGCAACGCCCCGATCACCGCGACCACGAGACTGACCATCACGATGCCCTGGGTAAAATTCCTGAGCGCCTCCTGCTTGCGCACCAGATAGCCCGCGACGTACACCACCGCGAAGAGCTTCATGAATTCCGACGGTTGCAGGTTCACGATGCCGAGCCGGATCCAGCGCGTGCTGCCGTTGACGTGCGCGCCGATGCCCGGCAGCAGCACGACGGACAACGAGACGATCCCGATCAGCAGCAGATACGGCCCGGCCTTTTCCCACCAGCGCACACGCGTGCGCACGGTGAACGCCATGAGCAGGAGGCCCAGTATCGTGTAGCCGGCATGGCGGATGAGGAAATAGGCGCTGTTGTTCATTTCGCGGTCGGCGTAGGCGACCGACGCCGAGTACACCATGATCACGCCGGCCGCGAGCAGCACGAAGGTGCAGCCCAGCAGCCACGGGTCCCACACCGGACGCGCCCGGCCGGCCGCGCGCACGCCACCTGTCATGACCGCGGCCATCATGTCAGCTCTCCGCGCACCGCCGCGCGGAAAACTTCGGCGCGGTGCTCGTAATTGCGGAACATGTCGAAGCTGGCACAGGCGGGCGAAAGCAGCACCACGTCTCCCGCTTGCGCCAGTTTCCTGGCGGTTTGCACGGCGCCGCGCATGTCCTGCGCGTGGTGCACCGGCACGGCCTTGCCGAGCGCGGCCTCGATCCGCGGCGCATCGCGTCCGATCAGCACCACCGCGCGTGCGTGCCGGGCGCAAGCCGGTTTCAAATCACTGAAGTCCTGACCCTTGCCGTCACCGCCGGCAATGAGAATCACCGGCGACGTCATGCCGCTCAATGCCGCCACGGTGGCGCCGACATTCGTCCCTTTCGAATCGTCATACCAGCGCACGCCCTGGTGCTCGGTCACCAGTTCGGTGCGGTGCTTGAGCCCCTTGAACACGCGCACCGCGGCACAGGCCGACTCGGGTGCGACACCGACGGCCTCGGCCAGCGCCATGGCGGCCAGCACATTCGCCAGATTATGCCGGCCGGCAAGCGGCACCTCACGCGCCGGCATGAGCGGATGCTTTCCGTGCACCAGCCAGGTCTCGCCATGAATTTCATCAAGGCCGTAGTCCTGCACCGCGAACGGTCGGCCGAGTCCGAAACCGACCACGCGCCGGCCCGACTGGCGCATGCGCAGCACCAGGGGATCGTCGGTGTTGACCACCATGGTGCCGTTGCCGCGGAAAACCCGCGCCTTGGCCTCGGCGTATTCATCGATGTCGCGGTAACGGTCCATGTGATCCGGCGTGATGTTGAGCACCGTGGCGGCGCGCGCGTTGAGGCTGGCGGTCGTCTCCAGCTGGAAACTCGACAGCTCGAGCACGTATACGTCCGGTTCGGGGCGCGCGAGCAGCGACAGCGCCGGCACGCCGATGTTGCCGCCAACGGCGGTCTTGAGGCCCGCTTGCCGGCACATCTCGCCCGTCAGCGCCGTCACCGTGCTTTTACCGTTCGCGCCGGTCACGGCGATGACCGGGGCCGTCGCCTCGCGGGCGAACAGCTCGATGTCACCGATTGCTTCTGCACCGTGTTCCACGGCGCGCGCGATTTTCGATTCCTTGACCGGCACACCGGGACTCACCACGAGCAGGCCCGGATCAGCGAAAAGCGCCGCGGGCAGGCTGCCGGTGTGCACCGTCACCTGCGGGAACTCGCGTCGCAGTTCCGCAAGCTTCGGCGGCTGCTCACGCGTGTCCACCACCGTGACGTCATGGCCACGCGCGATGAGATGACGCACGCAGGAAAACCCCGTGAGCCCGAGGCCCACCACCAGCGCGCGTTTTGTTTCTGCCTTTTTCATCGCAACAACATTCACGTTCTGTCTTGACCTCTTCCCCTCACCCCTTGCCCAAATCGAAATAAAGACTCTCACCTACCTCCCCTCTCCCTTCGGGAGAGGGCAAAGGGTGAGGGGATCAACCCCTCATCCCCATCCCTTCTCCCTCAAGGGGAGAAGGGGGCGAGCCGAGGCGCGCTACGCGCGCTTTCTTTATTACCGAATCTTCAACGTCGCCAACCCGATCAACACCAGAATCAGCGAAATGATCCAGAAGCGCACGATCACGCGCGGCTCGGGCCAGCCCTTCAATTCAAAATGATGATGCAACGGCGCCATGCGGAAAATGCGCTTGCCCGTGAGCTTGAACGACGCCACCTGCAGTATCACTGACACCGTTTCCATCACGAACACCCCACCCATGATGAAGAGCACGATTTCCTGGCGCACCGACACCGCCACTGTCCCGAGTGCCGCGCCCAACGCGAGCGCGCCGATATCGCCCATGAACACCATGGCGGGATAGGTGTTGAACCACAGAAAACCGAGTCCGGCGCCGACGATGGCGCCGCAGAAGATCAGCATCTCGCCCGCGCCGGCGATGTAGGGGAAACCGAGGTAGGCGGAAAAATTGTAGTGCCCCATGACGTAGGCGAAGACGCCGAGCGCGCCCGCGACCATGACCGCCGGCATGATAGCCAGGCCATCCAATCCGTCCGTCAGGTTCACGGCATTGCTGCTGCCCACGATCACCAGATAGGCAAGCAGGATATAAACCGGACCCAGGTCAATGATGATGTTTTTGAACAGCGGCAAGATGAGCGCGGTATCGGCCGGGCTCTTGGCGGTGTAATAAAGGAACAACGCGATCGTCAGGCCGGAAACCGACTGCCAGAAAAACTTGGCCTTGGCGCCAAGGCCGCGCGGATCCTTATTAATGATCTTTTTGTAGTCGTCGACCCAGCCGATCGCTCCGAAGGACGCGGTGGCAAACAACACCGCCAGCACAAAACGGTTGGACAGATCGGCCCATAGCAGGGTGGAAACGGCGATCGCGACGATAATCAGCGCCCCGCCCATGGTCGGCGTGCCGGCCTTGGCGAGATGGCTCTGGGGACCGTCCTTGCGCACGGTCTGGCCCAGCTGGTGCACGCCCAGACGGCGGATCATGGCCGGCCCGATCCAGAAGCTGATCAGGAGCGCCGTCAGCACGCCCAGGATCCCACGCAGCGTGAGATAACGAAACACGTTGAAAAACGAGAAGTCCCGCGCCAGCGATTCGAAAAGATAATAGAGCACTTAGCGGCTCCTCCCGTTCTCGCTGGGGGCCGGAGGTTTTTTCGTGATGCCAGCGACGATCTGCTCCATGCGCATCATGCGCGACCCCTTGACCAGCACCGTCATGTCCGCGTGCAGGCAGTCCTGGAGGGCCTCGATCAGGGCCTCGTGGCTCTCGAAATGACGCGCACCCTTGCCGAAGGCGCCCACGGCGATGCGGGATAACTCGCCGATGGCGAACAGACGCTGGATACCGAGGCGGACGGCCAGCTCACCGACGCGGAAGTGAATGTCGGCGGCGGACGAGCCGAGTTCGCCCATGTCGCCGAACACCAGCACGCGCTCGCCGGCAAATTCCTTGAGCACCTGCAAGCCCGCCGCGACCGAGGTGGGATTGGCGTTATACGTGTCGTCAATGATGCGCGCGCCGCTGATGCCCTTTTTTACTTCAAGACGGCCGGGAACGGTCTTGAGTTTTTCGAGTCCGGTTTTGACCTGCTCGAGCGAGGCGCCGGCTGCCATCGCCGCGCCCGCGCCCGCCAGGGTATTCAAGACATTGTGTCTGCCCAACAGGGGTGCGCGCATGTCGATGTCTCCATGAGTGGTGGTTTTCAGATGAATAAGGCTGCCGCTGTCGGTGAGCCGGTATTCCGCGCTCACGTCCGCGTCGTGATCCAGTCCGAAAGTCAGGCACTTGCGCCTGGCGGCCAGCGTCTTCCAGAGAGGAAAATATTCGTCATCGGCATTGAGCACGGCCGTGCCCACCGTTCTCAGGCCGGTGAAAATCTCGCCCTTGGCGCGCGCCACGCCCTCGACCGTGCCCACCCCCGCCAGATGCGCCTCGCCGGCGTTGGTGATGAGCGCCACCGTCGGCCGCGTCAGACGCGAGAGGTACTCGATCTCGCCGAAATGATTCATGCCCATTTCGATCACGGCATAGCGGTCGCTGGCGCGCATCCGCGTGAGCGTCAGCGGCACGCCGATGTCGTTGTTGAGATTCCCGCGTGTCACACAGCCGGGACCGGTCTCACCCAATATCGCGCCGATCATTTCCTTGACCGTGGTCTTGCCGTTGCTGCCGGTGATGGCAATGACCGGTATCTGGAACTGGTCGCGCCAGAACGCCCCCAGATTCCCAAGCGCCAGCCGCGTGTTCGGCACGCGCACATAAGGCAGCGGTGTTTCCATGTCGCGCGCCAGCAGCGCTCCCGCCGCGCCCGCGCTGATGGCCTCGGCCAGGAAGTTGTGTCCGTCGAAGCGTTCGCCCTTGATCGCGACATACAGATCGCCGGGCTGCAAGCCGCGTGTGTCGTGGCACACACCCGTGAAAACGGCGTCCGGCCCCTGGTGCGGGCATTTCAGAACATCGGCGAGAATCGAGAGAGACATCACGCCTCCGCCTCCGAAAAACCGCGGAAATCCGACACGCCGACTTGTCGGCGTCTGGCGGCATTCGCTACGGTTGCATCCCCACGCTTCGCGCGGGGCCCCTGCGCCCTGCTCATGCCGCCCCCTCCATTAGCTGTCTTACCGCTTCCCGGTCGCTGTAAGGCCGGCGTTCATCGCCGACCTGCTGGTAATCCTCGTGCCCCTTGCCGGCGATGAGCACGATGTCGCCTGCGGCGGCACTCTGGATGGCTGCCTTGATGGCGGCGCGGCGGTCACGGATGATCCGCGGCGAGGCGCGCATGCCGCCGGCAATCTCCGCGATAATGGCATCGCCCGATTCATGGCGCGGATTGTCATCGGTCAGCAATACCATGTCCGCCAGCCGCTCGGCGATCTCGCCCATCACCGGACGCTTGCCGCGGTCACGATCACCGCCGCAACCGAAGACACACCAGAGTTTTCCACGCGTATGTTCGCGCAGTGCGAGCAGGATTTTTTCCAGCGCATCCGGCGTGTGCGCATAATCCACCACCACCAGCGGCAGACCCTTGGCGCCACCGAAACGCTCGGCACGTCCGGAGGGGGCATGCGCCCGGGCCAGCCGCGCGGCGGCGTCGTTTAATTCCACCCCCAGGGCCAGCAGGGTCGTGAACACCGCCAGCAGGTTGTACACATTGAAGTGGCCAATCAGCGGGCTGCGCAGCTCGGTTTCGCCGTAAGGCGTCTGAATCCGCATCCACAACCCTTCGGGCGAAGGCCGCACCTCGCGCGCGCGCACGTCCCCGCCTTCAACGCCGTAGCTCAATGAAGTCACCGGCGCGCCGACACCGGCCAGCAGCCGGCGCCCGAAATCGTCGTCGTGATTGATCACGGCGTATTTCAATCCTTCATGCGCGAATAATTTGGCCTTGGCCAATCCATAGGCTGTCATGTCGCCGTGATAATCAAGGTGGTCGCGCGTCAGGTTGGTAAACACCGCGACATGGAACAGCACGCCGTTTACCCGTCCCTGTTCGAGCGCGTGCGACGAGACTTCCATCGCCACGTGCGCCGCATCCTGGGCGATAAAGTCCGCCATCAGGCGCTGTACCGTCACGGCATCGGGCGTGGTGTGGATCGAGGCGTTGAGCGTGCCGGGGAATCCGCTGCCGAGCGTGCCGATCACGGCACAGCGCTTCGGTGGTTGATCAAGGGCCTGCGCGAGCAGTTGCGTGCAAGTTGTCTTGCCGTTGGTGCCAGTAACACCGACCACCACCAGCCGGCGCGAGGGCGAACCATAAAAGCGGTCCGCGATGAGGCCGATTTTCCGGCGCAGGCCGGATATACCAAACGCCGGCACCGGCGCTCCGCGCAAGGCATAACCGTCATCCGTTTCGTAGACAACGGCACAGGCACCCGAAGCCACGGCATCGCCGATGAAATCGCGCCCGTCCGCCACCATGCCCGGTGCCGCCAGAAACAGATCACCCGGCTGCACGCGCCGGCTGTCCGTTTGCAGGCCGCGCACCTCGCGATTGGCCACGCCCGGCACACGTGCCATGCCTTCGAGCAATTCACGCAACTCAATCGTTTTGGGTGTCATTCCGCCACCTGCCCGCTTTTCACCGTCATAAGGCGCGTTTCCTTGCGCGGCGCGTCGGGCGGAATATCGAGCAGCCGCAATGCGCCGGCCATCACGTGACCGAAGACGGGGGCCGCCACTTCGCCACCGTAATAAGCGCCGCGCGCCGGCTCGTCCACCGTTATCACCATCACCAGGCGCGGCGAGTTGACAGGTGCGAACCCGGCGAACCATGCGACGTATTTGTCCTCGGAATATCCGTCTGGCGTAAGCTTGCGCACCGTGCCGGTCTTGCCGGCCACGCGGTAATCCGCCACCTGCGCGGCTTTGCCAGTACCGGCATCGCTCACAGCCAGCTCCAGCATGGACTGAAGGCGGCGCGCAGTTTTGCTGGACATGATGTGCTCGCCCTGCGGTATGGTTTCCGAATGTTGTAGCGTCAGCGGCAGCGCCATTCCGTCATTCGCGAGAGCGAGATAGGCGCGCGCGAGTTGCAGCGGCGTGACGGAAATTCCGTAGCCAAAGGAAATGCTCGCCTGCTCGACCGGGACCCAGCTTGAGTAGGGATTGAGAAGTCCCGCCACTTCGCCCGGAAGTTGCACGCCGGTAGGTTGTCCGAATCCGGCGTGGCGCAACATCTCCCACATGCTCTTCTTGTTCAGCGCCAGTGCAATTTTGGAAACGCCGACGTTGCTCGATTTCTCGATGACACCCGCGACTGTCAGCACACCATGGTTGTGAACATCGCGGAACGTGCGGTCACCGACTTGCAACACGCCCGGCGTGGTGTCGATGATGCTGCCGGGCGAATACTTTCCGCTCTCCAATGCGCACGCGATGGTGAAAGGCTTGAGAGTGGAACCCGGCTCGAAGAGATCCGTGACGGCGCGATTACGAAACATGCCGCTGCGCAGGCCGGCGCGGTTATTGGGATTGAAGTCCGGCTCGTTGACCAGCGCCAGCACCTCGCCGGTGCGCGCATCCAGCACGACGGCGCTGCCGGCGCGCGCGCCATGCTCGAAAACGGCCGCCTTGAGCTCGCGATAGGCGAGATACTGAATGCGCCGGTCAATGGAAAGCACCAGGTCCCGGCCCGGCTTGGGCAGCACCACGCTCTCGGCGACCTCCACGGCGTTGCCTTGCAGATCGCGCAACAGGCGCTTGGTGCCGGGCACGGCGCGCAACGAGGCGTCGTAAGCGAGCTCGACGCCCTCCTGACCCTGATCGTCGATATTGGTAAATCCGACCACGTGACCGGCAACGGAACCGAGCGGGTAGTAGCGGCGATATTCGCGCTGCAGCGCGACGCCGGGAATTTTGAGCGCCATCACGCGCTCGGAAAGCTCCGGCGGCACGTGCCGCTTGAGATACATGAACTCACGGCCCTCATGCCGGCGCAGAAGCTGCGTGAGTTCGCGCGGGCTCATCTCCAGCAGCGCCGCCAGCCGCGGCCATTTCCGGCGTTCCTCCGCGAGGGTCGGCGGATGTGCCCACACCGAATCCACCGGCGTGCTGACGGCGAGCGGCGAACCGTGACGGTCGAGGATCATGCCCCGGTGTGAGTTGTCCTTGACCAGGCGCGTATGGCGCTGATTGCCCTGGCTTTGCAGAAAATCGGAATTGAGCACCTGCAGGTACACGGCGCGCGCCGCCAGCAGGACAAGCCCGCTCAGAAAAAACAGCAAAACAATGGCGTTGCGCACCGGATGGCGGGTTTTGGCGTGGCGGCTCATAACGCGGAATCCGGCTTCACCCGCACGGCATGGATGTTCGCCGCGTCGGGTGTGTTCATGTCAAGGCGGCTGCGCGCCATGAGCTCGATGCGACGGTGCTGCGACCACGCGCCTTCCTCGAGCAGCAGCTTTCCCCACTCGACATTCAGTGCGTCCCGCTCCGCCTGGTGCGTTTGCAGTTGCGCAAACAGCTGGCGGCTTTCATGCCGTGTCTGCACCACAGCGATTGAAACCACGATCACTGTGGCAAACAAGAAGATCAGGCGCCTAGGCATGTATCCCATCCTCGGCTGTGCGCTCAGCCACACGCAGCACGGCGCTGCGGGCGCGCGGGTTGCGGCTTATTTCTGCCTCGCTGGCCCGGGTCGCCTTGCCGACGATTTTCAGGCGCGCGCGAAATTGATCATGGCGCACCGGCAGTTCAGGCGGCAGTTCCCGGCCTTTGGCTTCCACGCGCAGAAAATGCTTCACAACCCGGTCTTCGAGTGAATGAAAACTGATCACCGCCAATCGCCCACCGGCGGTCAGCGCTTTCACTGCTTGCGGGAGCGCCTCGGTCAATTCTTCGAGTTCACGGTTGATATGAATGCGGATGGCCTGGAATGTGCGCGTGGCCGGATCCTTGCTCTTCTCGCGCGCAGGCACGGCGCGCGCGACGATCTCGGCCAGACGGCGCGTGGTGGCAATGGGTTCGATGGAACGTTCACGCAGGATCGCACGTGCAATGCGTTTGGCGAACCGCTCCTCGCCGTAGTCGCGCAGGACGCGCACGATTTCATTTTCCTCCGCCCGGTTGATCCATTCCGCGGCGGATTCGCCGGCACGCGGGTCCATGCGCATGTCGAGCGGTCCTTCGGCACGAAAGCTGAAACCGCGAAGGGTATCCTCGATCTGGGGCGAAGAGACGCCGAGATCGAAAAGAATGCCATTGATGCCACCGGCAAGGCCCTGACTTTCAATCGCCTGTCCCAGCATCGAGTACGGTCCCTGGTGGATTTGCACGCGCGCGTCGTTGCCAAATCGACGGCGCGCGTCTTCGCAGGCGTGCGGATCCCGGTCAAACGCCAGCAGCCGTCCCCGCTCGCCGATTTTTTTCAAAATTTCCTGCGCGTGCCCGCCTCGTCCATAAGTGGCATCCACATACACTCCGTCTTCCTTCACCTGTAGAGCCTGCAATGCCTCCTCCAGCAGTACCGGAACATGGTGATATCCATTCACGCTTTCTTTCTAAAGCGAGAGCGATTCGAGATCGGGCGGCAGCTTGTCATCGCCTTCCTGGCCTTCGCCCTCGAGCCATTC
Source organism: Candidatus Muproteobacteria bacterium RIFCSPHIGHO2_12_FULL_60_33 (assembly GCA_001785195.1). GTDB lineage: Bacteria > Pseudomonadota > Gammaproteobacteria > Acidiferrobacterales > Sulfurifustaceae > Sulfuricaulis. Next base: position 49,113 of record MFTB01000014.1, read on the forward strand.
GCTGCGACGCGCGTTCCATGTGCCGTCGTCCCAGATTTCGAATTTGTTTCCCTGGCCGATCAGCACGACTTCCTTGTTCAGCCCCGAGAATTCACGCAACGGCGGCGCCAGCAGAATGCGGCCGTTGCCATCCATTTCGCATTCGGTGGCGTGACCGACCAGCATGCGCTGCAACTTGCGCGTCTGCTTGTTGAAGCTCGAGAGCTTCATGATCTTGCGCTCGATCTCTTCCCACTCCGGCTGCGGATACAACAGCAGGCAGCGATCGCTATCGAGGGCATTGATGGTGAGTACCATCTGGCCGCTGCACGCGCGCGCCAGCTGATCGCGATAGCGCGTCGGGATGGCCATGCGGCCTTTGCTGTCGAGCGACAATGTGTTGACACCGCGAAACATTTTCCCCCGCTATTTCCCGCTTCAGTCCACAAAAAACCACATTTATCCACTTAGTGACACTATAGATAGCGGTGCTAAGCAGTGTCAAGACAAAACTGTCTTTTTTTAAAGATTTCTTCTTTGCAGGACAGTGAGTTAGTAACAAAAGATGAATCTTTAAGGGATGAATGAACAACGGCATGCTTTTAGGAGCAAATGCGATAGCATTTGTCGGTGAAAGTGAGACTAAAAACTATAGGAAAAACAAAAAATTAAATGACCAACTTAATGTAAAAAAAGGAGTTGGCCGGTAAGCCGGGTTCTGTCGTGGACAGCCATTCATCTGGGACGCCTGTCGCCAAGCGCCTCATGCGGCCTACCCGGGAACAGTGCGGGCAGCACTATCGTTCCCCTATTTGGCCTTACTCCGGGTGGGGCTTGCCCTGCCACGGGATGTTGCCACCCGCGCGGTGCGCTCTTACCGCACCATTTCACCCTTACCGGTCACCTGAAATGAATCAGGAAGACTTAGGCGGTATATTTTCTGTGGCGCTTTCCATCGGCTCGCGCCGCCCAGGTGTTACCTGGCACCCTGCCCTGCGGAGCCCGGACTTTCCTCCCCTCGGCCACGGCGAACGTGGCCGGGAAGCGGCTGTCTGGCCAACTCCAGTGACTATTATACCAGTCTACCAGTCGTTGCCGGTTAGTTTCTGGAAACCTCAAGCCTGTGCTGGTTTGACATTAAATCCGATGGATATTCGGAGGCGGTTGGATTCATTGCGCGTGACCTCGTGCCACGTATCCTGCGTGAAGAATACAAACTTTCCCGCCCAATGGACGCGCCACATTTCCGGCATTCGGGAATTTCATGAATACCCGCGGGGGCATTATTTTCCGGGTTTTTTGTCAGGAGTGAAAAGATCACTGAACTTATCCCGCGCTGTCTCCACCTTGCCGCCGGAGGTCTGAGCGCTGCCGAACAGGTCATCGAGTCCGGCCTTGGCAGCCTGTGTCTTTCCCTCGCCGCGCGGGCGGTGCGCATCGGGACGGGGCTTGAACCAGTCGCAGAAATTCGCCCCTTCTTTGTCGCGCACCTCTTCGGCACGCTCCTCGTCGCATTGGCTTGTCAATCGTGGATTGTAGAACTGACACAGGCGACAGCTGTGCAAATAGGCACGGCACTTTGGGCACTCCGCGAGACGACTCAAAGGCATGGGCAGCACGGCCAATGATGTGCCGCATTTCCAGCAAACCAGATCCGTCGCAAATTGCATTAATTATTTGAACACAAGCTGCAGGAACGATTGCAGTTCTGACCACGATGCCTGATCGGCCTTGGCATCATAGGCGAGCGGTAATTTGAACTTGACACCATTGGCATCCGCGTCCGGATTGGTGAAGCTGTGCTTGGCTCCCGGATAGTTCACGAACTTGTAATTCACCTTGGCGCCCTCCATTTCCTTTTTGAAGGCCGCGATCTGCTCCACCGGCACGAAGGGATCTTCCGCCCCATTCAGCACCAGCACCCTGGCTTTGACCTTGCCGGGTGGGGCCGGATGTTCGGTCGTGAGCCCTCCATGAAAGCTCGCCACGCCACGCAGGCTCTCACCCGCGCGCGCCATTTCAAGCACAACACTGCCGCCGAAACAGTAACCGATCGCGGCCAAGCGCTTGACGTCGACACGCGATTGATTGCGGAGCAGCTTCATGCCCGCTTCGAAGCGCGATTTCATGAGCGGCAGATTCTGGCGCACCTCGCCGGAAAATTTTCCGGCATGTTCAGGATGATCCGCCTGCTTGCCACCGCCGTACATGTCGAGGGCCAGCGCCACGTAGCCGGCTTCCGCGAGTTTGCGGGCGCTGTTGCGCGCATGCCGGTCATGGCCCCACCATTCATGCGCCACCAGCACCCCGGGACGACGCTCCTTCGTGGCATCGTCATAAACCAGATAGCCTTTGAGCACGGTGTCGCCGGCCTTGTATTCGACCGGCTCCCCTTTGATCGCAGCCTGGGCCACAACGATTCCGCTAAATGCCAGTACAATAAATAACACCCATCTCCGCATGACTGATCTCCTAGTCTATTGGCTGCTCGGTGCCCGCACGACCATATCGCAGGGATAACGGCGGGCATTACAATCAGCCTAATGCCGCAACGGCTTGCCAGTCAAACGCCTCAACCGAAGCGAGCTGAATGTCCAAACGCCCTGTAATCATTCATGTCTAAGAGCAACCGGGAATTATTGCTTCTCCGCCATGTCCATTGAACAAGACGTTGCCGGGGAATTCATTCTGGGCGGACAAGCCAGCACTATCCATCCGCATGGGCAGGGACTGATCAATGATACATATGTGGTGACCACCGATACTGGCCGTCAGGCAATTCTCCAGCGCATTAATCGTCACGTCTTCCCCCACCCCGAGCACATCATGGAGAACCTGCGCGTGCTCACCGAGCACGTTCGCCGTGGCATCGTTACCGGCAACACCGCAGGCAGAAAGCTGCGCCTGCCCGAAATATTGAAAACTCGCCATGGCAAGGACTTTGCCATCGATACCGAGGGCGGGTTCTGGCGCGCACAGGAGTTTATCGGGCATACGTGCACGCTCGAGGGCATCAGCGATATCGCGCAGGCCGAAGAAGTCGGGTTTGCCCTGGGCCGCTTCCACGCCCTGATCCACGATCTCGATCCCGCGCGGCTGCATCAGACTCTGCCCGGTTTTCACGATGCACCGGGTTATTTTGCGCGTTTTCTGCGGGCCTCGGCCCAGCCGCGCCAGACTGGCGCGAGCCGCGAGTTGCTCCACGGCCTGTCATTCGTGGAAAGCCGCTGGAGTCTCACGCGCGTCCTGGAGCAGGCTCGACGCGAAGGAAAACTGGCGACAAGGCCCATCCACGGCGACACCAAACTCAACAATTTTCTTTTCGATACCCAGACCGGCAAGGCGGTAAGCCTGATCGATCTCGATACCGTGCAACCGGGGCTGATTCATTATGACATCGGCGACTGCCTGCGCTCGTGCGCCAATCGCGCCGGTGAATCGCCCGGGGACATCGCTTCCGTACACTTCGATCTCGATATCGGCCGCGCGATATTAAAACGGTACCTCACTGAAACCCGGGGATTCCTCACGCGATTCGACCATGACTATATATATGATGCGATCCGCCTCATCCCCTTCGAGCTGGGCATGCGCTTTCTTACCGACCATCTGGAAGCGGATCATTACTTCAAGACCGAGTGGGCCGGGCAAAACCTGCACCGGGCGCTGGTGCAGTTCCGGCTGACGGCCAGCATCGAAGCTAACGAACGATCCCTGAAGATGCTGATTGCCGATCTCACCGCTGTTTAGCAGCGATTCCAGCAGGCAATTGCGTCTGCGCTTAACTTTCAGGTTGATCTGAACTGCAACTAAAGGGCAAAATGCGCCCCTTCGCGGCCGGGTAGTCAGGGCCGCAACCGGATTTCAGGTTTTATATCGATTCAAAATTAAGAGAGGAAAAATCCATGAAGTTGATACTGTTGGGCGCCCCGGGGGCGGGCAAGGGCACGGTCGCGAAACAGCTCACGCAGCTGGACGGCGCGGTGCAGATTTCCACCGGTGACATCCTGCGCGGCGCGGTGCAGGCCGGTTCCGACCTCGGCAAACAGGCCAAGGCCTTCATGGACCGCGGCGACCTCGTCCCGGATGAACTGATCATGGGCATCATGGAAAAGCGGTTGCAGGAACCCGACTGCAAGAAGGGTTTTCTGCTCGACGGTTTTCCGCGCACCATTCCCCAGGCCGAGGCCCTGAAAAAACTGCTGGTGAATATCGGCATCCAGCTCGACATGGCGGTCAACATAGACGTGCCACGCAACGTCATCCTCGACCGCCTCACGACTCGCCGTACCTGCTCGAATACCAAGTGCCAGGCGATTTATAACGTCAAAAGCATGCCGCCGAAGAAGGCAGGCATCTGCGACAAGTGCGGCAGTCCCGTGGTCCAACGCGAGGATGAGACCGAGGCGGCCATCAGCCACCGGCTCGATACTTATAGTAAGAAAACCGCCCCGCTCATCGGTTTCTATGAAAAAGAAGGCGTGCTGCTGACGGTCAGCGCCACCTCGAGCGAGGCCGTGATCGACGCCATCAAGAAGAAGCTCGGCGAGTAAACGCTGAAAACGAAAGGGCCGGTGTGTCGAGCTGTCTGGCCAAAACCGGCTTTACAGCCAAAACACTCCGCGTTTAATCCATAATTTTTGGTCTTGGGATTTTAAGTTCTTGCTGGAGGCAATCATGTCGCTTGTCAAAAAAATCATTGTTGCCGTGCTGGTTGCCGGCCTGCTGGGCTGCGCCGGCGCCGGTCAAAAAACCGGTGAGTTTGTTGACGATTCGACCATTACCACCAAGGTCAAAACCAAACTGTTCAACGATCCGGTCACCAGCGGCTGGAATATTACCGTTGTCACCGATAACGGAATGGTACAGCTGGCCGGATCCGTCAAAACAAGCAAGGAGAGAGACCGCGCTACCGAAATCGCACGCAGTGTTACCGGCGTGAGGTCGGTCAAGAACAATCTGATTATCAAATAATAACCATCGTGACGATAAGTTTTTGCATAAATCAGCCATAATCTCCCGCCTCTTGACCCCAGGACCCGCGCCGGTGTGCCCGCAAGGATCGCTTCATCCCGGGAAATAGTCGTGCGGAAAGGGATCCCATCAGCGAACTCATTGTGGTATAATAATTTTTTTATAAGGCTGCCCGGCGCTGTGGGGCTGCCTGTTTTGCTGCATTTCCCTGTTGGAAACACTTTTAACTAACCCTTCCGCAGTTTTACCGCGGAATATGCCCTTGGTCCCGACAATGACTGACACGACCGCTACTGCAAAAGCCAGCCACCCCTCCATGCCGCGCCCGTTCAAGGTGGCGCGTGTGGAAAAAACCGACGCCCCGGACGGGGGTCAGGGACAGGATTGGTACCGCTATGTGCTTGAAAGCGGCCGCTCCACCATCACCGGACAGCGTTGCGGATCGCGCAAGGACGTGCTTGCCTACGCCACGCAGTGCGCCGAGCAGCTGAACACCCGTGGACTGACGGGGCAATCCATCTGGAGCCCGCGCGGCCGCAAGCCCGCGGCAGCATCCACTTAAGAGAAAACAAACAAAGCCTGCACAAACAAAAACCCCGCCAACTGGCGGGGTTTTTGTTTCAGGCGTCATTCACAAAGTTTTACTGGCGCACATCAAACACAGCCCGTGGGTTTCGGCAGACCGCCATACCATGATCGAGTAGCGGTGCGTATGTTTGCTAGGCGCCGGCCGTCTCGTGCTCTTCCTCGACTTGCAGGACCGAATTGAATCCACCGGAATAATTCGACACCTGTTCGGGATTGGAGGGATCCTCCTGCCAGACGCCATCGACGATCAAACGATACTCATAAGCCCCCGGCATCAGCATCACGATCTTTTCCACGATGCCATTTTCCGTGCGGGTGACGACGCCCTGATCCGGCCGCCAGTCGTTGAAACTGCCGGCGAGTTTTACATCCCTGCCGGCGAAGTCGTAAATGCGCAGCACCACCTTCTGCTTCCCGCCATGTCCGCCGAGTCGCGACCGGGCCCCTTCGAATACGCGCTTCATGGCGGTAAGGCGCGGCCGGGCCTCGCTCTCGCTTTCAGCTTCTGTTTTGCCAACAGCCACGACATTTTCCTGTAACGCCGACATCAGCTCATTCGCCAGACGATCGTACTGCACAGCGACGGTTGAAGTGGGGTCATAAGCGATGATCGGCACGCCCTGGCGCACGGCCTCTTTCAGGCGCACCGTGAACTGCACCATCACGGACAACACATCGTCGGCGAAGCGCTCCCCCACCTCGTGCAGGAATTGCCGGCACAGGCGCGTGCGGCTGTCGACCAGTGTCGGCAACACGCGGATCGGGATGTCACGCCCATGACGTTCGCCCAACTGATGGATGATTTCGTACATCCGGTCGATGCCGTGCATGCCAAACAGGCTCATCTCGATAGGGATCAGCACCAAATCGGCCGCCGTCAGCGCATTGAAGCAGAGCAACCCCATCGAGGGCGGGCAGTCGATAACGATGTAATCGTAGCGCTCGCGGATCGACGCCAGATGCTTCTCAAGCTGAATGTCACGCTCGTCGCTTCGAACCGGCAGATGTTCCGCTGCGGCGAGCATCTTGGTCGCCGGGGCCACGTCCACGCCGGTAAAAACATTGGGCAGAATAATATCTTCGAGCTTGATCTCGCCGGTTAAGACATCATACAGATCGCGCGCGTCCTCGTTGAATACCCCGAATCCCAGCGAGGAGTGGCCCTGCGGGTCCAGGTCCAGCAACAATACCCGCTGCTCTTTTTTTCCGAGACAGGCAGCGAGATTGATGGCGGTAGTGGTTTTCCCGCAACCGCCTTTCTGATTGGCAACGGTAATGATCTTCATAGGACAGACACCTCCGGCTTTCGGCCAATAAAAAAAGGGGGCGATGATTCGCCCCCTTGGTTTTGATCCCGGTCTTGATCCGGATTTCGCTGCCAAGGTATAACGCCAGGCAGTTCGGATTGACGTGATATCGGATGCAATAACCCTCTCCCGGCAGATTCCCCAGGACGACGGCTACTTGAGGGTTTGGAAAAAATGACGAAATGAAAAAAGCGGGAAGGATATCGCTCTTGCAAGGAGCGTAACGGAGTAACCGGATCGGCTACGTGGCGGTGAATACGCCACCTCCCCGTTGTGCGGGACGCACTGGTGATGCTGTGGGCGAGCCCGAGTTGGTCAATCCGTTGAACCTCCAAGGGAGCAATCGCAGGAAAGTTTATGGACTCACTGCCAAAAGTCAAGAAATACCAGCGCCTGCAACGAGAAGCTAAAGTGCGGAGCGAAATCGATTCACGCGCCCGCCGGCCGTTTTCGTAGGCGCGACGCGGATTTTTCATCCCGCCATCGCGCCCGCCAACCAATTGTCGATGGCCGGCTGCAGCTCCCCGAACGGACGGTAGCCATGGGTCAGGAGCGCGCCAGTGGTTCCGTTTTGCAGAACCACGGTCGGGAATCCGCGCACCCCGGATTGGCGGGCGATCTGGAAATGCGTCTGTGTCTTTTTTCTGATGTCATCGGAACGGAATCGATCGAGGAACACTGCACTCTCTATATTATGATGCTCCGCCAAGGCCGCCAGCGTATCAGGCTGGGTGACATTCTGCCCGCGCGCGTAAAACGCCTCCTGTACCGATTTGAAATAAGGAAAGATGGCTTCGGGGTTGATGTCGGCCACGGCAATCACCGCGCGGCTGGGCGGCTCGGTGTCGTAGACAAACCCCTCGGGCATCGCGCCCTCGAAGGCGAAGGGCTGGCCCGTCATGCGGTGTACATCCTGCCAGTGGTGCAGAATCTCTTCGCGCGATTTTGGTGTCATGGGCTCGGTCGTCCCCGGCCGCAGACCGCCCAGCATCAGGGCAATCTTCACGCGATCCGAATAGGCCTCCTTGATGGCGCTGATCACGGGCGCAAAACCCCAGCACCATGAGCACATGGGATCGGCGAAGTACCACAGAATCCGTTGCGGTGTCATCGTGGTCGCTTACTTCAGAACTCCAACAAGATAAATGGACAGGATTAACAGGATTTACAGGATTAATGAATTTAGGGAAAGTCTGATTTATTAGTTTTCAACGCAGAGACGCGGAGAACGCAGAGTATTTCCTCGTTAAAAATCTCCCCTGAATTTTCTCTGCGTCTCTGCGCCTTTGCGTTGAGTAGTTCATTAATCAGAGAATCCCTAGTGTAATAAAAATCAATGTTAATCCTGTGAATCCTGTCTGATCCTTCTTTTTTGTGGTTATCGGAGATATTTCCAGTCACGGAACATCACTGCCTGACCAGCCGGTGCGCCATGCGTATCAATAACGTTCCACACCGTGGCGCGCTGGATACGGAAGCGCCGACCGGTGGCGGAGATGCGAATACCGCTGTAATCGTCAATGAAGCCACGGCGATTCACGCGCTCCAGCAAGTGTGCGCGCTGCTCGCGTTCCATCGGTTCCGCCGACAGGCGCGAGGGCATGGAGGTAAAATCCGACCAGCCGGTTTCGAACAGCCCGAGCGCCGCGCGATTGGCGTAATTAAATACCGGATCGGTCTCAACGCCATGCGAAGCCACTATGAACGATGCTTCGTAAAGTGCCCGCGCTTGCTCCGCCGCTGACAAGCCGGGATCGACCAGATCGCGCCCGGTCCAATGGCGGTAACTGCCTGTCAGCAGACGTGCGTGCCCTGCCAGAAAATGGTTAGTCTCATCGGGCGCGCCGATTTGTTCGCGCCGGTTCTGTCCGCGATCGTTCCGTGATTTACCGATTTCGTCCTTGCCCTGTTTCGGGATGCGCTGGCGCCACAGCCAATACAGCGCCAGACCGGTGAGCGCAACATTCAGGACAATTCCGATCGCGAAAAAGGTGGTCATGGTTCACAGGCCGGGGCGCTATATCGTCTGTCTCGCTGCGATTGCTTCCATTATTGAGCATTACGTAATTACTTGATGCATGTTGTAGCCCGATGCAGGCCCGCAGGGCCGGAGTCCGGGATTTTGCCGGGTTTCCCCGGATTCCGCTTCGCTTCATCCGGGCTGTTCCTTGTAAAGGATTTCCGTAAACATCAATAATGGAAAAATCCTGGCATAAAGGTTTGAGCGGACGGTTGCCGACACCCAACGGGTACTGTTCTTATGGTGTCAAACCAGCCCCCCTGCCATCGTTTTCCGGGCTGTTTGCGCTATTTACCGCCACCCTTAAGGCTCAAGGCGTATTCGTACAACCGGTTTTTCTTGAGGCCGGTGATTCTCGCGGCCAGCGCCGCCGCCTGGCTCACGGGCAGTTCGTCGAGCAGTATCTTGAGCACACGCTCGGCCTCCCCATCCACGGCCTCACGTTCCACGCGCGGCACGCCATGAATGAGGATTACAAACTCGCCGAGCTGCTGGTGGGGATCGCGGTTGACCCATTCGGACAGTTCCGTCAACGTGCCGTTACGCACGGTTTCGAACTGCTTGGTCAGTTCGCGCGCCAGCACCGCCTCGCGTTCGGGTCCGAAAATCTCGGTCATCTCCTTGAGGCTTTCGAGGATGCGGTGCGGACTTTCATAAAAAATGAGCGTGCGGCTTTCCTCGCACAGCTTTTCATACGCGGCGCGGCGCGCGGCGGATTTGGGCGGCGGGAACCCTTCAAAAACAAAACGGTCGGAAGGAAGGCCGGCGGCCGACAGCGCCGCGATCGCCGCGCAGGCACCGGGCACGGGTATCACGGTGAGGCCCGCCTGTCGGGCGGATCGCACCAGATGAAAGCCCGGGTCGCTCACGAGCGGGGTACCCGCATCGGTGATAAATGCGATAGACTTACCGGCCTTCAGGATTTCGATGAGTCGGGGAACCTGGCTGCGCTCGTTATGCTCATGGATGGCTTCCGTTTTCGTATCAATGCCGAAATGCTTGAGAAGCTTGCCGCTGTGGCGCGTGTCCTCGGCGGCGATGAGATCCACTTCCGACAGGACGCGCACCGCCCGCGGCGTCATGTCTTCGAGATTGCCGATCGGCGTGGCCACCACGTAGAGCGTGCCTGCGTTTGACACTGATTTCCCCGATTCGATACTTTCGCGCATTCTAAACAGGAAACCGCATGAAACCCATCCGCTGGCTGGCGATTCCTATAATATGTGCGGCGATCCTCGCCGGCTGCGAGACCGTGCCAGTGGCGCCCACGGCGTTGCCGCCGGTCAGCGCGGACACCGCGGAAAAGGCCGAGCGCGACGGCGAATACCTGCTGGCCGCGCGCGAGTACACGCGCCTCGCCGAGACCGCCGCCTCGCCCCGGAAACAGGACTACGAGCTTCGCGCCGTGTCCACGCTTCTCAAGGCCGGGCAACTGCGCGAGGCGCGGTCGCAAATCGAGCCGATCAATGTCACGCCGCTGGATGCCACGTTCAACGCGCGTAAACGCATTCTGCAGGCGCGCATCCTGATCACCGAGGGCGCGCACGAACAAGCCATCCGCCAGCTGGACGAAGCCGGCCGCCTGCGCAATCTCAGCCCGGCCCTGCTGTCCGAGATCAACAGCGTACGCGCGCAGTCCGAGCTGGCGCTCGACAACCCCATCGGCGCGGTACGCAATCTCATCGGCCGCGAGCAGTATATCGTCGGCAAAGAGGCGGTCACCGAAAATCAGCAGCAGATGTGGAAAATCCTGGTGTCGTTGCCGCGGGCGCGGCTCGCCACCGAGCTCAACATAGCGCGCGACCCGGTGCTGTCCGGCTGGGTCGAGCTGGCCCTGATTGCAGTGGAGAACGCCGGCCAGCCGCTGCGGATGAACGCCGCTGTCGAACACTGGAAAAAGGCCCATCCGAACCACCCCGCGGGAGAAGCAGTGCTCGGCGCGCTGATCAGCCAGGCGCCCGGCATGATCGGCCGCATCGATCGCATCGCGCTGCTGCTGCCATTGTCCTCCGGTTACGCCGCCGCGGCACAGGCGGTGCGTGACGGATTCCTGGCCATGGATGCCGCCAACACCGATCCGGATAAACCCAAGATCAAAATCTACGATACCGGACCGGATCCGTTAAAGTCGCATGATTTCTATGAACAGGCCGTCAACGACGGCGCGCAGTTTATCGTCGGTCCCCTCGGGCGCGAGGCCGCGGAAACCATCATGCGCCTGGCCAGCTTCCGGGTGCCGACGCTGATGCTGAGCCATACCGACGACGAACCGGGCTCGACATCGAAATATCTTTTCCAGTTCGGCCTGCCGCCGGAACAGGAAGCGCGGCAAGTGGCCGAACGCGCCTGGCTCGACGGGCACCGCCAGGCGGCCGTGCTTTATCCGAAGACGCCGTGGGGCGAGCGCATGATGACGGCGTGGTCCAGTCACTGGCAGCGCCTCGGCGGCGTGGTGGTCGCCAGCCAGTCCTACAGCGAGGAGGACGTCGACTTTTCCGAGCCGATCAAGAACCTGCTCAACATCGCCCAGAGCGAGGCGCGCAAGGAGCTGATCGAAAAAACGATCGGACAGAAGTTGCGGTTCGAATCGCGCGCGCGGCAGGACATTGACTTCATTTTCCTCGCCTCCGACGCCAAGCACGGACGGCTGATCAAGCCGCAGCTCAATTTCTATCACGCCGCGCGCGTGCCGGTGTACTCGACCTCGCACATCTTCACCGGCACAGGCGATGCGATGCGGGACATCGACCTCGACGGCATCCAGTTCGGCGACATGCCGTGGATGCTGGTGGGTGACGGGAAAATCCAGGAGCTGCGACAGGCACTGCAACGCGATTGGCCCTACGTCCATACCGATCTCGACCGTCTGTACGCGCTCGGCGTCGACAGCTACGCGATTCTGCCGCACCTGAACCGCATCAGCATGGAATCGGGCGCACGTTTCAACGGCGTCACCAGCGGGCTTTCCCTCGACCACAACGGCCGCCTGCAGCGACAACTGCTGTGGGCGCGGTTCAGTCGGGGCGTGCCGCGGCTGGTCGATACCTTCCTCAAGCACCAGGACCAGTTCAAGATCCAATCTAATGACGAGACGAACGAGCGAAGCGAGTAGGGCTACCTTAAACGATGCAGAATCCCCGGACAAACCTCAACCGCGGTCGTGAGGCGGAGGAGCGCGCCTGCCGCCACCTGCAGCAGCAAGGCCTGGCGCTCGCCGAGCGCAATTACCGCAGCCCCTTCGGGGAGATCGATCTCGTCATGCAGGAGCGCGATACCCTGGTGTTTGTCGAGGTTCGCTACCGTGCCCGCGGCGATTTCGGCTCCGCCGCCGAGACCGTGGACGCGCGCAAACAGGCGC
>MFTB01000015.1 GCA_001785195.1 Candidatus Muproteobacteria bacterium RIFCSPHIGHO2_12_FULL_60_33
GCGGTTTTTCAGGCATAAGTGCAAGCTCCTGTTTTTAAGTGAAGATTGCTACCCTCTTTATTAATTTATATGTACGTTGTAACAATTTTACAGATTTTTTCCACAACTGTTTGTTGTATTTATACATACATATAGAAAATAAATTTTCTCTAGATTACGAAATGACGAATTAATCAGCGGTCCCTGAGATATTCGCTGAGAGGTTATGGCCGGCATGCTCGCCGTCATCCTGGCCGGTGTGATCGTGTGGGCCTTTTTATGGTCCATCCGCTCCGGGCAGTTCGATGATCTGGAAGGGCCGGCGCACCGGCTACTGATGGACGAGGACGAACCGCCCCGCCGCAAGCCGGACCATCCACCCGGACCGAAAAAGCCGCCACGCCGCCGTGGAAAGAACGGCCGCGGCGGCGCGCTGAGCCGGTAGAGGTTTCCGGCGCGCTGGAATAAACTTATGGGCGCCCGGTAGCCGGAGGAGTGCGGCAGGAGGAGTGGTACAGGAGGAGTGGTACAGGGAAGTACCGCTTACGGAGCCGAGGATGCCATGTACCGCCAACGGAGCCAAGGACGCAATGCCGTGTCCATGGACCGAAGGATAGACAGGCCATGAGCGCCAACAAGCACAGCTACTCATCAAATGACAAGACGAGCGAAGCGCAGCGAAGCAGGGCTACATTTATGACAAGACGAGCGAAGCAGGTCTACATTAACGCGCGCCACCCGTGACCCCATCCCCAAGGAGAGACCATGCGCAAGATCATGCTGCTTAACGCCAAAGGCGGCTGCGGAAAAAGCACGCTCGCGACCAATCTCGCGAGCTATTACGCCTCGCAGGGGAGAGCGGTGGTGATCGCGGACTTCGACCGCCAGGGATCGAGCATGGAATGGCTCGAGGCGCGCCCGCGGGACCGTCCGCCGATTCGCGGCATCGCGGCGTGGCGCGATACGGCGCGCGTGCCGCGCTCCACCGATTACGTCATCATGGACGTGCCCGCCGGGGCCCACGGTCCGGATCTCACGGCGCTGGTGCGCCGCGCCCAGACCCTGATCATCCCGGTGCTGCCCTCGCCCACCGACATCCGCGCCGCCGCGCATTTCATTCATGAAATGCTGCTGGTCGGGAAAATCGTGCGGGATGAAACCCGGGTGGCGGTGGTGGCCAATCGCGTGCGCGAAAATTCCTCGATCCAGAACACCATGGAAAGCGTACTGAACAGCCTGAGCATCTCTTACTCGACACTCAACACCCAGATCTATCACAATCTCGAGCGGTTTCTTTCGCGCCTCCGGATCCCATTTATTGCCACCCTGCGCGAAAGCCAGAACTATCTCGTGGCCGATGCGCGCGGGTTGGGGATATTCGATCTCACGCACTCACAGGTGGCGCGCGACATCGAGCAGTGGGAACCCCTGCTCAAATGGATCGAGAGCAAACGCAGCATTCCCGAACCGGCCAGGTAACAGCCCTTTCGGTCGTGCCTTTCACGCCGTCACTCTGATCGTTCAGAGATATCGGGAAAACCGCTGGCGCGGATAAACCGCGCGTCACTTCTCCGTACCCATCCGCGCCGGATTATCCAGGTTGGTGGTGAAATCCTCGCCCGGATGTTCGGTCTGGATCTCGAGATAGGCCTGTTTGTCCTCTTCGTTCTCAAAATAGATTTTGAGCGCGCCTTCGCCTTCTCCTTCGATGACAAATGGACGCCCCTCGGGGTTCTTAAGGGTGACGCCGCTGATGGGGTCGGTGGTTTCGATCCGCATAACAACCTCCTCGCACAAGCAATAGACCATGTAAAGAACTTCTTGCAGTTATTATACCTACGCTCTCGACCAGAATCTGTCAATGCGGCGCGGGCGTCCCAAACAATCTGTCCTTCATAAAAATCCTTTATATTACCGGCATACTCCTAGCGTTCCCGGCCACGCCGCAGTTTATGCAGCTGCTGCTCCGCCTCGGAGATTTCATCGCTGGAAAGCTCGTGCTTCAGGCGATCGAACGGCGCACGTGCTGATTCGTTCCCGGAAGACAGCGCAATGTTGTACCAGACAAAGGCGCCGACAAGATTGTGCGCGGCGCCGCGCCCGCTTTCATACATTTGCCCCAGCGTGTACTGCGCGTTGCGGTCGCCGCTGAGCGCGGCGCGGCGGGTCCAGAAGAAGGCCTTGCGCTCATCGCGGGCGCGCTCGGGCCCGTCCAGATACAACCGGCCGACCCGTTCCTGCGCCGCGGCGTCACCCTGTTTCGCCGCCTCAAACAGCTTGACCAGTTCCTCCGGTACCTGTTGGTGATCCGGCAAATTGGCCGATGCCTCCTGTGTCTGAACCGGCGCGGATGGCATGCCTTGCCGATTCACCATCTGGTAAGCGGCCATAACCGCCAGCAATCCGACGGTCACCACAGCAGCGGTCTTCCACGAATGAGAAGCCCGTTGTAACGGCGCGCCGGGCTGAACCAGCGCGCGCTGAATTTCAGCGGCGCTGGCGAACCGGCGTGCCGGCTCCTTTTCAAGACAACGCAGGACGATGGCTTCGAGGTGCGGCGGGGTGGAAGGCAAAAATTTCCTCAGTGGTAATGGTCGCTCCTTGAGTTGCTTGAGCGCGATCTCCACCGGCGTCGCGCCGGAAAACGCGCGCCGACCGGTGAGGCATTCGTAGAGGATGAGCCCCATCGCATAGAGGTCCACGCGCTGATCGACCGCCTTGCCCTGCGACTGTTCCGGGGCCATGTATTCGGGCGTACCTATGATGGTGCGCGCCGTGGCGGTGTCACTGCCGGCGGCACGGGCGATACCGAAATCGAGCAGCTTCACCAGGCCATCCCGGCCCAGCATGACGTTCTCGGGTTTGAGGTCGCGGTGCACCACACCCTGCACATGCGCCTCGCTCAGGCCGGCGGTTATCTGACGCGCGAGGTCGATGACGCGCTCCGGCGTCATCTTTCCCGCGCGCTTGAGCCAGGCACGCAGGCTCTCGCCATCCATGTATTCCATCGTGATGTACGCGAGGTCGCCGACGCGGTTGAAATCGTAGATGCGGCAAACGTTTTTGTGCGTGATGCGATGCGCGAGGCGTATTTCGTTTTTGAACCACTCCATCATCGCCGGGTCGCGCGCGATTTCCGGTCGGAGCAATTTCAGAGCCAGTATCTCATTGGTCTCCCTGTCGCGTACGCGGTACACCATGCCCATGCCGCCCTCACCAAGGGTGTCCAGGATTTCGTAACGCGCCGCCAGCGCCTCGGCGATGCCCTGCGCGGCGCCGGGCGTCACCGCGGGGGAGTGCGAAAGAATCTGGGTTTTGATATCGGACGATTGCATGCAGGGGTTCGGGTGGCGCCGGGTGTACGGCGTTCATTTTTACAAGTATAGGCAAGGCGCGGGCAGATGCTGGCGCCAGCCGCTCCAACCCCGACGAAAAAAAGCCCGCTTCCGCGGGCTTTTTGCCAATCGAAATGGCCTTACTATTTCATGATATCGCTGCACCAGACATTCCGGATTCCTTACATGATCGGCTGGGCAATCTCGGCCGCCCCCAACGCCCTTCCATACACCCGTACATCATCCATCTGATCGGCAAAATACTGCAAGTTTGGGCCTCCGGGATTCGGCCCGAGCGGCGTGCCGAGGGTAAAGGCATCGGCGCTGGTAAGCAGGCTGCTCGGTACCCCGGTGTTGCATTCCTGCTTCAGCACCCCGTCGATGTAGAGCCGCATTATGCCGGCCGCCCCGTCATAGGTTCCGGCGACGTGATGCCAGGCGGTGTCCGTCGCGATGCCACTGTAATGTCCGCACGCCACCGGCGTGCCGTTGTTGCCCACCACGATGAGCCGCGGGTTTCCCTCCGTTTCGCGGATGCTGAGGTTGTAGGCGTTGTTCTTGCCCGCGATGACCGCGCCCTCGCTGTTGCCGACCAAAAAGCTCCCGTTCACGGTCCGAATCCACGCCGTGATCGTGAGCGCGGTGGTCAGGTTGAAATCACCGCTGGTGCCCGCCTGCACGCCATCGTCGGCTCCATCGAACGCCAAGGCGCGGCCGAAGCGGCCTCCGGTCCAGGCAGGTCCGCCAAGCAAGGTGCCGTCGTGATTACCGCCCGAGGCGTCGGTGGCCACGGTACTGCCTTCGCCGTCGTCGAGTTGCCAATGGGCGACGAGGCCGGCGCCTTCATGCTCGTAGGCGCCGATATCCGGATTGGCGCCGATGGGGTTGCTGGCGATGTCAGACGTCAATCCGACGGCGACTCCGTGGTCAATTGCAGGTGAACCCACGATCGGCCGGAAGTCGCCACCGCCCGCGATCACCGCAGGGGTGCCCGCCCAGTGGAGATCCCCGGTGGCGGGGTTGGTCAGCAGCGGGTCGGCCGCGAGCGAGTTGGCATCGAAACCAAACAGCGTTTTCCAGGCGGCGAAATTGTAGGTATAACCTCCCGCACGGAACAATGGCCCGTCCGGGTAATAGAGATTATTGTCGACGAAACTCGTCCCCCTTCTGCGAGGTATAGATGGATTGCCGGCAAGCATATGCACCTCGGTCGGAGCCAGGAACAGATTGTTGCGATATGCCGCGCCGGAGTGCGGCAAGGGGCTCATGGGATCGCTGTCTATCATAACGGCGCCCACACCCGAGTTGTAGACCACGTTGTTGTAGATGCCCCATCCATATCCGGCCTCCGACTTCGTCGATTTGAATCTAAAAGCGATTTTGTTGACCCGTACCAACACATTGTGGTGGACCACATTGCCGGTGATCGTCTCCGGGAGCGCCGGCTGGGAATCGCTACCCAGTTCGATGCCGCGCTGGTTGCTGCACCCGCTCTGTCCAGACAGGCAGCCGGGCGATAGATCCTTGATGTCATGGATATAGTTGTAGCGGATGGTATTGTCGCGTTGGTTATTGCCAATACGAACGCCATTCTCCTTATAATTAGACCAATTGTAGAAGACGATGCCTTCGCCGCCAATATGGTGCAAGTGGTTGTATTCAACCACGGCACCATTGGTGCCGCCTTGAACACCGATGCCATGGCGGTCGCCGGTATAGGCGTCGGGAGCGCAGCCCTCACAGCCAGGCGCGATGTTGCCCGGTGAGATGTTGTGAATTTCGTTGTAGGCGATGCGCCAGCGATCGTTGCTCTGTGCATTCACATTCGCCCCGCCCGTGATCAAGTAGACGCCCGTGCCCAACATATCGTGAATGTTATTGCCCAATATCTCGCCGTCGTCGGAGTCGGACGTGACGCTTATTCCTCCCCACCGGATCTCGTTGTTTTCGATACGGATAAAATCGGCGTTGCCCAGCAGAACGGGGGTGCTGGTGCCAGCGAACAGCCGCAGATCCTGGATGGTGATGTACTGTTTATCGATAAGCGTGACCAACTGGTTATGCGCGGTGTGGGTCGTGTGATTCGAAGGAACGCCGGAGCTTGGCTTGTAATAAAGCATGCCTCCACAACCTAGTTGTGTGAAGCTCCCGGCGGGCCATTGCTTGTACGGGATAGCAGGAACATTATTGCCGTCGGCAGGGATCCATTTCAAACGTCTCGTCCCGTCTTCGAGCAAGAACGGGGAAGTGCAACCGCCATAGGGTTGGGAATAGACTCCGTCCGCGTCAGGATCGGTCCAGGCACTGCTATTCAATTGCAAATGAACCGCGTAGAGGGCCCCCTTGTCTTTTCTCCCAGTGTCATTCGGACAAGCGCCACTGATAGCGATGCGCGCGTTTTTGGTCCCGGAAACGGTCGGTCGCAACCATCCCTCGATGGAAGCGGGTCGACCCTCCAGGTGCGTGCCGCAAATATATACCTTATCGCCGGGTCCGACCGGGTTGCCCCATTTGGCATGCAGCACCGCCATGCCGTTCCAAGCATTGGCGTAGGATCTGCCATCGCCAGCGCCATATTCTGCGCCTCGGTACGGTCGCACGAAGTAAACGTTACCTATCGCGAAGGCATCGGCGTAAGAAACTACGAGAAGGACCAGCAGGGCTGAAGACGAGCGAAGATATTTTTTCATTGTTCAATCCTCCAACCATCCGTGGTCCATGGTAGGTTGAGCGCGCACCCAACATGGGTACCGAGATCGTTACTGGCGAGCCAATGGCATGAAACGAATACGCCCAACTTTACTCGACACCAAGTCGACGACGCTCGGGTTGCGGAACTGGCTGTCGCCCAAGTCCGGAATAAACCTTGCGCCATGTTATCCACATCATGATGCGTTGGAGCACGTACGTCTTGAGTTCCGCCTGATAACTTGAAACAAATGAGGGAAATAATCACGTCTTTTTGTTTTGGTGCAGGCGTGATCTTTAAATAATAAACTCCCTCCTCCTGATCCACCATTACCATGCCATTAAACAGCGTGGCCGGACAATGGCACGCCCATACCCCTTGATTCCAAAAGTAAAAAGGCCCGCTTTCGCGGGCTTTTTGCTTACGAGATGCCGATGACTTTTTACTTCTTCGCCGGCCGGGCCGCGATCTTCTCGAGCTGGGTGGAACGGATAATGTTGCCGTCGAGACCGGCCTCCTTGGCGCTGCCGCCGTAGGCCACGGTCATGAGCTGAGAGTAGTACGTCACCGGGATGTTGAATTTGGTGCCGTATTTCTTGTTGATCTGGCCCTGGTAGATCTCGACGTTCAACTGGCACACCGGGCAGGGCGTGACGATCATGTCGGCGCCGTGATCGTAGGCCGACTCGATGATCTTCTTGATCTGCGCCTGGCTCTTGTCGGGCTCGCTGAAGGCGAGCGCGCCGCCGCAACAGGTGACCTTCTGGTCGTACTTGTCGAGCGCCTCGGCGCCCACGGTCTCGACCAGCTTGTCGAGATACTTCGGGTTCTCGAACGATTCGCCGTCCACGCCGAACGGGCGGTTGGTCTGGCAGCCGACATAGCCCGCGATCTTGATGCCTTCGAGCGGCTTCACCACGGGCTTGCCGAGTTCTTCGTAGCCCAGGTCCTCGATCAGTACCTCGACCATATGACGGATTTTTTGCTTGCCTTCGTACTTGAGGCCGGCCTCGGAAAGAATGCTGTTGATATCCCCCAGCATTTCCCCGGAGTGACTGATGCGCTCCTGCGTTTCCTTGGCGCCCAGCCAGCAGGCGGCGCAGGTGGCGACGATGTCCTGGTTACCGTGGTGCTTCTCCGACAGCGCGATATTGCGCGCGTTCATGGCATGGCGCGGCAGCTCGCCGCCTTCGGCGTAGCCGATGGAGGCGCCGCAGCAGTTCCAGTCGGGAATTTCGTTCAACTTGATATCCAGCGTCTTGCACATGGACTCGACCGAAACCATGTAGTTCGAGGCCGAGGTCTTGCGCTCGGACGAACAGCCGGGATAGAAAGAATATTCTTTTCTCGCCATAACCTACTCCTTAAAACACAAAGCAACCGCAGATGAACGCGGATGAAAAACTGGATAAACGCGGATTTGAAATATGTGTTCTTGTGCTATCTGCGTTCATCTAGTGAAAAATTAGCGTTTGCGTCCCTAGCTCCGTATTGCGTCCTTAGCTCCGTAACCGGCACATCCATGTGCCACTTCTCGGCGCATGGCGTCCTCGGCTTCGTAAGCGATACTTCCCTGTACCACTCCTCCTGCGCCACTTCTGTCTGCGTTTAAAATATTTTGAGCTGATTTCTACGCAAAGCCCTTGCGCTTGTCTTCAATTTCTCGCGCCTTCTTGAGCATCGCATGGACGCCCTTCGCATCCTTGCAATTGCCGCCGGCCACGAGCCCGAAGGGATTGAGGCGACCGGTCTTGAGCATGCCGAGCCCGATCGGCAGCATCTCGAGCGCCTCTTCACACCCGGCACGAAGCCGTTCATGAAATAAAGCCCTATCGACAGCTTGAGTTCGTTGACGCGCCCGCCCTTGATGATGTTTTTCCAGAACAACACCGAGAAGTTCCGCGTCGGATTCATTTTGGGCGCCAGTCCCAGGCGATACGCGTAATTGGCCAGGCCGTGCATGATGTGGGTGATCGGCAGCTCGCGCGGGCAGCGCACGATGCAGTTGTAGCAGCTGGTGCACATCCACATGGACTCGCTTCTCAGCACCTCGTCGCGCTTGCCGGCGCGGATCATCGCGAAGATCTCCTGCGGTGGATGCTCCCAGTCCGGACCGAACGGGCAGGAACCCGAGCACACGCCGCACTGCATGCACATCTTGACCCACTGGCCCTCCTCGACGTTCGCCTCGACTTCCTTCAGGAAGTCGTTACGGTACGTTTCCACCATTGCCTTGTTGAGATCGGTCATGTCGGAATCCTTGGAAAACTAAAACAAAAAGCTCACCGCAAAGGCGCGAAGGACGCAAAGAAAGGCTTTGGGAACGAAAAATACCCATGATGCATTCCTTTGCGTTCTCTGCGTCTTTGCGGTTGGATTTCATATTTAAAATTTCAACGGCGAGAGTCCGATCTTCTGGATCGTCTCGGCCATCTCGTTGATGAGGGCGGGCGCGCGCTGGATGTCGGTGATCGCGACCTCGTAGGTTCTCACACGCTCGACTTCGAGGCTCAGCTGTTTCAGGGTGTCGTCGATCCTGGACATGCGGTCGTGCGCCAATTCCGAGCCCTTCATGAAGTGACACTGGTAGTTGTCGCCCTTCTGGCAGCCCATGAGGATCACGCCGTCGTAGCCGCTGTTGAGCGCGTCCGTCACCCAGATGGTGTTGACCGAACCCAGGCAGCGCACCGGCACCACGCGCGTGAAGGCGCTGTACTGGAAGCGGTTCATGGCCGCCATGTCGAGCGCCGGATAGGCGTCGTTCTCGCAGGCCAGCACCAGGATGCGCGGCTTTTCCGAGAACTGGTCCGGCATGTCCACGCCCTTGATCTGCGAGCCCACCGTATCCACCGAGTAGTTCTCGAACGAGATCACGCGCACCGGACAGGCGCCCATGCAGGTGCCGCAACGGCGGCAGCGCGATTCGTTGAACACCGGATAGCGTTTCTCATCTTCGTCGATGGCGCCGAAGGGGCATTCCACGGTGCAGCGCTTGCACTGGGTGCAACCCTCGATGCGCACGATCGGGTAGCTTAGGTCGCCCGAGCGCGGATGCGCGGCGCGGCCCAGACTCGCGTTTTCCACCGCCTGGATCGCCTTCAGCGCAGCACCGGTGGCGTCGTCAATCGCCTGCGCCATGTCCATGGGACGGCGCACCGGGCCGGCGGTGTAGATGCCGGTGCGACGCGTCTCGTACGGGAAGCAGATGAAGTGCGAGTCGTTGAAGCCGTGCTTGAGAATCGGGATGTCCTTGCCCTGGCGATAGACCAAGTTCAGCACCGACTGCTGGCTGGGAGCCCACTTGCCCGGCTCGTCCTGCGGTACCTGCTCGATGTCAACACCCGAATTCGCGACCTGACCGGTGGCGAGCACCACGAGATCGGCCTTGGTGATCGCGTCTGCGTCGAGAATCTTGTCGTTGAACTTGACCTCGAGCGCGCCATTGCCGGTCGCGACTTCGCTCACCACGCCCTTGGTGAAGTTGACGCCCTTCTTCTGCGCGCTGCGGTAGAAGTCCTCGCCGTTGCCCGGCGAGCGCAGGTCGGTGTAGATAATGTTGGTATCGATGTCCGGGTTCCGGTCCTTGAAATACATCGCCTGCTTGATCGAGGTGTTGCAGCAGTGGCCGGAGCAGTACGGCAGCTCGCCTTCCTTGTCGGAACGCTGGCCGGCGCACTGGATGAACACCACGCTCGAAACGATCTTGCCATCGGACGGCCGCTTGATCGGCCCGCCGTTGGCGGCCTTCGCCAATGCTTCCAACCCGAGTTGATCGACCACGTCCCGGCTCTTGCCGGCGCCCAAATACGGCAGCTTGTTCATGTCGTAGGGCGTGAAGCCCGAGGCCATGATGACGGCGCCGACGTTTTCGGTAGCGGTCGAGCCGGACTCGGTGGAGATGTCCACGCTGAACTGGCCCGGCGCGCCGCTGGTCTTGCTGAGGGTCGAATTCAGGAACACCTTGATGTGCTTGTCGCTCTCGATTTTCTTAACGAGATCGGCGATGCCGGTGTCGGCCGGTTCGGTGTAGGGCTCGCGGTAGGGCACGCGCTTGTGCAGCTTGGCCGCCCAGCCGCCGAGGCTGCCGGTCTTTTCCACCAGCAATACGTCGTAACCGGTCTTGGACGCCTCCAGCGCCGCGGTCATGCCGGTGATGCCGCCGCCGACGACCAGGATGCGCTTGTTGTCGCCGTGGCTGGGATTGCCGGCCGGTATCTGCATCTTGGCCGACTCGGCGCAGCCCATGCGCACGTAGTCCGCCGCCATTTCCTGCACGATCTCCTTCTTGTCCGCGTCGGCCGGCGTGATCCAGATCACGCCCTCGCGCAGGTTGGCGCGCGAGATGGCGACGTTCTCAAAATTGAAGGTCTCGGCCTTGGAACGGCGCGAGCAGGCCGCGATCACCACGTGGTTCACGCCCGCGTTGGCGATGTCGTTCTTGATCATGTCCACACCGCTGGCGTTGCACAGGAATTCGTGCTCGCGCACGACCTGGGCCTTGCCTTCCTTCTGCGCGATCATCGCCAGCTGCGCGGTGTCGAGGCGCTCGCCGATGCCGCAACCTTTACAAATGTATGCGCCGATTTTCATGTCCGCCATGACAGCTCTCCAAAACTGCGAATTTTGTCTTGATACTTCGTTGCGGCTTGCCTGCGCTGCTCACGTACTGGCGTGTACGCTGCGCTGCTCGGCCGTGACGTGCAGGAAGCACTAATGCCGCGGGCGCAGGGACGCGCAGGAGCGGCCGCCGCGCCTCGTCTGAAGCCAAACTTCTTGTTTTGTAGCGCTGTCATTTTAGGTAGCCCTACTCGCTTCGCTCGTTCGTCCTGTCATAAGATTTAGGCCTCCGCCCGGGATACGCGGTTAACCACCTGAATCGCCCGCAGCGCCGCGGCCGTGGCGTTCTGCACCGAGCGGTTGACGTCGAGGGCGTTGGACGCGCAGCCGGCGCCGAACACCGCCTCGGTGGTGGCATTGATGTCGATAAAGCCGCTGGCATCCGCCGCCACGCCCGGCATGATCCTGGAGGCGTCCACCGACGGCTCCATGCCGATCGCGAGCACCACGAGGTCATGCTGGTTGTCGTAGCGATGATAGCCCTCGGTGTCCACGCCGTGCAGGATGGGATTGCCCGTGGCCTTGTCCTCGGTGATGTTGGCGACCTTGGACTTGATGAATTTCACTTTCGGGTCGGCCTGGATTTTCTTGTAGAAATCCTCGAAGCGGTCGATGGCGCGGATGTCGATGTAATAGATCGAGACATTGGCAGCGTCGACGAACTTCTCGCGCACATAAGTGGACTGCTTGAGCGAGGCCATGCAGCAGATGCGCGAGCAGTGCTTCAGATGGTTGCGGTCGCGCGAACCGGCGCACTGGATGAAGGCGACATTCTTCGCCTCTTTACCGTCCGATGGGCGCAGGAGCTTGCCGCCGGTGGGGCCGAAGGGGTCCATCAGGCGCTCGAACTCCACGCTGGTGATGACGTTGGCATAACGATCGTAGCCGTAAGGTTGGATTTTTTTCGCGTCGTACGGCTTCCAGCCGGTGGCCCACACCACGGCGCCGACCTTGAAGTTGACCGTCGCTTCCTTCATGTTGAGGTCAACGGCGTCGTACTTGCAGGCCGCCTTCGCCTTCTCCGCCTCCGGCGTGCCGATGATCGACGGGTCGATCACGTAACGCGGCGGATAGGCCATGGAGAACGGCAGGTACGCCGCCTTGATCTTGTCCATGCCATAGTTGAACGGATTGGAAATCTCCGCGCTCACGGCCTTCTCGCACTCGCCGCAGGCGGTGCAATTCTCGTTCACGTAGCGCGGGGAAATCCTGATCGTCGCGGTGTAATCGCCGGGCTTGCCGGTAATGGCCTTCACCTCGGCCAGCGTCAACACGCGGATGCGCTTCTGCGCCCTGAGGCGGCGCAGATTGATCTCCATGCCGCAGGTGGGATGGCACAGCTTGGGGAAGTATTTGTAGAGCTGAGTCACCCGGCCGCCGAGGCTCGGGTTTTTCTCGACCAGCACCACGTCCTTGCCGCACTCGGCGGCTTCCAGGGCCGCGGTCATGCCGCTGATGCCCCCGCCCACCACTAATATCGTTTCATTCGTCGCGACGACATCCGTCATAAAGGTAGCCCTACTTCGCTTCGCTCGTTCGTCCTGTCATAAGATCTGTAGCCCCTACTCGCTTCGCTCGTTCGTCCTGTCATAAGATCTGTAGCCCCTACTCGCTTCGCTCGTTCGTCCTGTCATAAAATCTTCTGCCTCCACCGCGGAATGGTTCAGAAAATGCTTACCGCCGGAATTGCGGGACGGCAACAATACCCCGCAATCGAACGGGGTGCCACAAGCCAAGCCGTATAACTGGATTGAAATTTCGTATGCGCGGATAGAACGCTTATATATAACGTGGGAACCACATACGAAACAGGCGCACGACGGGCAGCATTTTCGGCAAGCCCGCCGCGAGCGTCAATATCTTTCTTGTGCCAGCAAGCTATTTTGGCATACTGGGCCGGTCAACGATTAACGGATATCCATGGCGCCCATGTCAGTATCAAAAAATCCCGCCTCCTCTCGTGCCACCAAGGCCGAGGAATACCTCATAAAAGATGAGCCTTACTACGAAGCGCTTGGCGAGGAAGTAACCATTTTCGAGGCGGCGTTCCGGCGGCAATTGCCGATGCTGCTGAAGGGACCGACCGGCTGTGGCAAGACACGCTTCATGCAGCACATGGCCTGGCGCCTGAAACGCCCGCTCATCACCGTCTCGTGCCACGACGACCTCACCGCCACCGACCTGGTCGGGCGCTATCTCATCACCGCCAACGAAACCGTGTGGGTCGACGGCCCGATGGCGCGCGCGGTACGCACGGGGGCGATACTTTATCTCGACGAAATCGTCGAGGCGCGCAAGGACACCACCGTGGTCATCCACCCGCTCGCCGACGACCGGCGCGTGCTGCCGATCGAGAAAACCGGCGAGCTGCTGACCGCCGGCCCCGAGTTCTGTCTCGCCATTTCTTACAATCCCGGCTACCAGAGCGTGCTCAAGGATCTGAAGCAGAGTACGCGCCAGCGCTTCGTCGCGATTGAGTTCAACTATCCCTCAGCGGCACTCGAAAAGAAAATTGTCCGGCGCGAGACCGGCGTGGACGAGGCGATGGCCGAGCGGCTGGTGAAATTCGCCGGCATGACGCGCAATCTGAAAGGCAGCGGCCTCGACGAAGGCGCCAGCACGCGCCTGCTGGTGCACGCCGGCAAGCTGATGAGTTCGGGCATCGATCCCCGCACCGCCTGCCGCACCGCCGTGGCCTCCGCCCTCACCGACGATCCCGAGATGATCGCCGCCATTAACGAACTCAGCGCGTCGTTATTTTGAACAACACAACGCAGAGACGCGGAGGCGCAAAGGGCGCAAAGATTTCTGTGCTGAAACCCAAAAACCTCTGCGCCTCTGCGCCTTTGCGTTGAGTCTTTTATGAATCTCATCCCACTCACCGCCGCGGAACTGGAAGCACGCCTCGACGAGGCGCTCGACCCGGTGCTGTCCTCGCGCCGCACGGCGGCGCCGCTGGCGCGCGCGTTGGCCGCTATTGAACGCTCGCAACAGGGTTTCGTTCTGCGCTGGGTGGACATCATCACCAAGACCAATGCCGAGATGGCCTACCAGTTTGCCGCGCGCGCGCCGGAGGCATTCCGGCTGATGCCCTTGCCGGCCATCGAGGAATGGATCATCCAGGCCATGGATGTATACGACAAACAGGGTCTGTATCCGGGCTGCTCCGCCTTCGGCCGGCTTCAGGCCTTCGCCGCCGAAACCGCGGAGACCGCGCACAGCATGGCGCTGGAAGAAATCCGGCATGTATTGGAACTCTTCGTGCAGGGATTGGCCGGGCGGCCGCTCAATGTCGAGGCGGCTGCGGATACTTACACCGACACGGCCACGCTGTTCCTGCCCGCGCGCCTGTCCCGGTTTGCCGAGCGCCACGACAATTTCCGCCTGTACAAGGCCATGGCCGCCCACCTCTGGGCGCAAACCTGGTACGGCACCTACCGCCTCGCGCCGGGAGCACCTTCGCTGGCTGAAATACTCCCGGCCTCGAGTAATCCGGAAAAGGCCTTGCGTCTTTTCCACGCGCTCGAAACCGTGCGCCTGAATGCGCGCATCGGGCGCGAGCTGCCGGGACTGTACCGGGACATGCAGCAGGTCCAGCAGCTCAGCGGGGAGGTGCGTTACCCCGCTACATGGAAACAGGCGATACAGCGCCTGACGGACCCCAAGGCCACCGTGTCCGCCAGCCTGATGCTGCTGCCGACGTTACACGAGGGAGAAATTCCCATGCCGTTCTGCTTCCAGGGCGTGCTTTTACCGGATCGTGCACGCCAAACCATGCAGGAGCGTCGCACACGCGAAAAAGAGCTTTTCCGTGGGGCGCTCACACAATGGAGCGGAGAAACGGTGCAGGGAAAACACGCGGCGGAAACCGGCACGCCATCGAATTCCCGGCAGTATGCCATCGAGCCGGTTCCCGACCCGGATCATCCGGGACAGTTTATTTTCAGGCTTGTGCTCGCTGGCCAGCCGGTTCAGCCGCTGGCGGACATGCGCGCGCTGATGGATTCGATCCTCCAGGACCTCGGACAAATCCCGGAGGACTATCTGGTGGCGGCGGGCGTGGGCGGCTATCGCCAGCAAGCTGACGAGAAACGTCCGGAAGACGTGTGGAAAGGGACTTACCACGAGGAAGGCGCGTTTCTATATAACGAATGGGATCACCGGCGCAGCCATTACCGCAAGCACTGGTGCGTGCTGCGCGAGATCGATGTCCATCCCGCCCGCGAACCTTTCGTGGCGCACACGCTCAACAAATATCGCGGGGTGCTGCCGCAACTGCGCAAGACCTTCGAGGCCCTGCGCGGCGAGAACAAGTTGTTGAAGAAACAGATCAACGGCGATGACGTCGATTTCGACACGCTGGTGGAGGCCCGGGCCGACATGCAAAGCGGCATGGAGCTGTCCGAGCGGCTGTTCACCAAGCTGCAGAAATTCGAACGCGACATCGCCGTGATGTTCATGGTGGACATGAGCGGCTCGACCAAGGGCTGGATCAACGACGCCGAGCGCGCATCGCTGGTGCTGTTGTGCGAGGCGCTGGAAATCCTCGGCGACCGTTATGCCATCTACGGCTTCTCCGGCATGACGCGCAAACGCTGCGAGTTGTACCGCATCAAGCGTTTCGACGAACCCTATGGAGAAGATGTGCATCAACGCATCGCCGGCATCCGGCCGCAGGATTACACGCGCATGGGCGTGACCATCCGCCACCTGACCAAATTGCTGAACGACGTCGAGGCGCGCACCAAGCTGCTGATCACGCTCTCGGACGGCAAACCGGACGACTACGACGGCTATCGCGGCGAGTACGGTATCGAGGACACGCGCATGAGCCTGATCGAGGCCAAGCGCGCCGGGATTCATCCCTTCTGCATCACCATCGACGAGGCCGCGCGCGACTACCTGCCGCACATGTACGGCGCGGTGAACTGGACACTGGTCGACGACGTGCGCAAACTGCCGCTCAAGGTCTCGGATATTTACCGGCGGCTGACGCTGTAAGCCCCGTCTTTGGGGACACAAGGCCGCGGATGCTAGGATGGCCCTATCCCGCCCACTCAAGTCCGCATAATGAATTAAGGAATCCCTGATTAATGAACTACTCAACGCAGAGGCGCAGAGGCGCAGAGAAAATTGGGGGATATTCAACGAGAAAAGTCTCTGCGTCCCTCTGCGCCCTCCGCGTTTCTGCGTTGAAAACTAATAAATCAGATTTTCCTTAAATGGGTTCATTCTCCATTCTTCACCTCTGGCGCTGCTGGCATGTTTAAACCGGACAAAAAAACCATCTTCCTGATTCTACTGGCGGGCGCGGTCATCGCCGGCATGGTTTATGTTCTGTACGCCACCGGCCTGATCGATCTGCTGACGAACAAGAACCGGCTGCTCCAGTTCATCAAGGAGAACCGCACGCACGCGGCGACGATTTTCATCGGTCTTCAGGTCGTGCAGGTCGTGGCCGCGCCGCTGCCCGGCGAGGTCACCGGTTTCGTCGGCGGCATTCTGTTCGGGCCGGTGTGGGGCGTGGTCTATTCCACCATCGGGCTGACCATCGGCTCGTGGCTCGCCTTCATGCTGGCGCGTCTGCTGGGCCGGCCGATCGTGGAACGGTTCGCCAGCCGCGAGACCATCGAACGATACGACTACGTCATGAAGCACAAGGGTCTGCTGCTCGCGTTCCTGATGTTTCTGATCCCCGGCTTTCCCAAGGACATCCTTTGCTACGTGCTCGGCCTGGGCCACATGCAGCAGCGCGATTTCCTGATCGTCTCGGCAAGCGGCCGGCTGCTCGGCACCGTGCTGCTCACCGTCGGCGGGACCTTCTTCCGTGACGCCCGTTACGGTGCGCTCTTCACCGTCGTCGGCATCAGCCTGGCCATCATCCTGCTCGTGATGATCTACCGCGACCGCATTGAGCTAGTGCTCCGGCGGATGTCGGGCGCCCTGCGCAAGGAACCCAGGGATAAATCACCCCCGTCCGACTAGAGCGGATGAGCCGAATATCGGGTATCCAGCGGCTTGCAAACAGCCTTGGCGCGCCGGACAATCCTACCCGGTTGGCAGTCCGCCCTTGATTCGCAAAGATAACAGGATCTCCCCATGTCAGCGCTGATCTGCGGTTCCTTCGCCTACGACACCATCATGGTGTTCCCGGACCGGTTCAAGAATCACATCCTGCCCGACAAGGTGCATATCCTGAACGTCTCGTTCCAGGTGCCGGAGATGCGTCGCGAGTTCGGCGGCTGCGCCGGCAACATCGCGTACAACCTGAAGCTCCTCGGTGGCGAGCCCTTGCCG
Source organism: Candidatus Muproteobacteria bacterium RIFCSPHIGHO2_12_FULL_60_33 (assembly GCA_001785195.1). Classification (GTDB taxonomy): domain Bacteria; phylum Pseudomonadota; class Gammaproteobacteria; order Acidiferrobacterales; family Sulfurifustaceae; genus Sulfuricaulis. The sequence goes on from MFTB01000015.1 coordinate 16,918, forward strand.
ATGGGAACCGTGGGCAAGGATTTCGGTCCTTACGCCGAATGGATGGACCGGCACCGCATCAACCGCCGGCACATCAAGGTATGCGAGGACACTTACACGGCGCAGGCCTTCATCACCACCGACATGGATGACAATCAGATCACCGCGTTTCATCCCGGCGCCATGAACCGTTCGCAGGAAACCCGCGTGGGCGACGCCCAGGGTGTCAAACTCGGGATCGTCGCGCCCGACGGGCGCGAGGGCATGTTGAACCACGCGCGGCAATTCGCCGAGGCCGGTATTCCGTTCATCTTCGATCCGGGGCAGGGCATGCCGCTGTTCAACGGCGATGACCTGTTGCGCTTCCTGGAACAGGCCGCGTGGGTGACGCTCAATGACTACGAGGCCGAACTGATACAGGAGCGCACGGAGAAATCCCTGAGCCAGCTGGCCGGGTATGTGCAGGGCATCATCGTCACGCTCGGCGCGCGCGGCTCCTGCGTTTACACCGACGGGCAGGTGATCGAAATACCGGTGGTGCCCGCCGCGGCGGTCAACGACCCGACCGGTTGCGGCGATGCCTATCGCGCCGGACTGCTTTATGGGCTATTGAACCACATGGACTGGGAAACCACCGGCCGCATCGCCGCCCTCATCGGATCGATCAAGATCGAGCACCACGGCACCCAGAACCATCATTTTACCCGCGACCGGTTCTTCTCCCGCTTCAAGGAAACTTTCGGTTATAGTCTGTAGAACTTTCAAAATGCTTTAAACCGCAGATCCACGCGGATTGATTCTTAGGATGAATGCAGATAAAACAGAAACGCGTATGACCGATCTGCGTTTATCTCTTTAACATCTGCGTTCATCTGCGGTTGCCTTGTCTTTTTTGTAAGGAGGGATGCGGCCTTGGTGGACAGCACGCTTCCGCCCCTGATCCAGGCATTGCACCGCCCTGCCTGTTACGGCCACCCGGTGCGGGATATCCGGCTGGTTGAAACCCATATTTCCTGGATCCTGCTGACCGGCCCGTACGCCTACAAGATCAAAAAACCGCTCAATCTCGGTTTCCTCGACTTCAGCACGCTCGAGAAGCGCCGCTTTTTCTGCCAGGAAGAATTGCGCCTGAACCGGCGGCTGGCGCCATTGCTTTACCTTGAGGTCGTTTCTATTACCGGTTCGCCCGCCTCACCCGTGCTGCATGGTACCGGCGAGACCATCGAGTACGCGGTCAAGATGGTCCAATTCCCGGAGCAGGCGCGGCTCGACCGGATGCTGGCGCGCGGTGAACTGCGCCCGGAACACGTCGATCTTCTGGCGCAGGAACTGGCTGAATTTCACGGCCGCGCCGCTGTCGCCGGAAGCGACAAGTCCTTCGGCGATCCGGAACACGTACTGGAACCGGTACGGCAAAATTTCACGCAGATTCGCCCGCGCATCGAAGCTATGGATCAGGTGCAGTTGCGGCGTCTGGAAATCTGGAGCGAGATGAGCTTTGACGAGCTTCGTAAGATTTTTGAAAGCCGCAAGCGCGATGGCTTCGTGCGTGAGTGCCATGGCGATGCGCATCTGGCCAACATGGTGTGGCTTGAGGATCGCGTGACGCTCTTCGACTGCCTCGAATTCAACGACAACCTGCGCTGGATCGATGTCATGAGCGAGCTGGCCTTTCTGGTCATGGACCTCGACGATCGCGGGCGTCCCGATTTGGCCCGTCGCGCGTTGAACAGTTACCTCGAGCACACCGGCGATTACACAGGCCTCGCCGTGTTCCGCTTCTACCAGGTCTATCGCGCACTGGTGCGCGCCAAGGTGGCCTGCATTCGCTCAAGCCAAAGCGGACTGAGCGAAGATGATAACCGGAAAGTGCGCGAGGAGTATCTCGGTTACGCCCATCTCGCCGAGCGCTACACGCAGCCTCCTCCGGCCGCGCTCATCATCACCCACGGTCTGTCCGGCAGCGGCAAGACCTGGCTGTCGCAACAATTACTTGAATCACTCGACGCCATCCGTGTGCGCAGCGACATCGAGCGCAAGCGCCTGCACGGACTCGCGCCTGGTGAGCGCAGCGGCTCCGGCATTGACAGCGGAATTTACACGGCGGATGCCAACCAACGCACCTATGCGCGTCTGGCGAAACTTGCCTTGGCGATTTTGCGCGCGGGACACACGGTGATCGTCGATGCCGCCTTTCTCAAACACAGCCAGCGCGATCAGCTGCGCACGGTGGCGAAAGAAATGCACGTCCCTTTTGTGATTCTCGATATCGAGGCGCCGGAAAACACCCTGCGCGAACGCCTGCGGCTCCGCGACCGGCAGCAACACGAGGTCTCCGAAGCCGGCCTGGCGGTGCTGCAACACCAGTTGGCCACCCGGGAGCCGCTTGCGGACGATGAGCAGCGCCATGCCCTGACCCTCGATGGCAGCGCATCGATATCCATCGCGGCGCTGGAATCGCAGTTGCGCGCGCGGCTCGCTTCGGCGTGAGCCGGGGCTGGTTGCGCCATCCTCCGGTTAACCGACAGGATGACTTCAGGTTTACCTCGGGCCGCCGTGCCACCCTGTCGGGGAGTTCGTCCGAACATATATATAAGGTAGAACCTCCCGATTCCCCTCCAGCCTTGTCATAAAAAATTGCAAGCTTGACATCAGCCACCTTATGAGACTAAAACTACAACATGTTGTGGTTGGCCAAGGTCACAGGCCCGATACCTAGTATTCAACCAGAAGCTGTCTCAAAAACGTCGCGAGCGGCCGTCAGCCGGGTGAGGGTGAGGCGGGGGTTTCACGAACGTCCGGTGGACGTTCGGGCCGCCGAACGGGCCGCCAGGGATGGCGGCCCTGGACTTTCCCGCGGAGCCGGACGGCGCAGCGGGAAAGAGCGCAGGAAGCAGCAGTTTTTGAGACAGCTTCTAAAAAACTGGCACAGCGAGTGCCCCACAGACAGGCCGGAGGACAAGAATCAATGAAGGTCGTCCAATTACAAACACAAGAGCCGGTTACCACCGAAATCTCCGTACAACCCGCTTCCCTCGATATCTGGGATAAAAAATACCGTCTTAAGAGCAAAACCGGGGAGGTCATCGACGCGGATATCGCCGGGACCTATGCCCGCGTGGCGCGGGCGCTGGCCGATGTCGAGGAAATCCCGGAAAAACGCGGGGAATGGTTCGAAAAATTCTTCTGGGCCCTGCAAAACGGGGCGATCCCGGCCGGGCGCATCATTTCCAACGCCGGCGCCCTGGAGCATAAACCCGCCACCTCGACCATCAACTGCACCGTCTCACGCATCATTCCCGATTCGATGGATGGGATTCTCCGTGCGGTACATGAAGCTGGCCTTACATTAAAAGCTGGTTGTGGCGCGGGTTACGAGTTCTCTACCCTCCGCCCCAAAGGGGCGTTTGTGAGCGGGGCCGGGGCTTATACCTCCGGCCCCCTCTCTTTTATGGATATCTTCGATGCCATGTGCTTCACCGTGTCGTCCGCCGGCGGACGGCGCGGGGCGCAGATGGGCACGTTCGACATCGCCCATCCGGACATCATGGACTTCATCAAGGCCAAGCGCGAGGACGGGCGGCTGCGCCAGTTCAACCTCTCCTGCCTGATCACCGATGAGTTCATGCAAGCGGTGAAAATCAACGGGTCCTGGGACCTGCTGTTCCCCGTCAGCCGCCATGAATACGAAGACCCGGACACACGCATCACCTGGCGCTACTGGCCGGTAACCGAGGGCTACATCACCAACAATCTCGGGCAGGTGGCCTGCAAGATCTACAAAACCCTGCCGGCGCGCCGGCTGTGGGACCTGATCATGGCCTCGACCTACGACTACGCCGAGCCAGGGTTCATCCTGATCGATCAGTACAACGAGATGAACAACAACTGGTTCTGCGAGAACATCCGTGCCACCAATCCCTGTGTCGCCGCGGATACACGGCTGCACACGCAATACGGCATGATTCCCATCGGCGAGCTTTACACCTCAGGCGCGTCACTGACCGTTACCGTGGACAATCGCGCCCTTGGCATCAACGGTCGCGGCGTCTCAACCCGCCCGTCGGTACCGGCGTTCATGACGGCACGGGAGGCAGATGTTTATCGTGTCGTCACCGAGGACGGCTACGAAATCAAGGCAACGGCTTGGCACGATTTCTATACCCAAAGGGGGAAAATCAAGCTCCAGGACCTTAAACCCGGCGATGAATTGCTTGTTCAATCTGGAAAAGGACAGTTCGGTGCTCAGGGATCGGCAGAGCTTGGTATGCTGATTGGATTGATTACCGGAGACGGTCACTTTACTCGGACTAAAAAGAAGCAGGCTATCGCGTACGTCAACCTTTGGAATGACGATAGGGTCTTGGCGCCCGCGATATCTGCATATGTAAACAGCCTGATTGCCGGAATCTCGTGCGCGCCTCGGGACTATCATGTAAAACCGGTTGCCGTACCGAAACGCAACTACATATTCATTGGCTCTATCCTGCTTGCGCGTTATCTTGAACACTACGGGTTCACGCAGCAATCAAAATTCAAGGTTCCGGAGGTCATCTGGAGAGGCACCGAGGCGTGCGCAAAGGGTTATCTCCGGGCACTGTTCCATGCCGACGGAACAGTCAATATATCCAGCAACGGCCAAAGCTGTTCGATCCGCTTGGCGTCCAGCTACGTTAGTTTGCTTAAGGATGTGCAGATGCTGTTGGCCAACTTAGGTATTTTTTGCCGCATTCGTAAACGCCGGGAGGCATCCGACCGTCTCCTGCCCGACGGTAAAGGCGGTATGAAACCTTACCCCTGCAAGGCCGACTACGAACTTATTGTCGACGGCGAGTCGCGCGAACGCTTCATGCAGGGAATCGGCTTCTTGACGCCCGAGAAAAACAGGAAGTACGGGGAATGGGTTAAAGATCGTCTGCTTCGCAAGACCCAATCCTTCACCACGAAAATTGCAGACATCGTCTACGACGGTAGACAGCCGGTCTTTGACACCACTCAAGCCGACCACAATACCGTGGTGTTCAACGGCTTGGTGACTGGACAATGCGGCGAGCAAGGCCTGCCGCCGTACGGCGCTTGTCTCCTGGGTTCGATCAACCTCACCAAATTCGTGCGCGAGCCCTTTACCGACTGCGCCCGGTTTGACTGGGACGAGTTCCGCGAGGTGGTACGCGTTTTCACGCGCATGCTCGACAACGTGGTGGAAATCAACGGGCTGCCGTTGCCGCAGCAGCGCGAGGAGATCCAGCGCAAGCGCCGCCATGGCATGGGCTATCTCGGCCTAGGCTCGACATTGGTCCTGCTGCGCATTCCCTACGGCTCGTCCGAGTCGGTCGCCTTCACCGAGCGTGTCTCGCGCGAACTCGCCGTCGCGGGCTGGGAGGTGGCACTGGGGCTTGCGCAGGAAAAAGGCCCGGCCCCGATCATGGAGGAAGAATTCACCGTCACTGAGGAGATGCTGGTCAAGCGTCCGGAGATGCGTCATGACGATTACAAGGTCGGCGATCAGGTCAAGGGCAAGGTACTGCTCGCACGTTACTCGCGCTACATGCAGCGCGTGGCCGAGGTTGCCCCCGACCTGGTGCGGGCGCTCGCCGAGACTGGCGCGCGTTTTACCCACCACTCCTCGATCGCGCCCACGGGCACGATCTCGCTGTCACTCGCGAACAACGCCTCCAACGGCATCGAGCCGTCGTTCGCCCACAAGTACAGCCGCAATGTCCTGCGCGAGGGCAAGAAGAGCAAGGAAAAGGTCGAGGTGTTCTCCTACGAACTGCTCGCCTACCGCACCCTGGTGAATCCCGACGCCGATCCGGAGGCTTCGGACGGCAAGAACCGGCTGCCGGACTACTTCATCACCGCCGACCACATCAAGCCGCGCGAGCACGTGGATGTGCAGGCGGCGGCGCAGAAATGGGTGGACTCCTCGATTTCCAAGACGGCGAACGTCCCTACCGATTTCCCCTACGAGGAGTTCAAGGAAATCTACATGTACGCCTTCGATCGGGGGCTCAAGGGCTGCACTACTTTCCGGTTCAACCCGCAGGCCTTCCAGGGCGTGCTGGTGAAGGACAAGGACCTCGAGAACACCACCTACCGCTTCCAGCTCGAGAGCGGCGAGGTCATCGAGGTCAAGGGCAACGAGGAGATCGAATACGACGGCGAGGTCCATAACGCCGCCAACCTGTATGACGCCTTGAAGGAAGGCTATTACGGCCGGTTCTAGCTCGTGAACCGTAAGCCGTGAACCGTGAAACGTATTCCGGTCCACGACTCACGAATCACGACTCACGGAGACATGAAATGACCATCAAAATCGACGAAAAAATCACCGGGTACGAGGTCGTCAAGGAGGAGCCCAAGCGCGCCGAGAGCAATGTCGTGCACATGCACGAGAAGCTCGAGCGGCCCGAGGTACTGGTCGGCTCGACCTACAAGATCAAGACCCCCCTCACGGAGCATGCCCTGTACGTCACGATCAACGATATCGTGCTCAACCCGGACACGCCCCACGAAAAGCGCCGGCCCTTCGAGATCTTCATCAACTCCAAGAACATGGACCACTTCCAGTGGGTGGTGGCGCTGACCCGGGTCATCTCCGCCGTGTTCCGCAAGGGGGGTGACGTCACCTTCCTGGTGGAGGAACTGCACTCGGTGTTCGACCCGCGTGGCGGCTATTTCAAGAAGGGCAAGTACACCCCCTCGCTCGTGGCCGACCTGGGCGACGTCATTGAGCGCCACCTCAAGTCGATCGGTCTTATCCCGACCGAAGAGCCGGACGCGGCACGTCAACAGCTCATCGCCGAGAAGCGCGCCGAACTGAAAAAACGCGCCGGTGCAACGGAAACCGCCGCTGATGAGCCCTGCGATTTCCCGTCCGATGCGCAGCTCTGCGTCAAGTGTTCCACCAAGGCTGTCATCAAGATGGATGGATGCATGACCTGTCTCAATTGCGGCGACTCGAAGTGCGGGTGATGATCTGATACGCGCGGAGAGTTTCGAAAAAGTGTTTGCAATTTTTTTTTCATTGCCTTAATGTCTTGACACATCAGTGCGATGTGCTAGACATGAAGTGAACTTTGTACACGGATGTCACTGCCCGGATGGCGGAATGCCGCGAGAGAAGATGAACACGATCGCGGCGCCGGGCGGAACCAGGATCAACCAAGAGTTAATGGATCGATTGCGAAGCTCGACAACCGGTAGCAAGCATACCAGTACCCACCTGCAGCGGTGTCCGGCTGCCAGGCCCTGTTCTTCCCGCTCCCCTCGCTATGTTATATCCGCCAGTAAACCCTGGCCCGTACCTCTGTCCCGAATCCATCAAAAGACAGTCCATGACTGTCTTTTTCACGTGGCAACGCGCAGTACCGTCGGGGGTTTCTGGCCCCTGGCTTCCCTGCAAGTCCCTTAACCACAATCCAAAGGAGCTCATCATGGCCAAGAAAAAGGCAAAGAAAGCAGCTAAGAAAAAGAAATAACACGATAGGCGAGAGGAGTTCGGATCGTAGCGCGTTCCGCGCCGAGCGCGGGGAGCAGTCGCTGCTTCGGATCGCCCTGGCGCCTTCGTTAGCGATATGCCGGTAACATCCGCCTGAATTAAGGTTGGCGGGGTGTTACCGGTTTTTTATTACGTCCAGACGAACGCAGTAGGGCGACAATTATTGCCCACCGACAGCCTCATGGTCCTGGTCAGCGACGCTCCCACCCGCCTGTTTTCGCCACCATAACTTTCCCTGCCCACCAGGATTAATTTTCAATCGAAAACAAAGGGTTAAGATTTAGAGAGGGCTTGGCGCAGCTCCTGATCCAGCTCGTTCAGGCGTTGCGGAGTGCCGACGTCGCGCCAGCGTCCGGTGTAGTGCTCACCGCTCACCTGCCCGCGCGCCATGGCGGCACGCAGCAACGGCACCAACGGAAACTTTCCCGGACGACATTCCGCAAACAGGGCGCGCGCATAGACGCCGATCCCGCTGAACGTCAGCCGCGGCGTTCCTTGCGCGAAGACCTGACCGTCATGCAGTGAAAAATCCCCCTGCGGATGCTGGGGTGGATTATCGACCAGCACCAGATGCGCCAGCCCCTTGAGTTGGGTCGGCAGGCGATCGAAAGGGAAATCGGTCCAGATATCGCCGTTGATTACTACGAATGGATCGGTGTCGATCAGGGACAACGCCTTGAAAATGCCACCACCGGTCTCGAGACCCCCGCCTGCCTCGCGTGAATAGGCAATGCGCGCCCCGTAACGACCGCCATCCGCCAGATACTTCTCGATCTGCTCGCCCAGATGCGAGTGATTGATCACGAGATCGGGCAGGCCCGCACGCGCCAGCCGCTCGATCAGGTGCACGATCAGCGGCTTGCCGCCTGCCTCGAGCAAAGGCTTGGGGACGGTGTCCGACAGCGGTCGCATGCGCTCGCCCCGGCCCGCCGCGAGGATCATGACCTTGAGGCTCATGCCACCCCCGGCAGCTTGAGTTCACGCAGCAAGGCCTGTAACGGTTGCAGTTCCGGATAGCGGGCGCTCACCTCACGCACATAACCGAGGGTGCGCGGGATGTCCCCCAGATAGCCGGGCTTGCCATCGCGATGGTTCAAGCGCGCGAAAATACCGGTGGCCTTGAGATGGCGCTGCACCCCCATCAGGTCGAACCAGCGCAGAAACCGGGCATCGTCCTCGCTCACCGGAATGCCGGACTGCAGCGCCAGCTCGTGATAGCCCTTGACCCAGTCCTCCACCCGTGCGCGCGGCCAGGCGATGTAGCAATCGCGCAACAACGACACGAGATCGTAAGTCACCGGCCCCAGCACGGCATCCTGAAAGTCGAGGATGCCGGGGTTGTTGACACGAGTCACCATCAGGTTACGCGAATGGTAGTCGCGATGGACCCATACCCGCGGCTGGGAGAGGGCCGAATGCACCAGTTGCGCGAATATGTCATCAAGCACCCGGTTCTGGCCGGCGCTGAGCTTGAGTCCCAGATGACGGCCCAGGTACCACTCACGGAAGATCTCCATTTCGCGCGTGAGCAACCCCGCATCGTAGTCCGGCAGGAACTTCCCGGCGGAATCGCCCGACGCCCCGGCCTGCAGGACAATCAGCGCTCCCAAGGCGTCGCCATAGAGCCGCTCCACCGTCTGCTCGTTGAGATTCCGCAGGTAGAGCTGCTCGCCCAGGTCCGTGATGAGCAAGAAACCCCGCTCATGGTCTTCCTCCAGCACTTCCGGCACGTTCAGCCCCAGGGCATGGAAACGGCGCGCAATGGCCACGTAGGCACGCGTGTCGCCCTTGTCCGGCGGGGCGTCCATGGCGATCAAACTTTGCTGGCCCAGGGTAATGCGGAAATAACGGCGAAAGCTCGCGTCCGCCGAGGCCGGACGGATATCGAATGCGCCCGCGCCCAATACCCGGGCGGTCCATTCCTTGAGTGCCTCGAAACGTTTATCCAAAGGTGGTCTGGTAAATAAAACCCGTGCGAGCGGGAAAACGCCTTGATGGAGCCGACATAGTATGCAATTTTATGCCCGCCATCATAAATGTCGCCCTACTTCGTTCGTCTGGCCATAATAAAGCAATGCCATCTCCGTTCCCATGCCTCACCATCGCCTAGTTCGCGCCGCCCTGTGCCTGATTGTTTGCGCGGGCGCGGGGCTCAGCGTACCGGCGCGGGCCGAGGACGAAGGGCCCTGCCCGGAACGCCCGCCGCGGCCACCCGCCGCGGCGCGACCGAGCACCACGATGGCGGAGAACCTGCCGGCGGAGGTGCGCGCCCGGGAACTGCGCTTGATAAACAAAGGCGTCAGCGAATTCATCGGCGCGGTGGAACTGCGGCGTGACAGCCAGTCCCTGAACGCCGATTACCTGCGCCACGACAAGAGCAGCGGCATGGTGGACGCCACCGGCAATGTCACGTTCAAGGAAGCTTCCGGCCTGACTTACCAGACCCAGGAGACGCACATCAACCTGGGATCGCGCACCGGCCACGCCGGAAGCGGCAGCTTTCGTCTGGAGGACGGCAGCGCCCGCGGCGATGCCGAGCGCATCGACTTCGAAGGGCCGGATCACACACGCCTCACGCGGGTGCGTTACACCACCTGTGCGCCGGGTCAGGACGACTGGTTCTTCAAGATCGGGGAACTCGAACTCGATACCGCAGAGGACATCGGCACCGCCCGTCACGCCTCGATCAACTTCCAGGGCCTGCCGGTGTTTTATCTCCCTTATCTCAGTTTCCCGATTTCCGATCAGCGCAAATCGGGTTTTCTGATCCCGCGTGTGGGCAGTTCGGACAACCGGGGCACGGAGATTTCCGCGCCGTATTACCTGAACCTCGCACCGAATTACGACGACACCCTGACGCCCCGCTACCTGTCCAAGCGCGGCTGGCAACTGCAAAACGAATTCCGCTATCTCACCCCGCGCGCGGAGGGCAAGCTGGATATCGAGGCCCTGCCGAACGACCGCATGGAAAACCGGGACGATCGCGCGGCGGGGACGTATCTGCATAAGCAGGTCTTCGACTCGCGCTGGTCGGGTAACGTGGACCTGCGCGCGGTATCGGACAAGCAGTACGTCGAAGATTTCGGCGACAATCTCCGCATCACCAGCCAGACCCACCTGCCGCAGAACGCGCAGGTGGATTACCGCGGCCCGCTGTGGAACTTCGGCGCCCGAGCCGCCGGCTATCAGACCATCGACCCCACCATCGCGCCCGCCGACCGCCCCTACGCCCGGCTCCCGCAAATCAACCTGTCGCTCAACCGGCCGATGCAGCCCAATCGCGCCAATTATTATTTTGAAACCGAGGCGGTGAATTTCGACCGCGATGCCGGTGTGACCGGTGGACGTCTGAACCTGTCTCCGGCGGTGGCGCTGCCACTTTCCAACAACTATGGATTCGTCACGCCCCGGATCGGCGTGCGCCATATCTCCTATGCGCTCTCCGGCGCACCGGATGAAACCCCATCCCTGACACGGGGCGTGTTCAGTCTCGACAGCGGGCTTGTTTTCGAGCGCGACTCGCGCTGGGGCGAACGCCTGTTTACGCAGACGCTCGAACCACGCCTTTATTACCTGTACATTCCGGACAAGAATCAGGATGCCCTGCCCAACTTCGACACCAGCGTGCCGGAATTCAGCTTCCCGAACCTGTTTCGCGACAACCGCTTCACCGGCGGCGACCGCATCGGCGATGCCAACCAGGTTACCGCGGCCGTGACCACGCGTTTCATCGACGATCACGACGGCACTGAGCGTGGGCGCGCAAGCCTGGGAAGGATTTACTATTTTGCCGACCGCGAGGTGAACCTGCCGGCGGGCACCGGGAGCACGGCCGCTTCGGACATTATTGGCGAGGCCACGGCCACGCTGGCCAGCCACTGGCATGCCCGCAGCAGCATTCAATGGAATCGGGCCGATCCACGTGTGGAAAAATACAGTGTCTATCTCCAGTACAACCCGGCGAAAGACCGCATCCTGAACCTCGGCAAACGCTTCATCAGAAACGAGATCGAGCAGACGGATATCTCGACGGAGTGGCCGCTGGCTTCGCGCTGGACCTTTCGCGCCCGCTCGCTTTACTCCCAGCGGGACAAGCGCAACGTGGAGAGCTTTGCCGGCGTGGAATACAACGCCTGCTGCTGGGCGCTGCGTGTCGTGGCCGGCCGCCGCCTCATCTACGACACCGCCAACAACAATGCCGCCATCCAGAACAACAGCATCATGTTCGAGCTGGAATTGACCGGCCTGTCCAAGCTCGGCCGCGTTCCCGACAGCCCGCTGCGCGAAAGCATGTTTTCCTTCCCATCCATAAAACCTGCGGCCGAAGGCCGCAACGGCTCCCTCCCTCTCCCCTTCGGGAGAGGGAATGAGGGTGAGGGAAGAGACTGCCCGGTTCATGGATAACATTCAGCACGGTCGTCTGCGGGCGGTCTCTCCCCGACGACGGCCGCGACCTTGGAGTCCTCCACCCCCTAGATCGTGTTATCCTAGCGCCGCTCTGGCGCCACGCCAAAACGCCGTCCACGGAATATCCGGATATTAAAATCATGCATGTTTTCACCAAATCCATCGCACTCGGGATGGCGCTCTCAGGCCTGATCCTGTCGCTGTCTTTCCCCACAGCGGCCGCCACGCAGCGCCTGATCGGCGACGTCGATCGCATCGTAGTGATCGTCAACGACGACGTCATCACCGACAGCGAACTCAACCAGCGGCTGCGCGAAACCCGGAAACAGCTGGAGCTGGAGAAAATCAGCGCGCCGCCGGATGCGGCGCTCAAGAAACAGTTGCTCGAAAGGATGGTGCTGGAACGCCTGCAGATACAACTGGCCGCCCAGACCGGCATTCGCGTCAGCGAATCCGACGTGGACCGGGCCTTTGAAACCGTGGCCAAGCGCAATAACCTGAGCGCCGAAGAGTTCCGCAAGGCGCTGGTGCAGAAGGGCATGGACATCATGGCGTACCGCAACCAGCTGCGCGACCAGCTGACTATCCAGCAACTGCTGGAACGCGAGATCAACAACCGCGTCACCGTCACCGACAATGAAGTCGACAATTTCCTCGAGAATCCGCAGAGCCGCGCCGGCATGGACGTGTCCTATCAACTGTCGCATATCCTGATCGGCATTCCCGAATCGGCCTCGCCCGAAGCGATCCAGGCGGCCCGGAAACGCGCCGAGGACGTCCACCGTCAGCTCAGCCAGGGCGCCAATTTCGAGCAGACCGCCGTGAGTCACTCTCAGGGCGCGGATGCCCTCAAGGGCGGCAATCTCGGCTGGAAGAAGGCGGGCGAGCTGCCGGAATTACTCCTGAGCGCGCTGAAAAACATGGCCGTCGGCGGCATCAGCGACATTCTTCGCAGTCCCAACGGCTTCCACATCCTGAAGCTGAACAACAAGCGCGGCGACACCCAGGCGGAGGCGGTGACCCAGACCCACGCGCGCCATATCCTGCTGCGGCCCAGCGAAATCCTGGCGCCGGAAGACGCCCGCAACAAGCTGCTGGCCTTGCGCGAGCGCATCGAGAATGGCGAGGATTTCGCCGCGCTCGCGCGCGCGCATTCCGAAGACCCCGGCTCGGCCGCGAATGGCGGCGACCTGGGCTGGACCAACCCCGGCCAGATGGTCCCGGAATTCGAGAAGGCCATGAACGCGCTCAAGCCGGACCAGTTGAGCCAACCCGTGCGCAGCCCCTTCGGCCTGCACCTCATCCAGGTGCTCGACCGGCGCAGCCACGACATCAGCCAGGAACGCGAGTTCGCCGCGGCGCGCCAGCAGATCCACGCGCGCAAGGCCGACGAGCGCTACGAACAGTGGGCACGTCAGTTGCGCAGCGAGGCGTTTGTGGAATATCTGCTTGAAGATGTCAATTAAAAATCCGATAGACAGGATTAACAGGATTTTGCAGGATTAAATCAGGCAATCCTGTCGAATCTCCTCCAATGATCGCCGTTTCCGTTATTGCTCTTACCCCCGGCGAACCCGCCGGCGTGGGGCCCGACCTGGCCATCCAGCTCGCCCAGCAGCCGCCTGCCTGCGCCCTGGTGCTGATCGCCGATCCCGCGTTGCTGGCGGAACGCGCGAAGCAATTGCATCTGCCATTTACCGCGCGCGAATGGAGGAGTGCGCCAGGGATGGCGCGCTTACGAAGCCAAGGAAGCAAAGGCCGCGAGTCCGCCGGTCAGGGCGTGTACGTGCTTCCGGTCAAAACCGCGCGGCCTGTCAGCGCCGGACGGCTCGACACGGCCAATGCGGCCTATGTCATCGAAACGCTGAAATCCGCCGTCACCGGTTGCCGACGCGGTGAATTCGACGCGCTGGTCACCGGTCCGGTACACAAGGGCAATCTCAACGACGCCGGGATCAGCTTCACCGGTCATACCGAGTTTCTGGCCGAATCGAGCAACGCCGCACAACCGGTGATGATGCTCGCCTGCTCTTCCCTGCGCGTCGCGCTCGTCACGACGCACCTGCCGCTGGCGGCGGTGCCACGCGCGATCACGCGCGAACGTCTGACGGCGGTGCTCGAAGTGTTGCATGCCGACCTCCGGAATAAATTCGGCATCGCCAATCCGGTGATCCTCGTCTGCGGGCTCAATCCGCACGCCGGGGAATCCGGTCATTTGGGGCGCGAGGAGGTCGAGACTATCGAGCCGACGATTAAAGCCCTCGTCGCCAAGGGCATGCACCTGCGCGGCCCGGTGCCGGCGGACACCGCGTTCATCCCGTCCCAGCTTCGGGGCGTGGATGCAGTGCTGGCCATGTACCACGACCAGGGCCTGCCGGTGCTGAAGCATCACGACTTTGCACATGCCGTCAACATCACGCTCGGGCTTCCGTTCGTGCGCACCTCGGTGGACCACGGCACGGCGCTGGAACTCGCCGGCACCGGCAAGGTCGATCCATCAAGTATCTACGCCGCAATCGAGCTGGCTATTGAACTGGCAAAAAAGAAATAGACAGGATTCACAGGATTACGCAGGATTAACAGGATTAAAACTTAAGAACATTACAAACAAAATAATCCTGTAAATCCTGAAAAATCCTGTTAATCCTGTGAATTGAACTCTTATGAGTTCTCATCGACCGCGCAAACGCTTCGGCCAGCATTTCCTGCACGACCGGAATGTCATCGCGCGCATCGTCGCGGCGCTGGCGCCAGCGCCCGAGGATCATATTGTCGAGATTGGGCCGGGCAAGGGCGCGATCACACGCGAATTGGCAGCACACTTGGCACACTTCGACGCCGTCGAACTCGACCGCGATCTGCTGGCGCATCTGCAATCGGCGATTCCC
>MFTB01000016.1 GCA_001785195.1 Candidatus Muproteobacteria bacterium RIFCSPHIGHO2_12_FULL_60_33
TACGTGGCGGTCGAAAACATGGTCACGGCGGAGCTGAAGCCGTGGCGTGCGTTCGTGGTCTTCGGTTTCGGTCTGCTGCACGGGATGGGATTCGCCGGGGTGTTGCAGGAGATCGGCCTGCCGCGCTCGGAGTTTCTGACGGCGCTGTTGACGTTCAATCTCGGCGTGGAGCTCGGTCAGCTCAGCGTGATTACCTTGGCCTATCTGCTGGTCGGTCTGTGGTGGAAAACCAAAGGCTGGTACCGCGCGCGCCTGGTACAGCCGTTGTCGGCGCTGATCGCCGTGGTCGGGGTTTACTGGACGATTGAACGGATCGCCGGCTGAGCCGACTCAGCCGAGACGCTGCTGAGAAGACGCCGGAGATGTTTGATCGTAGCCGTTGTGACGGCGCGACCCCGCCACCCGGCGCTCGACACCCTTCCATGAGAGGCGGCTCTGACGCCGTTCCCGGTGTGCGCGATAAACGCATTCGCGCACGGCGATGAGGTTGCCTTTCAGGTTTACCTTATCGAGATTGATGATGGCCTCGTAGGCGGCCGGTTCCGGCACCACGTACACGTGGCCGTAACCGAGCGGCAGGCCGGTGTCGGTGTCGCGCATGAGGATGGCGTTGATGGTGGTGCCGTAGCCGGCGAATAGCCGGCGCAGGTCATCCGTCGTGACCGCCGCGGAGAGATTGCCCACGAAGATATTCATTAGCTGCCCCGTCCGTCTGGCCTGATGGCCTTATATTTTCCCGCATTCTGTGGAAGATGCGTCCGCCTGACAAGTCATCTCAAGCTTCAAACGGAAAAATGCTTTTACAGCAAAGGGTTTGGAAGCAATGTCGATGCCGTTTGCGAATACCGGCGAGACCTGTTGCCAACTGATTTCCCGCGGCATCGAATCAAGGCGAGAGCGTCAACCTCGACGTGTCCGCGACCACGGGTTTTGACGGCAGGGATTTTTTGAGCAGACGCATGACCTTGGCCGCGGTGGCGCGATAGCCGGTGAGCTTGCCGCCGTAGACGGTGACGAGACGCACGCGGTCGGCATTGTCCGGATGCAGAACGGTTTCGCGCGAGCGATGGAACATCGACCCCGGTCCCTGCGGCAGCACGCGCAGGCCGGCAAAACTGTCCAGCAACCGGCCGCGAGAATGCGGGAAATAGTGTTGCAACGTTTCCCGTAAATAAGCGATCTCTTCCGGCCGCGCCCGCACCGCCCCGGGGTCGCCGTCATAAGGCGTTTCCGTGGTGCCGACCAGGGTGTGCCCCTGCCACGGCATGACGAACACGGCGCGGCCGTCGCTCGGGGCCTCGACGTAATAAACGCCGTGGCGGATCTCGCCTTCAACGAGAATGTGCGTACCCTGGACGAGGTCCACCGTCAGCCTCGGCGGGCGCGGCGTGATGCGGTCGAGGACGGCATTGGCCCAGGGACCGGCGGCGTTCACCAGTGTTTTGGCGTGGCACGCCTTTTCGCCGTTGCCCTCGAGATAATGCACCTTGAAGCCATTCGTGCTTCGTATCGCTGAAAGAAAATTGGCCGGACAACGCAGCTCAGCCCCGAGCGTCTGTGCCGAGCGCATCACGGCCTGTGTCAGCAGAATGTCGTCGGTCCGGGCGTCTTCATAACGGAACACCGCCCGCAGCCCACGGGTGTCGAGCCCGTCGAGGCTCTCCCAGCGCGCGCGCGGTACGGATTCGAAGCGCGTGTCGCGGGAAAGTCCGCCGAGCACGGCATACAGGGACAGCCCGGCGCGGATCATCCACGGCGGGCGGCGGGTGGAGGAATAGACGGGAATATAAAATGGCACGCGCCGAACCAATGTGGGCGCGACGCGCAGGAGAATTTCGCGCTCGCGCAGCGATTCGCGCACGAGCCCGAGATGCGCGCTTTCGAGATAGCGCAAACCGCCGTGAATGAGTTTGCTGGAGCGACTGGACGTACCGCTGCCGAGTGCCTGTCGTTCCAGCAGCAGGGCCGAATAACCCGCGGCGACCGCGGCCTGGGCCACGCCGACGCCATGGATGCCGCCGCCAATGACAACGACGTCGTAGTCCGGGCCTGGCATCAGGGAGAAGCCGCATGGCGGGAGAGTTCCTGCAACATCTCGCCGACCGCAAAGGTCTCGATGAAATCCACCCCCCGTGCCGCCAGCGCCAGCGCCACCCGTGGGTCCGCCACCTCGAATATGACGAGCTTCGTGCCATCGATTTGAAGTTGGCCTTCGCGCGGGAGGCCGTCCACATCGCAGAAAAGAAACTGCGGACTTATCTTGGCGATAAGTTCCTGCCCGTGCTCATCCCATTGATCGATGACGGCGCCGATCCGGGACCAGCCCTGGCGCCGCGCCGCCAGCAGCGCCTCGAGCGAATACGAAATCAATATGCACTGGGCGAGGGCCGGCTTGAGCGAGCGCCGTACCAGCGTGAGCAGGGTGTCGATGCCGAAACGCTCGATGCTGGAGCGCTTGAGTTCGACGAAGGCGGTCACCTCCGGCTGACGTACCAGGAGGTGGCCGAGTTCGGCCAGACGGGTGATGTGCACGTCCTTGAAACGATCGCCGAAGCGCTCGCGCTCGGCGACCCGCAGGCCCCACAGTTCCTCATAACGGAGATCGTGGACCTTGCCGCGTACGCCGCACAGGCGCTTCAGGTCACGGTCGTGGAACAGCACCGGCACGCGGTCGCGAGAAAGCTGCACGTCCACTTCGACAAAGCGCGCGCCCGCGGCAATGGCGGCCTCGAGCCCGATCAATGTGTTTTCCGGGTAATGCCGGGGATAGCCCCGGTGCGCCACCAGCTGCGGGATAACCATATGCGCAACTTTAGCACCCCTGTATGATCGAGTGCCGCGGGAACCGGCACGGCTGTCAGCCGCCACCGGCTCCGGCCTCCGAGTTCAATGGTTATGGCTTGTGCCGGGGCTGGAATGATCTAAGTTACAGAGAGATGCATCTTTAAAGATATGGAAGTTGCCATTACACACCCTGGAACACATACCCCATAGAGGAGACACCATGAGAAAGCGTTTCATCTCCGTTTGCACTGTCCTGATGCTGCCCTTGCCCGCGGCCGTTGCCTACGCCGAGGATATTGGCGTTAACCTCAAGGCAGGAACGCTGGGTGTCGGCGTGGAAATTTCCAGGTCCTTCGGCGAAAAATTCAGTCTGGGCCTGGGATTCAATTCCTATGATCACAAAACCACCGACAGCGCCAGCGACATCGATTATGACTTCAAGTTCGATCTTCAGTCCGTCGCATTGTTGGCGAATTACCATCCCTTCGGCGGCACGTTCCGTTTCACCGGCGGTGTGCTGTACAACAAGAATGAACTGGACCTGACCGGCAAGCCTTCCGGTTCCAGCT
Organism: Candidatus Muproteobacteria bacterium RIFCSPHIGHO2_12_FULL_60_33; assembly: GCA_001785195.1. Classification (GTDB taxonomy): domain Bacteria; phylum Pseudomonadota; class Gammaproteobacteria; order Acidiferrobacterales; family Sulfurifustaceae; genus Sulfuricaulis. Next base: position 3,354 of record MFTB01000016.1, read on the forward strand.
ACGTTATCAACGGTGTGACCTATACCGCCGCGCAGGTCGGAACGCTGAACGGCAAGCTCACGTTCAACAGCACGGCGCCCTATCTTGGCATCGGTTGGGGTAATCGTCCGGGCGCCAAGGTGGGCGTGTCGGCGGATATCGGTGTGCTGTATCAGGGATCGCCAAAGTTGGCCCTGACAGCGACCGGCGCCGCCGCGGGATTGACGTCGGATCTCGAGCAGGAGCGCCGCAGCGCGGAAGCGGACCTCAGCGATTTCAAATGGTATCCGGCACTGTCATTCGGCGTGTATTTCCGCTTCTGACCAATCAGCGTTGTCGCACGAAAGCGCGCCGGTTAACACCTGGCGCGCTTTTTTTCACCCGGGCTTCCACCGGGTTGTGTTGCCTGATTTAGAATGGCGGCGATGTTCAGGCAAGGCAGGTAACAGTGACCAAATCCACGGGTGCCCACGGCGCCAAAATTCGTCTCGGCATCAGCAGTTGTCTGCTGGGCCAAAAGGTGCGTTTCGACGGCAACCACCAGCTCGACAGTTTTCTGACCGGCACGCTCGGGCAGTTTTTCGAGTGGATTCCCGTCTGCCCCGAGGTTGCCATCGGCCTGGGGATACCGCGGCCGCCGATTCGGCTGGTCGGTCCCCCCGCGGCGCCGTGCGCCGTTGGCGTGAAGGACGCCGCCCTCGATGTAACGGACAAACTCGCCGCCTACGGGAAACAGCAGGCACGCCAGCTCACTGACCTGAGCGGCTACGTGTTCAAAAGCCGGTCGCCGAGTTGCGGCATGGAGCGCGTCAAGGTTTATCAACATGCCGGAGCGCCGGCGAAGAGTGGTCGGGGAATTTATGCTGACGCATTTCTCTCCGGTCAACCCTGGTTGCCGGCGGAGGAGGAGGGCCGGCTCAGCGATCCGCGCCGGCGGGAAAATTTCATCGAGCGCGTGTTCGTTTACCGGCGCTGGCAGGAGTATGTGGCCCACGGGTTGACCGCCTCGCGGCTGGTGGAATTTCACACACGCCACAAGCTGGCGCTCATGGCCCATGACGTCGAGGCCTACCGCGCGCTCGGGCGACTGGTGGCGCAGGCCGGCCGGCGGAACCTGAAAGAGTCAGGACATGAATACCTTTTACGTCTGATGCAGGCATTCCAGCGGCTGGCGACGCCGGCGCGCCATGCGAATGTGCTGATGCATCTCATGGGCTATCTGAAAAAACATCTGGACACCGGCGACAAGGCCGAACTGCTCGGGATGATTCATGCCTACCGGCGGAGCGAGGCGCCGTTCGCCGCGCCACTCACTCTGCTCAAGCATCATTTCCGGCGCCACCCCGACCCGTATATCGCGGGCCAGACCTACCTGAATCCCGATCCGCGCGAGCTGATGCTGCGCGGCGGTCTTTGAGTCTCGCGCGCGTGTACCCGGAAGATCTGCGACGCGGCGCGCTGCTGATGATCGCCTCGGGGCTGCTGTTTTCCACCATGGGGGCGCTGGTGAAGTACCTCTCGGCCGAACTGCCGAATGAAATGGTGGTGTTCTTCCGCAGCGTGATGGGCCTGCTCGCGCTGCTGCCGTGGGTGCTGCACCGCGGGCTCGGCCAGCTGAAAACGAAAAGGTTGCGCGGGCATCTCGGGCGCGGCTTGGCCGGCGTCTCGGCGATGTACTGTTATTTCTACGCCATTGCTCACCTGCCGTTGGCCGAAGCGGTGTTGCTGAATTATTCCACGCCTTTGTTTATTCCTTTCATCGCGGCCTTGTGGCTGGGCGAACAGGTATCGCCGCGATTATGGGTGGCCATCGGGACCGGGTTTGTCGGCATCGTACTGATACTGAAGCCGGGACTGGGTCTGTTCACGCCGGTGTCCCTGATCGGCCTGGCTTCGGGGCTGTTCGCGGCACTGGCGATGGTCAGCATCCGGCGCCTGTCGAACACGGAACCGACGTTGCGCATTGTTTTCTACTTCAGTCTCGTGTGCACGGCCGTGTCCGCGGTACCGCTCGCGTGGCGCTGGCAGACACCCGATCCCGGCCTGTGGATTTTGCTGCTCGGGATGGGCGCGCTGGCCAGCCTGGCGCAACTGTTGCTGACGCGCGCCTATGCCCATGCGCCGGCTGCCCAGGTCGGGCCGTTTACCTATTCCACCGTGGTATTTGCCGCCGGCATCGGCTGGATTTTCTGGAGTGAAATTCCGGATCTCCTGTCTTTTGGCGGAACCGCACTGGTTTGTCTGGCGGGGATAATGACCATCCGTTTCGCCGGGCAACGGCTGCTTTCCGAGGCCAAACTGGCGAAATAGATTGTATTCAGGCGAAACCCCAGCCGTTCCTCCGGCACGGGCAACCACCGGGCGTCTCCTTCTGGATCAAGTAAAAATCCGGCAAAAAAGCCGATTTATTTTGTTTGTGTTTACCTTGTCAGTCCCCATGCCTTGTCCCAAAATAAATGGAGAACCCGCCACGGGTTAGGGTGTACCTTTTTAATACCAAGGAAAACGGAGATAACCATGGATAGCCTGGACCGAGCGATTGATCTGGTATCGCGGTGGAAAACCGAAAAGAAAAAGGAGCGTGCCGAGGTGCTGGCTCGCTTGGAAGGCGTTATCAAGGATTGCCAGGCCGCGACTCAAGTCTGGCAGGGGTACCTCGACAAACCCGGCAAGCCGGGCGACCACTGGACGATCATGAGCTGGATTGGGCCGGACCGCGCCAAGCAGCTGCACGAAATCAACCTGCGGGCAAAAGCGAGCGTGGAGGAAGTCTGCCGCATGGCCGGACCGGCGGCGGGGCGTTTCGTGGTGCTGGACGAGGACGTGATCGAGATGGCCTACCGCCAGCTCAAGCCGGGCGAGTCCGGCATCGACGCCGCCAATACCGCGGTGGCGAATACGCAGAAGTACATGGAGTATCTGCGCGGGCTGATCGAGCGCGTGCGCAGTGGCAAGGCCCCGGCGGCTCCGGCCGGCAAGGGCGCGCCGACAAAATCCAATAAGAAAGCTGCTGCCAAACCCGCGAAGAAAAAGCCGGCGCCCAAGAAAAAGTAGTGACTGAAAAGGTACCTGAGGAAACTCTGAGTAATATTAATTTCTCACCGCAAAGGCGCAAAGAGCGCAAAGGTTTTACCCAATAAAAATCTTATGGGAACCTCTAAAAATTGCTTCTCATGTAGGTTGGGTCAAGCCGCGCCAGCGGCGGACCCAACAAAATCATACTGTTCGGCGGGTTTCGCTTCGCTCAACCCACCCTACATTTGAATTATTAGAGGTTCCCTTATGTTTTTCTTTGCGTCCTTCGCGTCTTTGCGGTGAATGATTATTTACTCAGAGGCTCCTTGGATCCATAGCACGTCCAAAGCATCAGCAAAAAACAAAGCGCCCCGAAAGGGGCGCTTTGGTGTGACTCAAGCTAAGCGAGATTATTTCGCAGGAGCGGCCGGGGTTGCACCCTTCATCCCGTCTTTCATCTCTTTCTTGGCGGCCTTCTTCTTCATCTTCTTCTCTTTCTTCATTTCTTTCTTTTCTTCTTTGGTCATCTCTTTCTTGGCGTCAGTCATGCCGTCTTTCATCATCATCTCTTCTTTCATTTCTTTCTTGGCGGCCGGGGCTTCATGCTTCATCGCGCTGGCGACGTGCACCAGGCCGAACATCATGGCGAACGCCAGGGCAAACAGGGTGGACAGTAACTTTTTCATACCGGAGGCTCCTTGAGGTAAACAGCAAATGGGAAAGTCTGATGGTTGGGATGCAGGCATTCCTTGCCATCATTGCCGATCTCTAGAGCAATCGCTGTGCCATTCATATTCAATATTAGAATCAAATAGTTATATATATACCCCACACTGCGTTATGCTTGCATTTTGTAGCAAGCTTCAAAATTTGTAGTCCCGGGAATTTCAAGAAAAATATGCCGTTTCCCTTATTCAGGCTCGGCCGCCTCCAGCGCAAGGTATTGCTGGCGATATCCGTCATCGTGATTGTGCCGATGCTGGTGGCCGGCTGGCTCGCGGCCGAGTGGGTCTCGATCAGTTTCGAGAAACGTTTGCAGCAATGGATCGTCGATGCCGCGCGTTCCAACCAGCACTGGCTACAGGCTTATCAGAACGACGCGGTCATCCTGGGGCGCGTGCTCGCGGATGATCCGGCGTACGTCGCCAAAGTCGAACGCAATCCCGAGGAGGCGATTCCGCTGCCGGTGCAGCGCATCTCGCAGGAGCTCGGCATCAATCTCATCCAGCTCTACAGCCCGGAAAAGAAACTCTTGTACTCCTCGATTCCGGTGGAGGTGAACGCTCTGTGGGAGCGCGGCCAGACCGAGGCCGTGCTCAAGGTAGTAAGCCAGCAGAAAACCATGCTGGCCGCGGTCGGCATCACGCCGATCCCGCGCCGCGGGAAGCCACGCTACTACCTCGTGCTGGGCAGTCTGCTGGGGCAGGACTTCACCGATGAACTGGCGCAGCTCACCGGGTTGAAGGCGCGGCTTTATTATCGCGAGGGCAAAAAGTATTTCGATCTGTTTTCGTCACCGGGAAAGGTGATAGTGCTCAAACATCTTCCAAGGATGGCGCTCGCCCGATTGGAGAAGGACAAGAAACCTTATTACAGTCTTGAGGCCGAGAACGGTCAGTTCCGCGGCTTGTACACACCGATCGTGGACCCCACGGGACGGGTCGAGGCAATCATGTTCAGCGGGCTCGAGAAACGCGGCGTCCAGGAGGTGCTCACCAACCGTGCCGCACTGTTCCTGTTCATCTCCCTGTTGGGCGTCGTTATCGGCGGCCTCGCCGGCCTGCTGCTGTCGCGTCTGGTGGTGCGCCCGTTAGAATATCTGCGCAATGGCGTCATGCAGCTCGCGGGCCAGAATTTCAGCGCCAACGTGCCGATCAGTTCCGATGACGAGCTCGGCGATCTGGCCAAGGCGTTCAACGCCATGGCCGCGCGGCTGCGCGAGGCGCGTGACGAACAGGCGCAGCGTTTCCAGAAAGACAAGCTCTCCGCCATGGGCGAGCTGTCGGCGGCACTGGCGCACGAGATCCGCAATCCCATCGGCATCATCAATGCCTCGGCGGCGCTGCTCGACAAGCCTGATTATGCGCCGGAGAAAAAAACCGAACTGACGCGCATGATCCGCGAGGAAAGTTTGCGCGTCTCGCATCTGGTGCAGGACTTTCTGCAGCTGTCGCGCCACCGTCAGCCCTCGTTCGCGGACATTGATCCGGCCCAGCCGCTCGAACGTGCCCTCGACCTGGCCCTGGCCGGGGGCAAAGCGGTCACGGTGCACAGAGAGTTCCATCACCATGACGCTAAGATCAAGGCCGATCCCGGCCTGCTGCAACAGGCCTGGGGCAATATCTTTACCAATGCCCTGCAGGCCATGAACGGAAAGGACGGCAAATTCTGGCTGCGCTCCGGCATGGAAGACGGGCGCGTGTTTCTGTCGGTCGAGGACAACGGGCCGGGGGTGCCGGCCGAGATCATGCCGCGCCTGTTCGAGCCGTTCTTCACCACCAAGGAGCAGGGCACAGGTCTGGGACTGACCATCGCCTATACCCTGGTGGAGGCGAACGGCGGACGGCTCGAGGCGCTGCCGCCGGAAGGCAATGGTGCCCGATTCGTCATGCGGTTTCCTTTGTACCAGGAGGCAGCGGTGTTATGAAACGCACCGTACTGGTGGTGGATGACGAACAGAACATGCAGGCAGTGATGCGCATGGTGCTGGAAGGTGCCGGTCACGAGGTGCTCGTCGCCGACAGCGGCGAGGCGGCGCTGGCGCACATACAGAATCCCAATCTCGACGTGGTGCTCAGCGACC
>MFTB01000017.1 GCA_001785195.1 Candidatus Muproteobacteria bacterium RIFCSPHIGHO2_12_FULL_60_33
ATCTCTGTATTTATCTGCGTCCATCTGCGTTTACGAAGTTTTATGATCCGCGACCGAACGGGCCACGCATGTGCCCCCAGGCGCTTACTTTATTATTTAAGGAGTACCAAACATGCCCAAGCTGAAAACCAATCGCGCCGCGGCCAAGCGCTTCAAGAAGACCGCGAGCGGCGGATTCAAGCGTTCGTGCTCGCATCTGCGCCATATCCTCACCAAGAAAAGCTCCAAGCGTAAGCGTCATTTGCGCGGGACGACCACGGTGCACGGCACCGACGTCGCCGGCCTGCGCCGCTTGCTGCCGTACAGCTGAGGAGCATAGAACATGCCAAGAGTCAAACGTGGAGTCACGGCCGGCGCGCGCCACAAGAAGGTGCTGTCGCAGGCCAAGGGTTATTACAACGCACGCCGGAAGGTTTATCGCGTCGCCAAACAGGCGGTCGCCAAGGCCGGTCAATACGCCTATCGTGACCGGCGCGTCCGCAAGCGCGAATTCCGCGCGCTGTGGATCGCCCGCATCAACGCCGCTGCACGCGAGTGCGGTCTTTCCTACAGCCGATTTATGAACGGGCTTAAAAAAGCTACCATCGACATCGACCGCAAGGTTTTGGCCGATATCGCGGTGCATGACAAGAAGTCCTTTTCCGTTCTGGCTGACAAGGCGAAGGCGGCCCTGGCAGGCTGATATCCTGCAGGCGGCGCGTGCTGCCTCGATATTCAGTTCCGCAGAAAGGGAAAGGTCGACAGGCCTTTCCCTTTTCTTTTTGCAGATTGATAAAACGTGACTGAAACAATAACCACCATCGAAGAGCAGCTGAAGACGCTGATGCAGGAGGCCGGGACGGCCGTGGCCGCGGCCACCGACGTGGCGGCCGTGGAGGACATCCGCGTCCGGTATCTGGGAAAGAAGGGCGCGCTGACCGAACAACTGAAGAACCTCGGCAAACTGTCGCCGGAGGAACGCCCGCGCGCCGGCGCCATCGTCAATCAGGCCAAGGAAGCGCTTCAGGAGAAGCTCGGCGCGCGCAAACAACAGCTGCAGACAGCCGCCCGCGACAATCAGCTGTCACGCGAGGTGGTGGACGTGACCTTGCCCGGGCGCGGTGTGCGGCAGGGTGGTCCGCACCCGATCATGCGCACGCTGGAACGCCTCGAGACACTGTTCACGCGCATGGGCTTCGCTGTCGCCGACGGTCCCGAAATCGAGGACGATTATCACAATTTCGAGGCGCTCAATATCCCCGCGAATCACCCGTCGCGGGCGATGCACGATACTTTCTATTTCGACGCGCACCGGCTCCTGCGCACGCATACTTCGCCGGTGCAAATCCGCTACATGGAACAGCACAAGCCGCCGCTGCGGGTCATCGCGCCCGGGCGTGTTTACCGCTGCGACTCGGATGTGACCCATACGCCCATGTTCCATCAGATCGAAGGCCTGATGGTGGACGAGGATGTGAGTTTCGCCGATCTCAAGGGGGTGCTGGGTGATTTTCTGATGCAGTTCTTCGAGAAGTCGCTAAAGTTGCGTTTTCGCCCGTCCCACTTTCCCTTTACTGAACCCTCAGCGGAAGTGGATATCAGCTGCGTCATCTGCGGCGCCAAGGGTTGCCGCGTTTGCAAAAACACCGGCTGGCTCGAGGTGCTGGGTTGCGGCATGGTGCACCCGGAAGTGTTCCGGCATGTCGGCATCGACAGCGAACGCTGGAGCGGTTTCGCCTTTGGCCTGGGTGTGGAACGTCTGGCCATGTTGCGCTATGGCGTGAACGATATACGGCTTTTCTACGAAAACGATTTAAGATTCTTACAGCAATTCAAGTAAGATTTCTGAACCGCAGATAGACGCAGATGGTTAAAAACAAGATGCACGCAGATAGGATCAAAATACGGGTTTATCTGCGTTTATCTCTATATAAATCTGCGTTCATCTGCGTTCCAACGATATTATGAAACTTAGCGAAAAATGGCTGCGTGAATGGGTCTCGCCCAGACTGGACAGAAAGGCCCTGGCGGATCGACTGACCATGGCCGGATTGGAAGTCGGCGCCATGGAACCCGTGGCGCCGAAGCTGGATAAAGTTGTCGTCGGCAGGATCGAGTCGATTACAGCGCATCCCTCTGCCGACAAACTCAGACTTTGCCGTGTGGGTATCGGCAAGGATAAAACACTTGATATCGTCTGTGGCGCAGCGAATGCCGCTATCGGCATGCTGGCCCCCGTGGCACTGGAGGGCGCAACGCTGCCGAACGGCATGAAAATCCGGCACACGGAAATTCGTGGCGTGGCCTCCTACGGCATGCTCTGTTCCGCTCAGGAGCTGGGCCTGGCCGAGTCCGCCGATGGTTTGTTGGCTTTGGACGACGATGCCAAACCTGGCGCGTCTTTAACCGAATATCTCGGCCTGGATGATGTCTCGCTGGAAGTCGATCTGACACCGAACCGCGGGGATTGTCTGAGTGTGGCCGGTCTCGCGCGTGAACTCGCGGCCATCACCGGCGCAAAAATAAAATCTCACGCCATCAAACCGGCGAAGCCAAGGCATCGGCAACGAATCACCGTCAAACTCGACGCACAGCAGGACTGTCCCCACTATATCGGACGCGTGCTGACCGGCATCAATTCGCACGCCGTCACGCCGATGTGGATGAAGGAAAAACTCCGGCGTTCGGGTATCCGCAGCATTCATCCGGTGGTGGACATCACCAATTACGCGATGATCGAGCTGGGTCAGCCCATGCACGCCTTCGATCTTTCAAAAATCCGTGGCTCCATTCACGTGCGTCACGCCGCGAAGAATGAGTCGCTGGTTCTGCTCGATGGAAACCGGTTGACGCCGAAGCCGGGCAGTCTCTTGATCGCCGATGACGTACAACCGCTGGCCCTGGCTGGCATCATGGGCGGGATGGATTCCGCTGTGAGCAATACCACAAGCGATTTATTTCTGGAGAGCGCCTGGTTTCGTCCGGAAACTATCTCGGTCCGATCGCGCGAGCATGGCTTGCAAACGGAATCATCCTACCGCTTCGAGCGCGGTGTGGACCCCGCCTTGCAGCGGCTGGCCATGGAGCGGGCCACCTCGCTGCTCCTGGCCGTGGTCGGTGGCAAGCCGGGACCTTTGGTCGAGCAGACGGTGAAGCGTCATCTGCCGCGCATCTCCCCGGTTTCCCTGCGTCTGGAGCGCATCAGCAAGCTTCTGGGCCTGGACATACCCGCGAAGGATGTCGAAAACATTCTGAAACGCCTCGGCATGAAACTGAGGAAGGCGGGAAACAAGTGGACGGTTACGCCGCCATCACACCGTTTTGACATCGGTCGTGAAGTGGATCTGATCGAAGAGATCGCGCGCATTCACGGCTATGACAGGCTTCCCAGCCGACGCCCGCGCATGGAAATGGCCGCCAGCCCGGTACCCGAATCAGACGTTGGCGAATCCCGCTTGCGCTCCGGCCTGATTGACCGTGATTATCAGGAGATCGTCACCTACAGCTTTGTCGATCCCGCCATCCAGACATTGGTGGATCCGCAGGTGCCGCCAGCCAAGTTGGCCAATCCCATCAGCGCGGAAATGGCAGTCATGCGTACTTCGCTCTGGCCCGGCCTGCTTCAGACCATTTTGTACAACCAGAACCGCCAGCAGACCCGCGCGCGATTCTTCGAGATGGGGGGCGTCTTCCTGCCGCAGGGGCAGAATTTCCATCAGGAGGCCATGCTCGCCGGCGCCACCTATGGCGAGGCCATGGCCGAGCAATGGGGGCTTCCGCGACGTCTGATAGATTTTCATGACACGAAGGCCGACGTGGAGGCCCTCTTGGCCTTGGCTGGAATCGAACAGAACGTGCATTTTCAGCCCGGGCAACACCCGGCCCTGCATCCGGGGCAAACGGCTGAAATTCAGCTTGAAGGCAGCCGGATTGGACTGATAGGGGTGTTGCATCCTGAAGTGCAATCCCGGCTGGGACTGGATCGCCCGGTGGTATTGTTTGAGCTGAAACTGTCCGCCCTGCGGAATGGAAAAATCCCTAATTTTCATGAATTTTCAAGATTTCCCTCGATCCGGCGAGATCTTGCTATCCTTGTAGAGGAATCCACGCCGGCTCAGACAGTTCTGGATTGTGTGCAAAAAGCGGCCGGGGGATTGCTGGTCAACCTTGAGCTATTTGACGAATATCGCGGGAAAGGCATTGATTCCGGAAGAAAAAGTTTGGCCTTAGGCTTGACCTTGCAGGACTCTTCGCGCACTCTTAATGAGGACGACGTGGAGCGGGTGCTGGCGGAGGTCATGTCCGCCCTGAAGTCTCGGCTGGGAGCCCAGCCGCGTCAGTAAAGTCCCTCTGGGAATAAGAAAAGAAGGTATCGACCTATGGCATTGACCAAAGCAGATCTTGCGGAAAACCTGTTTAACGAGCTGGGTCTGAACAAGCGGGAGGCAAAGGAATTTGTCGAGATATTCTTTGAAAGGATACGCGGGGCATTGGCCGAAGGGGAACAGGTAAAACTCTCCGGTTTCGGCAATTTTTCCCTGCGTCAGAAGAACTCCCGTCCCGGCCGGAATCCGAAAACGGGCGAAGAGATTCCCATCACCGCCCGGCGCGTGGTCACCTTTCGTGCCAGCCATAAACTCAAGGAACGAGTCGAGCAGAACGCCAATGCGAACCGTGAAAAGTTCAAACAGCAGGCGGAACTAAATGCTTGACCCCGGCGAGAATCACGAACTTCCTACCATACCCGGCAAGCGCTACTTCACCATCGGTGAAGTCAGTGACTTGTGCGCGGTCAAGCCGCATGTGCTGCGGTATTGGGAGCAGGAATTTCCCCAGCTGAAGCCGGTCAAGCGTCGCGGTAACCGTCGCTACTATCAGCGTCACGACGTCATGCTCATCCGGCAGATTCGCAGTCTGCTTTATGTCGAAGGTTTCACCATCAGCGGTGCGCGCAACAAACTCGATATGGACAATCCCGCTCCGCCGGATGCCAGTCGTACACAGGCCATCAAAACGCTCATCCACGAGCTGGAAGATGTCCTGGACATGCTGAAAAAAATATAAATTATCCTTGTCTCAAGCGGATTCTCCGGTATGATGACGGCCGCAACTCTGCGGTACATCATGCGGGACCCTTCCACGCAAACACACAAACGGGGCGTAGCGCAGCCTGGTAGCGCACCACCTTGGGGTGGTGGTGGTCGGAGGTTCAAATCCTCTCGCCCCGACCATTCTAGTAGCCCATACATGCCATCCTTGGCGCGACTCGTATTTTCTATTTTGCCGCCAATCGAAGCAGTGATCCCCGAAGAGCGCAGTGTTGGGTTTTTTAATATCCCCGTAGCTGCCGCCGAGCATCGCAGCCGGAATCGGGAGTGTCGCGAGACTTTTGATCGAGCCCGAGGCGCGTTGTACAGCGCCCGGCGAGTTAGGCGAGCGCCGGTTCCGGCGAGAAGCGCAGGAAGGTTTCGGTGGCTTCGGGGCGCGTTTTCTTTTGGTGACTTTAGGCCCGCACCATCCCTGGCGCGGGCCCTGCGGGCGCGCGGAGCGCGCCCAATTTTGCTCCCGGCAAAATTGTCTTTGCGCGAACAAAGACAAATTCGATGGGATCGAATTTGGACAGCCGAAGGTTGCCTGCAGGGCGAGGACCAAGGATGGTCCGAGTCCAAAGTCACCTGCCGTGGGTCAGCCACCCACAAGTATGCGTCGCCGCAGGCGACACAAAACCGGGTGCAGGGGCGGAGCCACCCGCAATTAGCTTTTCATAACGCGCGCACAGCGCGCGATACCATAACCCGCTGATGCGCATACTCCTAAGTAACGACGACGGTTATCTTGCGCCCGGTCTTGCCTGTCTGGCCCAGGCGCTGACGCCGTTGGCGCAGGTGGACGTGGTGGCGCCGGAACGCGATCGCAGCGGCGCCAGCAATTCGCTCACACTCACGCATCCACTCCGCGTGCAAAAAGCCGACAATGGATTTTATTATGTTGACGGGACACCGACCGATTGCGTGCATCTGGCGATCACCGGACTGCTGGCGCAGGAACCTGACATCGTCATCGCCGGGATTAACCGTGGCGCGAATCTCGGCGATGACGTGATCTATTCCGGCACGGTGGCGGCGGCGATGGAAGGGCGCTTCCTGGGGTTGCCGGCCATCGCCGTATCGTTGGCGGGCAAAACCGGGGCGCATTTTGAAACTGCCGCGCATGTTACCTTGCGCCTGCTGGAAAAACTGAAAAGCGAATCGCTGCCGGCGGACACCATATTGAATGTCAATGTACCGGATGTACCGCTGGAGCGGCTTGCCGGCTTCGAGGCCACGCGCCTCGGTCATCGTCACAAGGCGGAGCCGGTGGTTCGCACCAACGATCCGCGTGGTAACCCGGTTTACTGGGTGGGGGCGCCCGGTGCGGAAGCCGACGCGGGACCGGGAACGGATTTCCATGCGATCCGTCACCATTTCGTTTCCATCACCCCTTTGCATGTAGATTTGACCCGTTATACTGCACTGGATCAGGTTTCTGCCTGGCTCAGGAAAATCTAGCGAGACCGACTTCGAATCGACTACCGGTGAGAATGGACGTCCACGGCATCGGCATGACCTCCCGGCGAACCCGCGACCGGCTTATCCAGCGATTGCGCGAGGAGGGTATTCATGACGAACGCGTGCTCGATGCCATTCGCCGCGTGCCGCGCCATGTTTTTGTCGATGAGGCCCTGGCCAGCCGCGCCTACGAAGACACGGCCCTGCCCATCGGCCATGGTCAGACCATCTCCCAGCCCTATATCGTGGCGCGCATGACCCAGGCGCTGATTGCCGGTGGACGCCCGAAAAAAGTACTGGAAGTCGGCACCGGTTCCGGCTACCAGACAGCGGTGCTGGCCTGCCTGGTGGATGAAATCTACTCCGTGGAACGCCTTGAACCATTGATGAAGTTCGCGCGCAAACGCTTGCGCGAGATTGGCTGTCGCAACGTCCATATCAAGCTTTCGGACGGCAGCTGGGGATGGAAGGAACACGCGCCCTATGACGGGATTATTGTCACGGCCGCTGCGGCGGAGCTACCGCCATCACTGGTCGAACAGCTGGCGCCCGGTGGCCGTCTCGTCATCCCGGTCGGCGGGCCGGCGATGCAGGAACTGTTGCTGGTACAGCAGACGGATAAAGGCCTGATCCAGGAACGAATCGAGCTGGTGAATTTTGTCCCGCTGGTGAGAGATTTATTCTGAAAACGCAAGTTTCCCGGTCGGAATGGAGCGGATGAATTCCTGCCTGAAATCGTGCGGCGTCATTTTGTTCGCGGCTGGCCTGACCGCCTGTAGTACCTTTCCGCTGCCTCCGGTCAGCGAACAGGGCAAGGGACTGCGACAGTCGGAAGCCGAGTACCGCGTGGTGCAGCCGGGCGACACGCTTTACAGTATTGCCTGGGAATCCGGGCGCGACTATCAGGATGTCGCCCGGTGGAACCATATTTCTCCTCCCTATCTCATCCAGCCCGGACAGAGGTTGCGGCTCTTTCCGCCTGCAGGCGCGGGGAGGACGTCGCGCCCGGAATCAAAACCTCCCGTCAGATCGGATAGTCAGAAAAAACCGGTGCCGGACAAACCGGAGACCGCCGCGCCGGCGCGTCGCGTACCACCCGCGGCGGCCGGGCGGTTATCCTGGGTGTGGCCGGCGCAGGGCGAGTTGCTGGAACGCTATTCCGCCAACGGACCAAACAAAGGCATTGACGTTGCCGGCAAGAAGGGCCAACCGATTTTTGCGGCGGAAGTGGGACAAGTCGTGTATCAAGGAGGTGGACTTCGCGGTTACGGACAGCTTATCATCATCAAACATAACGCCGATTTTCTGAGTGCTTATGCCCACTGTGACAAGATTTACGTCAAGGAAGGGAATGTGATAAAACGCGGTCAGAAAATCGCCGACATGGGCAACAGCGGCACCGACAGGGCCAAGCTGCATTTTGAAGTACGATACCGCGGCGCCCCGGTGGATCCGCAGGATTATCTTCCCAGAAAGTAACCATGCCATCACGCAAACCGACCCGCCCAGCCGTTAAAAAAGGCAAGGGAAAGTCCGTATCCAAGCCCGAGCCGACCAAGGTATCTCCCGAGTCCGAAGAGACGGAGGACGAAACCCTCGTTGCCGCCGATGAGGCCGAGGACGAAGACGAAGAAACCGCCGAGCCTGCCGCCGCCGTTGCCAGCAAGGAGGATGCGCCCGAGGCCGAGACAGAATCCAGCGAACGTGAATCACGGGATGTGCGCTATTCCCATGCGGACGCGACCCGCATTTATCTGAAGGAAATCGGTTTCTCGCCACTGCTGTCCGCTGAAGAAGAAGTCTTTTTTGCGCGCAAGGCGCAAAAAGGCGACGGCAAGGCGCGCAAGCGCATGATCGAAAGCAATCTGCGCCTGGTGGTCAAGATTGCGCGGCGTTACATGAACCGCGGCCTGTCATTGCTCGATCTCATCGAGGAAGGCAATCTCGGCCTCATCCGCGCCGTGGAAAAATTCGACCCCGAGCGTGGATTCCGTTTTTCCACCTATGCCACCTGGTGGATACGGCAAACCATCGAGCGCGGCATCATGAACCAGACGCGCACCATCCGCCTGCCGGTGCACGTTCTCAAGGAGATCAATATCTACCAGCGCGCCGCGCGTTACCTGGCGCAGAAACTGGATCATGAGCCGTCTCCGGAAGAAGTCGCTAACCTGCTCGACAAGCCGGTGGACGACGTGAAAGGCATGCTGGGTCTGAACGAGCGGGTGGCTTCCGTGGACGCGCCGCTGGATGACGACCCGGACCGTTCGCTGCTGGACGCCATTGCCGATGAACGCACCCCCGACCCCGAAAAGGTACTGCAGCGCGATGACCTGCAGCAATTGATCCAGCAGTGGTTGAACGAACTCAACGACAAGCAACGCGAAGTGGTCGAACGCCGCTTCGGGTTGAATCACCGCGAGATATCGACTTTGGAAGAGGTCGGTGCCGATATCGGCGTTACGCGCGAGCGCGTGCGTCAAATCCAGGTCGAAGCCTTGAAGCGCCTGCGCGTGATCCT